>CAZQXP010000140.1:0-1601 GCA_964597525.1 uncultured Thermotogaceae bacterium | reverse complement strand
GGGCCTTTAGGCCCTGGATCCTTTGGATGAGCGCGGCCCGCTCCGCCCGGGGATACGGACGGAAGGGGAAAAGAAGCTCGATATCGACGCAGCTTTTCTCCTTGGGTTCTGCAATTCTGTGACCGAACACCACAAGCCCGAAGGGCGTATCTTCCGTAATTGCCTGGATGGTCTGGATTAGGGCTTCCTGGGCCCAGGAAAATTTTGTTCTCCCCGCGGCCCAAGGGTCATTCATGGAGTTGGAAGCATCGAGGATGAAGATATAGCCCGCCGGCCCGGCGAGGACACCCAGCCCCAGCGCCACCAAAAACATGACCAACCACGCCATTCTCATCGTCGCCTCCTTAAACCTCCGGGAGAGTATAGCGGGGAAATGCGTTCAGGTATGTAATGCAAGCTACACTCACCGGGGTTTGCGCAAAAACCGCCGGCCCCCTGCCTCTTCCACTAACCCGGAAAGCTCCAGCTCCAAAAGGATTTGGGAAACACGGGGGTGAGGAAGACCTGTCTTGGCCACAATTTCCTCGATGGAAAGGGGCTCAAAGGAGATAAGCTCGTAAACGCGCGCTGCCTCCTCCGAAAGCTCGGGCATGTGCGGTTTTGGGGAAAGCTTGGGAAGGGGAAGCATGCCCAGTTCCTCGAGGATGTCGTCTACAGAGAGCACGGGTTTTGCGCCCTCGCGGATGAGGCGGTTTGTGCCCAAGGAAGCTTCGGACGTAATAGGGCCAGGGACAGCAAGGACCTCTTTTCCCTGCTCCAAGGCGTAGTCGGCGGTGATCAGGGCCCCGGAGCGCTCCGGCGCCTCCACCACGACCAAAAGGAGGGAGAGACCCGCGATGAGGCGGTTCCGGCGAGGAAAAGTCCACGGTGCGCCTTCCATGTCCCAGGGAAATTCCGAAAGGACCGCCCCGCGTTCGGCGATCCTTTGTATGAGTTTTTCGCTTCCCGCTGGGTAAGGTTTTCCCAAGCCTGTACCCAAAACGGCGAGGGTGCGGCCGGAAAGGAGGGCTCCTTCGTGGGCCGCCGTATCAATTCCCGGAGCCATCCCGGAAACCACGGTGATCCCGCGCTCCGCGAGCTCCTGGGCAAGCTTTTTGGCCACAAGCCTTCCGTAACTCGTGGCCCGGCGGGTTCCCACAATGCCTACAGCGAGCCTATCCTCCGGGGTCCATTCCCCGAGGAGGTAGAGAACAAGCGGCGGGTCGGCGATCTCCCGGAGGGGTTCGGGATATTCCCCCTCGATGGTGACAATGCGGGCCCCGGCCTTTTCCGCTTTAGTGAGTTCCTCCTCGGGCTTGGCCCTCCGGCGTTCCTCCCAAATCGCGGGAGCCGCCTCGCCAAAAAGATCCGAAAGAGGACCGCGGCCCAGAGCTTCCCAGGCTTCACAGGGATCAGGAAAACGCTCAAGGAGAAGTTTTCTTCGCCGCGGGGTGAGGGAGGGAATGAGGTTCATCCCCACCCACGCGAGTTTCCTTTGCTCATTTACCTCCGCCATTTTCCTTTAAGCGCTCCTCAGGAGGACAAACTGGGGCCTTTGGAGCCTTGCGCTTAGCCAGAGCCTTCGTCATCTGGAGAACCCAGCGCCAGTGAAGCCAAAGGTG
>CAZQXP010000139.1:0-1615 GCA_964597525.1 uncultured Thermotogaceae bacterium | reverse complement strand
GGTAAGGTCGAACTCGGCCCGTTCGAGGTGGAGATCGTGGCCCTTCCCGGACATGCACCGGCTCAAATCGGCGTGCGGTTCGATGGCGTTCTCTTTTGCGCCGACGCCCTCTTCCCCTCACAAATCCTCCAAAAGCACCCGATCCCTTTTTGCTACGACCTGGATCAGGCTCTCTCTTCCCTTTCAGAGCTTCAGGAGGAGACGGTGGTACCCGGTCACGGCCCGATCCTCTTCGGCGCAAACCTGCGCGCGGAAATCCAGGCTTTTCGGGAAAGGCTTGAGGAAATTCGTGGGCTTGTCTTATCTGCTTTGGACTTGCCCAAAACCGCGGAAGAAATCGTGAGATACGTAGCGAGTGCCTTGGGCGAAGAGCTGCGTACTTTACCGAGCTTTCTTTTGGTGCGGACCACAATTCTTGCCGCCCTCACATCTTGGGTGCGCGCGGGCCAAGCCCAAGCGATCCTTGAAGAAAACCGTCTCCTTTGGAAAAGGAGCGGAAATGGCTAGGCGCACGGGATACACGGATCTTCCTCTGCACTCGGGAAAGGCTCCGCGTTGGCTCTTTTCCCGGATGGTCCGGCTTTCCCGGGAGATCCTCCTCGCTCTTGCCGACGAATTCGGGACGGAAGAAGTGCTGCGGAGGCTTTCCGATCCCCATTGGTTCCAGGCCCTTGGGTGCCTCTTGGGGTTCGATTGGCACTCGAGCGGTCTTACCACCACCACTTGTGGAGCCCTAAAGGAAGCGCTGCGGGAAGTGGGGCCGACGATCGGCCTTTTTGCCGCGGGAGGGAAGGGCGCGGTTTCCCGGCGCACCCCAGAGGAAATCACCACCTGGGCGGAAAAAGAGGGGATCGAACCTGCTCCTTTAATCTATGCCTCGCGTATGAGCGCAAAAGTGGACTCCGCTGCCCTCCAGGATGGCTTTCAAATCTATCACCACGTTTTCTTTTTCGACCGGGCGGGGCGGTGGTGTGTGGTCCAGCAGGGGATGAAGGAGGAAGTGCATCTTGCACGCCGCTACCACTGGCTTTCGGAAGGGCTCCGAAGTTTTGTGGTCGAGCCCCATACAGGTGTAGCGGGAGCTAAAGCGGATCTTGTCCTTAATTTGGTGGCGAAAGAAGCTGAGCCCGCCCGAGAGACGATCCCGGAGCTCGCCAAACGTCCTCCGGATGCCCTTGTGCGGGAACTGAAGCATCTCCAGACTCTAAAACTTCCGGAGCGCCACGCTCTTCTTCTTTCCGATATCGATCCAAAGCGCCTGGAGACCGTATTCCTACGCACTTACGAGGCCCACGCCCAGGATTTCGAGGCCCTTTTGGGCGTGGAAGGCTTAGGCCCAAAAGGCTTGCGCGCTTTGGCCCTTCTTTCCGAGCTTCTTTACGGTGCGCCCGCATCTTTTCGCGATCCGGCGCGGTTTTCCTTCGCCCATGGTGGAAAGGATGGCACGCCTTACCCGGTGGACCGGGCAACCTATGACCGCACCATTTCCGTCTTGGCCCAAGCAGTAAGGAGAGCCCGCTTGGGGGAGCGGGAGGAGCTCAACCTTTTGCGGCGGCTTCCGCTCCTCTTCCGCTCCCCCTAGGGCTTGGCGGTGCTGGTGGGTTGGCGGCGGCCC
>CAZQXP010000138.1:0-1618 GCA_964597525.1 uncultured Thermotogaceae bacterium | reverse complement strand
TTCTTGTTGCCCCGGGATTCGTCGAATCCATCACCCTCCTTACCGACCACGGCTCTTGGCCCATGGAACGGCAGCTTTTCTGGGAGGGCGGGGAGATGTGGCGGGTTTCCCTCGACCTTCCGTTTGGGTTTTCCTACCGATTTCACATCCGTCTTTTAGGTGGGGAGGAGAAAACCCTGCCTGAGGGCCCTGCCTCCTTTACGGCGCCAATGGAGGATCCGTTCCCTCAGATTTTCTGGGTGGGGAAGGCCGTGGGCTATCAAATCTTCCCCGACCGTTTCTACAACGGGGATCCCACCAATGATGCGTTGGCCTTGGCCACGGATGAAGCGAACTTTAGCCCCTTCGCGTCCGCGCCGATCCTTTCCGCTTGGAGCGACCCCATCACCCCGCTCCACTGTTGTCACCAATACTTCGGCGGCGACCTTCGGGGGATAAGGGAAAAGCTCCCCTATTTGGCAGAGCTCGGCGTGGGCTTGATTTACCTGAACCCGATTTTCGCTTCAGGAAGTGCGCACGGTTACGACACCCACGATTTCTTTGAGGTTGCGCCGCGCTTGGGCACAAAAGACGAGCTTCGCGCGCTTTTGGACGAGGCCCATGCTCGGGGGATCCGGGTGATCTTCGATTTCGTGCCCAATCACACGGGCGTGGGTTTCTGGGCCTTTCAAGACGTGGTGAAGCGCGGCCCGGAAAGCCCTTATTGGAGCTGGTACTTCATCCGGCGCTGGCCCTTCACCCCCGGCGATGGCACGGCCTACGAGGGATGGTGGGGCCTGGGAAGCCTTCCCAAGCTCAACACTGCGAACCCCGAGGTCTTCGAATACCTCCTCCAAGTGGCCCTCTACTGGCTCGATTTCGGTTTTGACGGGATGCGGATCGATGTTCCCAATGAGCTTTTGAATGCCGAGGAGTTCTTTTCCCGGCTTCGCGCCGAGGTGAAGGCCAAGAACCCTGACTTTTATCTTGTGGGCGAGATTTGGCAGATTTCCCCAGAGTGGGTGCGAGGCCACATGTTCGACTCCCTCATGAATTACGCCCTGGGGCGGGACATCCTTCTCCGCTACGCGAGGGGAGATCTGAGCGGGGAGGAGGCCCTGGCCCGGCTTTCCCGCTACTACGCCGCTTATGGGGAGAACGTAACGGCGATGGGCTTTAACCTGATCTCTTCCCACGATACCTCGCGGATCCTGAGCGATTTGGGCGGCGGGGATCTGGGGGATACCCCTTCCCTGGAGACCCTCTCGCGCTATAAAATGCTCCTTACCTTGCTCTTTACGCAGCCGGGTATGCCCGTGATCTTTCAGGGCGAGGAACGGGGGCTTCTGGGCCGAAAGGAAAACTTCGACGCCCAGCGTTATCCTATTCCGTGGGATGTGGTAAACCCTGATGTTTTCCGCCATGTCCAGAAACTCGTCCGGTGGCGGGCGGAACTTCCCGAGCTCACGGAAAGCAAAATTCGTGTCTTTTCCGCAAAAGGCCCGGTCCTTGCGTACTTCCGGGGTGAAGAGGACGGGGTGCTTGTCGTGGCCAATAATTCCTCCCGACCGGTGCCCTTCGCGCTTCCTGAGGGTAGGTGGCGCGTACTGGAATCGGGAGCGATTTTGCAAAAGAGCAC
>CAZQXP010000137.1:0-1651 GCA_964597525.1 uncultured Thermotogaceae bacterium | reverse complement strand
GCCGAGCTTTCTGGGCACGAGGGCCGCATTTGGGGGCTTGCCTTCCTGACGGACGAGCGCCTCGTCACCGTAGGCGAGGACGGAGTCTTTCGCTTGTGGAATCTCGCGCCCTGAGGCTCGCGCAACTCGCGGAAAAGGTCGTTCACTGCCGGGCCTGTCCTCGCCTGGTGGCCTATCGGGAAGAGGTGGCCCGCCGCAAAGCTCCCGCGTACCGCGGCGAAACTTATTGGGGCAAACCCGTTCCGGGTTTTGGGGATCCAGAAGCTTGGCTTTTCATTGTGGGTCTGGCTCCCGCCGCCCACGGCGCCAACCGCACGGGAAGGATGTTCACGGGCGATGGCCCCCGCGGAGCTGGCGATTTCCTCATAAGTGCCCTCCACCGAGCGGGACTGGCGAACCAGCCCTTTGCCCGCGCCGCGGACGATGGGCTTTCCCTACGGGGTGTTTTCTTGAGCGCTATCTGCCGCTGCGCCCCACCAGAAAATCGGCCTACCGCCGCGGAAATCCAAAACTGCCTTCCCTTTTTAGCCACGGAGATCGGCATCGTGAGGCCGCGGCTCATCCTTTGTCTTGGCGGGCTTGCCTTTTCCTGGACCCTGCGTGCCTTGGCCTCTTTAGGCCTCAAGGTTCCTCAGCCGAGGCCGAAATTCCGGCACGGCCTTTCCTTGGATCTTCGGCCGGAAGGCCCGCTGGTTCTCGTTTCCTACCATCCCTCTCGCCAGAACACCCAAACGAAAAGGCTCACCCCGGCCATGCTGGATGCGGTCTTGGCTCGGGCCTTAGCGGAAAGAGGAATTCCTCCTGAGCGGCGCGGAGGATGAGAAGGGAAAGGAGCGCCAAGAGGTACCACAGGCCGAACCCCTCGCCCACGGGAAGCACCGCACCCGGAAGTTTTCCGAGTCTTTCTACAAGCCAGAGGTAAGGTTCCGCCACCGCGGCGAGGAGACGGCCGGCCCACACCTGGGTCTGGGGGATCGCCAGAAAGGGAAGCCCAAAGATCCCGGCCCAAAGGAGGACCGTGGTCCAGGGGATGAGGACGAGGTTTGCCAGGAGGCCATAGGGCGCAAGGTATCCGAAGGTTGAGGTGAGGAAAGGAAGGACGCCCAGCTGGGCGCAGGCGCTCACCACCACGAGATCCAAAAAGTACCGGGGGATGCGAGGAAGACGCCGGCGGAGCGGGGAATTCGTCCATGATGGCAGGAGGATGATGATCCCGGCGGTGGCCGAAAAAGAGAGCTGGAAGGCCGCATCCATTACGGACCAGGGCCAGATGAGGAAAACGATGAGGCCGGCTAGGGAAAGGCCTTGCAGGGGATCAAGCCAGGCTTTGGCCACAAGGCCGCGCTCCCAGAGCATCCAAAACACGCCCACCACCCCGAACATCACCCCCGCCCTTAGGAGCGAGACGCGCAGCCCGCCGATGAGGACGTAGAAGCCCACTGCGGGAATGAGGAGAAAATAGCGCCAAGCCCGGGGAAAGCGGAGAAGCCTCAACAGGAACCAGCCTCCGGCCACAAGGATCCCCACGTGGAGCCCGGAGAGAGCAAGAAGATGGGCCACACCCGCTTGGCGGAAGGCCTCCTTTTCTTCAGTGGAAAGGAGGCCCCGGCTTCCCAAAAGGAGGGCGGAAAGCAAAGCCCGCGCTCGTTCC
>CAZQXP010000136.1:0-1663 GCA_964597525.1 uncultured Thermotogaceae bacterium | reverse complement strand
CCACCCCCGCTGGAACTGGATGGAGGTGCCGTTCACAAGGGCGGAGATGTGGCGGTGGATTTGCCCTTGCGCGTCGTAAAGCCGCGGCCGAAGGAAGGGATAGCGCGCAACGAGCGCCTCCACCACCTGGCCCACCACCGCTCCTTCGGGGAGCTCAAGCACCACAGGGTTCTCGGGAATCTCCTCCCGGAACGGAAAATAGAGACTTACCCGAACCCTCATACGCCCTGCACAAGCCTCCGCGCGATCTCCCGCTGCCGGGGAACGTACCGGTAAAGCTCGCTCTTCACAAGCTCCCCGCCCCGCACGAGGATCTCGCCGTTCACCATCACCAAATCCGCGTACTGGGCAGCGCAGTGCAAAAGCGCGGCCACGGGGTCCGCGGCACCGGCGAACTCCAGGGTGGAAATGTCCCAAAGGGACAGGTCCGCGCACTTTCCCGGCTCGAGGGAGCCCACTTCTTGCTCCCAGCCCATAACCCGGGCTCCGCCCACGGTGGCCATCCAAAGAGCCCTCCGGGCAGGCATGGCCTCCGCTCCGTACTTCACCCGGGAAAGGAGCATGGCCTGTCGGGCCTCGCGGATCATGTTGGAGGCGTCGTTGGAGGCCGAGCCGTCCACGGCAAGCCCCACTTTCATCCCGGCCGAAAGCATTTCCGGAATCGGCGCGATTCCCGAGCCCAAAAGCATGTTGGAGGAGGGGCAATGCGCTACTCCCACCCCGGCTTGCGCAAGTTTCTGAATGTCCTGGGCGTTGAGGTGCACGGCGTGGGCGATCCACACATCGGGGCCAAGCCAATCCAAATCCGCGAGGTAATCCACGGGCCGCTTGCCAAATTTCTCGAGGCAAAAAGCTTCCTCGTCGAGGGTCTCCGCAAGGTGGGTATGGAGGAGAACCTCATGCCTTCGGGCAAGCTTTGCCGTTTCCCGCATGAGCTTGGGCGTCACCGAGAAGGGAGAGCAGGGAGCGAGGGCGATGCGGAGCATCGCCCCAAAATTTTTGTCGTGATAGCGGAGGATGAGGCGCTCGCTATCGGCAAGGATTTCTTCCTCGGTTTGGACCACATCCTCAGGGGGAAGGCCGCCCTCTTTTCGGGAGAGGGACATGGAGCCGCGGGTGGGGTGGAAGCGGATCCCCACTGCTTTCGCGGCCTCGATCTCGACATCGATGAGGTTCCGCTTGCCCCGGGGGAAAAGGTAGAGGTGATCGGTGGAAAGGGTGCAGCCGGAAAGGAGAAGCTCCGTGAGCCCCACGACCGCCGATACGTAAACCGCTTCCTCGTCGATCCCGCGCCAGCGCTCGTACAGAAACACAAGCCAGTCGAAGAGCTTTTTATCTTGGGCACCGGGAACAGCTCGGAAGAGGGTTTGGTAGAGGTGGTGATGGGTATTGACCATGCCGGGGATCATGACGCGGTCGCGGCCGTCGATGACCTCATCGAAGGGGCCTTGGGGCGGCTCGCCCTCGCCCAAAGCGGCGATGCGGTTTCCCTCCACCAAAAGCCAGGCTTTTTTGAGCTCCCGGCCTTGGGGATCGAAGGTGGCAATCACCTCCACGTCGCGAAAGAGAATGCGCTTCATCGTGTCCCCCTCACCCTAACCCTCTCCCCAAGGGGAGAGGGGAGCCTAAAAAGCGAAACAGTTTTCCAAAGTGCCGCGAACAA
>CAZQXP010000135.1:0-1677 GCA_964597525.1 uncultured Thermotogaceae bacterium | reverse complement strand
GGGTTTCGGGAAGCTGGGGTGGGTCCAAAGAAAAGACACAGTGCCCGGCCCGGCGGCCAATAGCCGATGGCGCCCTTCTCCACTACCTCCGCGGCCTTCTCCAAATCCACGGCCACTGGCGTGGAAAAGTACACCTCCTTTCCCCACCGATTCGCCTCGGCCTTTATGGGTAGGGCCTTGGAAATGGCCTCTACCGTGCGTGGCGCCCAGTCCGCAACGAGCTCGGCCGGCACCTCTCCCATCCTTGGGGAACGAATCAAAATGCGCATCACCGAATTTTACCGAAGGGAAAGGAAGTCGCCCCGCACAAGGGAAAGAAGATCACGGGCCAGGTAATTCGGACGTAGATCTCCCTGAACGTCCTCTTCTTTGGCCACGCCGCTTAGGACCAAGGCCGTGTCCATCCCGAGTTTCGCCGCGCCCACCACGTCGGTGTCCACCCGATCGCCGATCATCAAAACCTCATGGGGTTCTGCGCCCAAAATATCCAGGGCGATCTCGAAGGCGATGGGCGAGGGTTTTCCCACCACGAACTCCGGCGGGAATCCCATCCCCCGCAGGGCGCCCACGATGGCGCCCGCGCCGGGAATGAGGCCTTCGGGTGTGGGAAAGGTTGCGTCCTCGTTCGTGGCTAAAAGCTTGGCCCCGCGCAAAAGGGCGCGCAAGGCCAAGGTGAGTTTTTCGTAGTTCACATCCCGATCTAATCCCACGACGATCCACTCCGCCTCCATCGGGCCCACGGGGACGTGGCCCGCGGCGCACATTTCCTCCAGGATGCCGCTCTCGCCGATGTACCAAAAGCGCACGGAGCCAAAGCGTTCATGCAAAAACTTCGCGGCCAAATAGCAGCTGGGCAAAACATCCTCGGGCCTTGCAGGGATCCCCGCCACCAAAAGCCTTTCCGCTGTGCCCTTGCGGGATTTCGTGGAGTTGTTGGTGAGGAGGAGGACAGGCCCCATTTTCCGAAGCTCCTCCAGGGCATCGGCGGCGCCGGGGATGGCCTTTCCGCCGCGGACCAAAACGCCGTCGATATCGAGAAGAAAAGCTTTATAGCGGCGAAGCATAGCCCGATCTTACCGGCCTAGGGGATTTTTCCCCAATGGGAGGGGAGAGCGTTTGACAGGAAAGGTTTTCGGCATAGAATGCGGGGATGGGAGGGATGCTCGAGGGGCCGAAGAGGACGGCTTGCTAAGCCGTTGCCGGGGCTCAAAACCCTGGCCGCGGGTTCGAATCCCGCTCCCTCCGCAGCGCCCGTAGCTCAGCACGGACAGAGCGCTGGCCTCCGGAGCCAGAGGTCGCAGGTTCAAATCCTGCCGGGCGTACCAAAGCTTCCCGGGCCTTGCCGCAAACGCAAGGAAACGGGGACGCGGTGAAGATCTCCCTCCGTTTCCGCCTGGAAAAGACCCCCGGCAATGACGGGGTTCCAGAATGCCCACTCCTTTTCCCAGCGGAGACCCCTTATCCAACCCCGGGAAGCGATGAGCCGGCCGGACATTGCGGACGCTCCCAAAAGACCGGTTCAAAGGCTCATCCGTAGGATCCGCTCGTACCCCGAAATACGTGCTCAAGCACGGGGATCACCGGTGAAAGTGCCGGTCCAGGAAGCCTAGGATGTGACTGGCATACTCAACGTCCTCGGCCGGTCTCAGGAAGTGTTCCTCAGCCACGATCACGTGC
>CAZQXP010000134.1:0-1827 GCA_964597525.1 uncultured Thermotogaceae bacterium | reverse complement strand
GCCTGAGCTAAATCCGCTCGGGCCTCGGGATCCAAAGAGGCAAAGGGCTCATCCAAAAGGAGGATTTCCGCGCCTTTGGCCAAAGCCCGCGCTAGAAGGGCTTTTCTTTGCTGGCCTCCGGAAAGGTGCCCCACGGGCCACTCCGCTTTTTCCAGAAGTCCTACGCGTTCCAGGGCCCCAAAGGCCTTCTTTTTCTCCTCTTTGGGGAGCCTTTGCCAGGGGCGGAAGAGCCCGAATCTTCCCATCATCACGAGCTCCACGGTGCGGCAGGGGGTAGAAGGCGGGAAGAAGAGGGCTTGGGGAAGATACCCCAAGCTTCGCCGGACTTCTCCGAGGTTTTCCCGGACCTCTAGGCCTCTCACCCTGGCCTTTCCCCGATAAGCGACGAAACCGAGGAAGACCTCCAAAATCGTGGTTTTTCCCGCGCCGTTGGGCCCCAGGAGGAGGCCGAGCTCACTTGGGAAGAGGCGGAGGGAGGCGCCGCGGAGGGCCACCCCCCGTCCGCCCGGATACGCCGCCCAAACCTCGGAAAGCTCTAAAAGAGGGTCCACACGAAAAGCTCTTCCGCCTGGGCCCGGAGCACTTCCTCCGCTAGGTTATCGGGCGCCCCGAGCTTTTCCAGGAGGGAAAGCCATTCTGGTTTAACCTCGATCCGCACCCTTTTCCCGTTTGCGGAGAAAACCGCGGCCGCTCTTCCCAAGGGTTTTACGGAAAGGTTGCCTTTCCCTGTGGTGCAGCCTGTGGAGATCTGGATTCCGTCGACCATGCACGAAAGAGGCGGTTTTGTCCCGGTCTCCGCTTCGGCGACGATCCCCTGGTGGCCGCGGCTTCCCAGGAGGGAAAGGGCCAGAAGGCCCATGCGGATTCCCAGGGCCAAAAACGGCCCGGGATGCCCGTGGAACCGGGTCCCCAGGAGGAAGAGCTCCTTCGGGTCCGTTTTCGGATCGATTTCCTGGAAGCTCACGGCACTGCCACCGCCTGGAGGGACTCCACCGCCAAAAACACGAGGTTTGCGTTCACCCGAAGCATCGCGAGCATGTCCACCGTTCCGGGAATGGGGCCGGGGAAATTGGTGAGGACCACATGGGAGGCGCCGAGGAGCTGGGCAAGCCGCCCACCAAAAGAGACGCCGGACTGGAGGTTATCGATGACGATTTTTACTCCCGCCTCTTTCCCCTTTTCCGCAAGGGCGAGGAGATCCCGCAGGGTGAGCCGCTCCTCCGGCGGGAAGGTGGCCACAATTTTCAGGCCCAGCCAGCGGGCAAAGCTCTCTTGAAAGGTCATGACGATGGCGGGGATCTCGGAAAGCCCCAGTTCCTCCGCGCGGGCGCGAATTTCACCGGAAAGGGCTTCTAGATCGGTCAGAAACACGGAGAGCCTCTCCCCAAAAAGCGCGGCCTTCTCGGGAAGGATCTCGCTTAGGGCCTTGGCCACAGCCTCGGCCTTTTCCGCCAAGGCTTCCGGATAGTTCCAGGGGCCGGAGAGTTTCAGGACCTTGGCCTCCGGGTTCACGTTGGCCAAAAGCCGATCCATCCAGACCTCGATCCCGTGGTAGAGGACGAGTTTCGCTTGGGCGAGGTGGAGGAAATCCGAGGGCCTGAGGTCGTAGTGGGCAGGGCAGAAGCCCGCGGGGATGATGGTGATCACGAGGATATCCTCACCGCCAATGGCGCGGGCAAGCGACCCGAAAACTTCGGAGGTGGCGATCACTACCGGCTGGGCCGCGGCCAAAAATCCTAAAGATGCGAGCAAAAAAACGAGGAGTTTGGCACGCATTTCTCCTCCTTGTGCTACTTTTGTAGTTTTGGTGCCACATACTAGCGGGCT
>CAZQXP010000133.1:0-1835 GCA_964597525.1 uncultured Thermotogaceae bacterium | reverse complement strand
GTAGGCGAAATGAGGCCGCCGAGCACGTGATAAAGGCCGCGGTATTCGCCCGTGCGCTCGATCTGCTCCACTTCCCAGGGCCGAGCCACCACACAAATGGTCTTCTGATCCCGGGAAGGATCGCGGCAAATGGGGCAAAGCCCGCCCTCGGAAAACCCATGGCAACGGGGGCAGCGGCCGATTTGGGAAAGGCCCGTTAGCGCCTTGATCAAGCGCTCGGCCTCCTCGGGCTTGGTGAGAAGGAAAAAAGCGATGCGTTCTGCCGAGCGCCGGCCGATTCCCGGAAGCCGGGAAAGGGCAGAAAGAAGCTCCTCCAGCGCAGGGATCACGAGCTAATGATCTTCCCTTCCAGGTGCTCTGCCAAGAGCCGCGCCGCTTCTTCCAAGGTAAGAGGACGCGGCCCGTCGTTCCCCGCGTATTCGATCTCCACGGCAAGGAGCGGCTCGTAGAACTTCCGCGCCACCTCTTCCAGAACAGCTTTCAGGTCCTTTTCACGGAGGAGCTCGTAGTGAAAGCGGTAACCTTCGGGAAGGAGAATGCGCAGGATTCCATCGGAATAGGAAGCGCGGGCAGGGGAGAGGAAAACGCCCAAATCCGCCCTCTTTTCCCATGCCGCCCATAAAAGCCTCTCCCAGGGATCCCCCGGCTCCTCCGAACTCTTCGCTTCGTCTTTTTGGGAAAAAGTCTCCGGAGCTTTTTCGGGGGAGGGTTGGGGAACGGGTGCGTCCTCGGCTTTGGGGAAACCCGGATCCCTGGAAGGGGCCACGATTTCTGCACTCTTTCTCACCGGGGCTTTGGAAACTTGTACCCGTTTAGGGGGGCCGCAATGTTCCAGAACGAACAGTTCCAGATGGAGTCTTCGGGAAAAAGCCCGGGGAAGCTGGGAACGAAGCTCAATGAGCGCGGGGATTAAAGGAAGGAACCCGTCCTCTCCGGAAACGATTCTGTCGCGGGCCCGCGAAAGGAGTTCCTCCGCAAAGAGGGCCAAATCCCGGCCGCGGCTGGAGAGATCCGCCACAATTTCCAAAGCGTCGTCAGCATTTTTAGTCAAAAGAGCATCCAAGAACGCGTCAATTTGGGCCCGCGGCGGAAGGCCCAAATAGGCCTCGATCCTCTCTGCCGTAATGGGACCAGCTCGGCCGAGTTGTTCCAAAAGCACCAACGCATCCCGTAAAGATCCGCCGGCCCTTTGCGCCAAGAACTCCGCCGCGCCCTCCTCAAGCTCAAAACCCTCCTTCTCCGCGATTTCCCGCACCTTTTGTGCAATGAGCTCCTCAGGAATGGGCTGGAGCCAAAACGCTTGGCAGCGGGAAAGAACCGTAGGAGGGACTTTATGGGGCTCGGTGGTGGCGAACATGAAGATCACATGCGGCGGCGGCTCCTCCAACGTTTTGAGGAGGGCGTTGAAGGCTTCCTGGGTGAGCATGTGCACTTCGTCGATGATGTAGACCTTGTAGCGGGCGCCCGCGGGAAGGAAG
The DNA here is from genome assembly GCA_964597525.1 of uncultured Thermotogaceae bacterium. Classification (GTDB taxonomy): domain Bacteria; phylum Bipolaricaulota; class Bipolaricaulia; order Bipolaricaulales; family Bipolaricaulaceae; genus DTER01. The sequence continues at coordinate 357 of CAZQXP010000133.1, read as the reverse complement.
GCCACCTCCTCCCGGAGTTGACGGACTTGGTCGATCCCGCGGTGGGAGGCGCCGTCGATTTCCACGACATCTAGGGATTTCCCCTCGAGGATTCGGAGGCAGTTGGGGCAGCGGTTGCAGGGCTCGCCGTCCTCGGGAGCGAGGCAATTGGCGGCGCGGGCGAGGATCCGGGCGAGCGTGGTTTTTCCTACACCCCTCTGTCCCGCAAAGAGGTAAGCGTGATGGAGCTTTCCCAGGGCTACCGCCCGCTTAAGCGTGGCCACAACGAGATCCTGGCCCACCACCTCGGAAAACCGCTTCGGTCGCCACCGCCGGTAAAGGGAAAGCTCCTCCATCGCCGGCGAAAGGTTAGTCCAT
>CAZQXP010000132.1:0-1851 GCA_964597525.1 uncultured Thermotogaceae bacterium | reverse complement strand
GCCGCTGAGTGGATTCCGGATCGGGACATTTTGGGAGCGATCGCCTTTGACCGCACCGCCTTTTGGCTGGCCTTTCCCGGCCCGGCTTCCTCCACCAAACCCCTCCTCTTTTCTGGCCTGGCCGGCCTCACCCCAAGCGGCGGCACGGACCTTTGGCCCGCGGTGGAGTTGGCCCTCGCCGCCCTCTCCCAAGTTACCGCGCGCATCCGCCACATCATCCTCGTTTCCGACGGGAAAACCGTGCGGGAGGGCCGAAATTTCCAGGCCCTCTACAACACGGTTCGGGAAAGCGGGGTGGGGTTAACCTCCATTGCCATCGGCCCTGATCCCGATCTGGAGATCCTTTCTGGATTGGCCGAAGCCGGGCGGGGCGAGCTCTATATCCTCCCCGATCCCCGGGAACTTCGGGCGATTTTGGTGGAGGAGACCAAAAGGGCCCTGAGGCCGCGCTTTTTGGAGGGGAATTTCGCGGTCCTTCCTGGCCCGGATGGAGAGAATTTCGCTGATCTTTCCCTTCCTCCGCTTTTCGGTTATGCCCTCACCTTTCCCAAGCCCACGGCGGAGGTCGCCCTCCTTTCCGGGCTCGGGGACCCCATTTTGGCCTTCGGACAGGTGGGGATGGGGAGGGTGGCCGTCCTCAACACCGATCTCCGCGGCGTTTGGTCCAAGGATTGGCTTTCCTCTCCGGATCTTGGGGAATTTTTCGGCCTCCTCATCTCCAGGATTTGGTCCGAACGCTCTCCCGTCGAGGTGAGTTGGGAAAAGGAGGGGCAAAAACTTCGGGTGTTTTTGGACGTCGCAGAGGCCGGCCGGTGGGTCCAGGGCCTTTCCTTCCGTGGTTCTTTGGTTGGACGAGGGGAATCCATCCCCTTGGAGTTTCGGCAAAGCGGGCCGGGCCGCTATGAGGCGGAAATACCCGCGGTTTCTTCCGGGGCTTGGCTTTTGACATTTTCCGAGGAGTCCGGACGCTTTTGGGGGAGAACCGTTCTTGCCCTTCCTTACCCGCCGGAGTTTTCTGAGCTCGGCCCGGACAAGGCCGCCCTGGAAACCTTGGCCCGCCTTACCGGTGGAAAAGTGCTCGAGGACGAGGAAATTCCCGAGCTTAAGGGCGAAAAGCGGGAGTGGGTCTCTCTTTGGCCGATTTTCCTTTGGGCTTCGGCGGGAAGTTTCCTTGTGGATTTGGGTCTAAGGAAAGTTATTCGCGCAAGAGGAGCGCGGAGAGAAGAGGATCGGCTTCCCAGCGGCTAATCTCATCCTCCACCGCCTTCGGCGCACGTTTTTTGAAAATTTCTAAGCTTCGCCGTACCGCGCGGCGCACTTTCTCCTCCTCGGTTCGGGCAAGGCAGCGGAGGAGGATGAGGGCGCGCTTGGCCATCCGTTCCGGAAGAAGGGGAAGAAGGGAAGCAGCGAAGGCCCGTTTTTCCGGCGAAGGATCGGATGCCCATTGGGCAAGGATCTCCAGAGCCTCCTCGGGATAGATGGAAAGGAGCTTTTCCCGGAGGACCCGCCGGGCGCCTCGGCGCACAGAAGGCTCCTTATCCCAAAGGAGGGGTTCGATCAAGGAAAAAAGGAAAACGGCCCGGAAAGGATCCTTGGGGTCTGCGGCTTTCGCGATCACTTGAACCAGGGCTTTGCGGAGTTTGGGCGATTCATCCTCAGCCCAGCGGCGAAAACCCGGGAAAACCAAGGCCCCGCCGTGCGCCAAAAGCTCCGCAAGGGAATCCACAGCTTGGCTTCCATCGGCGGAAATTTTTTCTTTCGCCTCCTCCAAAGCCCGGGAAATCAGGACCATTTCAGGATCGGAAAGAAAAGGCTCAGAGGGGGCTAGCGGGCTCGGCCTGGGCATACAGC
>CAZQXP010000131.1:0-1854 GCA_964597525.1 uncultured Thermotogaceae bacterium | reverse complement strand
TGGGGGTGGAATCGGGCGTTCATTTCTTCCGCACCTATCCGCCGGCCATTTCCTCCTTCATCCAGCTCACCAACCAGGCCATCCTCTACGGGAACAGCACCTTTTTCGGCGATATCCCCCTCATCCCCCTCATGTCCGGCGGGGTTGGGGTGCGGGTGGCGGAGACCCTGGGCGAGCCCTTCGCCCTGGGATTGGGCTTCTCCCTTTTTGGCATGGAAACAGGGACTTCCGGCTCCTGGGGCGCCCAGGAGGTCGCGGTGAACTTGGGCCTGAGCTACGCCGACCTGCACCTTCTTTTCCACTTCGCGCCCCTTCCCGGCCTCCTTTTCCTTGGGGCGAGCCTGGGCTTCGCCTGGGCCAACCTTTCCTACGCTGCCGAGTTCCCGGATCTCCCCCTTTCCTTTGTGCCCACCCGGGGGGAGGCACTTTTTTCGGGGAGAACGTTCATAGCCGCGGCCTTTTTGCGCGCGGCCTGGCCCATCCTCCCCAACCTGAGCCTCGGCCTCGAGGGCGGTTTTCGCTTTGCCCTCTTTCCTGGCCTCTTTTCCGGAGATATTCCCATGGACCTGAACCGCGATGGAAAGCCCGATCCTTTGGATCTTTCGGGCTTTTGGCTTGGCCTTACCCTGCGGGTGGAGTTTCCTCTTTAAAGGAGGGCGGATGCGCGCAAGGTTTTTCGTTTTTGGCGTGATGACGGTGGCCGCCCTGATCCTTTCGGGCTGCGTGGGAAAGTTTTCCGTAAAGGCTCCGGAAGCGATCTTTTCCCTTCGTCCCACGGAGGGCGTGGCGCCCCTCACCGTGGTCTGCGATGGTTCCCTTTCCTTTTCCGAGGGCTCCCGCATTGTCGAGTACATCTGGGACTTTGGCGATGGCGACAAGGCCTTCGGCCCCATCGTCTCCCACACCTACCGCCGCGGCGGCACCTACCGCGTGACCCTCACCGTCTACGACGACCGCGGCATGCAGAGCACGCGCCAGGCCCAGGTGGTGGTGCGCTTTCCCCCGCCCGAGCCGGATTTCTCCGTGCCCCCTATTCCGGTGGGCACCTACGAGGTGATCACTTTCGACGCCTCCCCTTCCCGAAGCCCAAACGGAAAAATCGTGCGCTACATGTGGGCCTTCGGTGACGGAACTTTTGCCGAAGGGATGGTGGTGGAGAAAAGCTACCGCTACGGCGGCGCCTATCCCGTGACCCTTTCCGTGGTGGACGAGGTGGGCGAAGTGGCGAGCGTCACGAAAGTGGTGCAGGTTTTGGGAGGGCCGAGCTGTGGGTTCTAGGCGCAAAGGAGGAGGCATGAGCGCTGGGTTTTCCCCTTCTTTTTCCCGATTCAGAGCGGGGGCGTTTCTCCTCGCCCTTTTTGCCCTTGGCCTTCTTCTTGGCGGGTGTCTTTCCAAAAACGTTTCGCCTTCTTCCGGCGTTTTCGCCGTGATCCTCGCTGAGCCCAAGGAGGGCCAAGCTCCGCTTACGGTGCAATTCGACGCTAGCCGCTCCACGGACCCCGCCGGCCCCCTCACCGACTACCTCTGGGATTTCGGGGATGGGTCTCCGGTGGCCTCGGGCGCCCAAATTTCCCACACCTTCCGCCGCGCCGGCGAGTATTTGGTGACCCTTGTGGTGGTGGGCCCTTCCGGAACAGGCCGGGCCACGGCCCTCATCCGCGCCCTCAATAACCCGCCCAAGGCCTCCTTCACCTTCTGGCCCAAGGATCCCTTCACCGATGAGTCCGTGACCTTCGATGCCTCCGCTTCCTCTGATCCTGATGGCGATCCTCTAAGCTACCGCTGGGATTTCGGGGATGGCTCCTCCGCGGAAGGGAAGATCGTCCAGCACACCTATAAGAAAGCGGGCGAGTA
>CAZQXP010000130.1:0-1872 GCA_964597525.1 uncultured Thermotogaceae bacterium | reverse complement strand
TTTGGCTTTTTGTGAGCGCCGCTTTTTCCGGGAAAAAGCTTCGCCTTTGGGAGGAATGATGCGCGCCTTTTTCGCCATTCTTGCGGCACAGCTCCGCATCTTCTTCCGGGATCGCACGGACTTTTTCTTTACCCTCGCCCTGCCCATGGTCTTCGTTGTGCTTTTTGGGTTCATCTGGGGCAGAGGGGAAAACCCAACGAGGGTGGGGATAGTTAGCAGTTTGCATAAGGAGCTCGTTCTCTCTGTTCTTTCCCAGTTCTCGGAAGTTTCCCCGAAACTCTTTCCCGACAGAGAGAAACTTTCGCTGGCTGTGGCAAGAAACGAGGTGGATTTCGGTCTTGCGGAAGAAGAGGGAAAGTTCGTTCTAATCTTGAATCGGGGCCGCATCCAAGACAATCCCGACTTTGAAAGGCTTGGCCGCGGGATCGTGCGGGCCCTGGAATTGCGGGTGGCAGGAGTATCTCCCCCGGTAAATGTGGAGAAAACTCATGTGGGAAAGCTCTCCACAGCTTCGTGGTTCCACTACATTGTGCCTGGGCTTATGGCCATGGCCGTCCTCCAGGCCGGGATCTTTGCCATAGCTGGGAGGATGGCGAGCATGCGCGAACGCGGGATCCTTCGGCCGATGCTGGCCACGCCGGTTTCCGGGTGGTCCCTCCTTCTTGGCGTGGGCCTCGTGCGCATGGGCCTTGGCTTTTTCGCCGCGGGATTGAACTTTGTTTTGGCCCGTCTTCTTTTTGGCGTTTCCTTCTCCGTAAACCTAGGGCTTCTCTCGCTCTATGCTTTCGCGTGCGCCCTTGGGGCCGTGGGGTTGGGAGCGCTTGTGAGCTTTGTGGTGCGGAAGCCGGGGAGCGCAGCGGCCGCGGGCATGATCCTCACCCAGATCATGCTTTTCCTTTCGGGAATTTACATTCCTTTCGAGTTCTTGCCCCCTACCCTGCGAACTTTGGGGCGAGTTTTGCCCGCGTATTATTTGGCTCAAGGTTTTCGGGAAGCCTTGGGCGTGGTGGAGGGCGGCCCCGAAATCCTTTGGGCCTCTTTAGGATTCGGCGTTTTTGGGGTTATTTCCCTTTTCCTCTTCGGCCAGCTTTTCCTGCAACCGGAAAAAGGGTGACAAAAGAGGTGTTTTGGGATAGAGTGGTGTTCCTCGCCAGTTAAATCGGGGGAGGAAGGAGGAAAATGTGCAAAGGGGTCCACGCAAGATGTACGACGTTCGGCATCTGGGTCTTACATGCGCCGATTGCGGAGCACCCATCGAGGAGCTCCCGTTCATGCCCAAAAGCGATCGTCCTGTGTACTGCCAAAAGTGTGCCCGCAACCATCGGCGTCAGAATCCGCGCATTCTGCGATGAAAAAAGGCGGGGCGGCTTTAGCCGCCCCGCTTTTCCTTACTTTTGGCGAAGCTCGGCGAGTTTTTCCTCCACCGCCTGGGCTTCTTTCCTTAGGGCCTCAAGGTAGCGCTCCAAAGCCGCGATTTTCTCCTCTTTTGTCCAAAATCGCCGGAAGCCCCAAGGCCGGCAGCAGCAACCTCCCCAGGGCCTTGGGCCCCAAGGTTTGCGGAAAAACCAGGGCCCATGGGGCTCGCAGCCGAAGCCCTCATGCTCATGGTGCCCGCAATCGAACTCCCTATGCTCCCGCATCCTTTTCACCTCCCTCGAGCTCCTTGTAGGTGCTTAGGAACTGATCCAGTTTTTCCCGGAGACGGCGAATGTGCGCGACCCAAGCCTTGAGCACCGCGCGGCCTTCCTCGGTGAGGGTGTAGACGCGGCGGGCCGGCCCGCTTCCCGAGGTGTCCCAGGAGGAGCGGACAAGGCCTTCCTCCTCCATGGCCCGAAGGGTCCGGTAGAGGAAGCCCGGATCGATTTCCACCTC
>CAZQXP010000129.1:0-1880 GCA_964597525.1 uncultured Thermotogaceae bacterium | reverse complement strand
GAAGGATCGTTGGCGTTCCGTGGATGGGGAAGGGAAACGTGGACCTCCGTGACGATGCGGCCCGGATCCTTTTCCATAACCACGATCCTGTCCCCCAAAAGCACGGCCTCTTCGATATTGTGGGTGACCATGAGGATGGCTTTGGTGGGAATTCTTCCGCTCAGCCATAGCTCCAAGAGCTCGCCCCGCAGGACAGCGGCGCTCAAAACATCTAGCGCAGAAAAAGGCTCATCCAGGCACAAAAGCTCCGGCTCCACTACCATGGCCCGCGCAAAACCGACTTTTTGGCGCATCCCTCCGGAGAGTTCCCGGGGATAGGCGCCCTCAAACCCGTCCAGACCCACCCGGTCCAAAATTTCCAGGGCCCGGCGCCGCCGCTCCTCGGGCGGCACGCCCCGCGCCGCCAACGCCACCTCCACGTTCTCCAAAACCGTGAGCCAGGGAAAGAGAGCAAAGGTTTGGAACACGATGGTGGCCCGGGGATTCACCCCTTTTAAGGGTTCTCCCCGATAAAGTACCTCGCCGGAAGTGGGCCGCTGGAGCCCCGTGGCGATACGTAAAAGCGTGCTTTTCCCGCACCCCGAGGGTCCCAAAAGGACGAGAAGCTCACCCTCATCGAGGGCGAGACTAACGTCTTTTAGGGCCAGGAACTCCCGGTCGCCGCTCCGGTAAACCTGGCTCACGTTCCTAAGCTCCAAGAGGTGCTCAGCCATAGTTCACTCCAGCTTGAACCGCTCCTCAGCCACGCGGTAAAGCCTCCGCCAAAGGAGCCGGTTTATGGCCACAACCAGCGTGATCATCGTGAGCGTGGCCGCAAAGAGGAGAGGATAGTATCCCTCTTCCGTGGCCTGGGCAATGATGGCCCCAAGGCCCACGGTGTACAACGTTTGGCCCCCGAAGGTGACGTGCTCGGCGACGATGGAGGCGTTCCAGGCGCCGCCGCTGGCGGTGATGGCCCCGGTCACAAGGTAAGGGAAAAGGGCGGGAAGGTAGAGAATTCGCCAGCGTTGCCAGCGGGAAAGCCCCATGAGGCGCGCGGTGTATTTGAGATCCTGAGGGATGGCCCGGGCTCCCGCAATGGTGTTGAAAAGGATGTACCACTGGCTTCCAGTGAGCATGAGGAGCACCGCCGCCAGGTTCAAGCCACCTGGAAGATGTACAAGGCCAATCACGAGGATGGGGAACAGGGCTGTGGCCGGGATGGACGCGGCGATTTGCACCACCGGCTGGATCCAACTTGCTGCCCGCGGGTTCAAGCCCACAAGAACCCCCACGGGTATGGTCCAAAGGGCAGAAAGGAGGAGGGCCAGGATTACTCGGAGGGTCGTGGCCCCGGCACCCTCGGCAATGGGGATCCACTGGGAAGCCGGAAGGGAAAGGAGGAATCGCGCGGCCCAAGCCGCCCCAAACGCCAAGGCCCCGCCGAGGATCCCCGTCAAAATGTAGAACTGCAATGGAGATCTCCTTTTCCCTTCCGTTTCCCCTAAAGCTTTCTTCCCCAAAGACCAAGCAAGGAGGCGCTGGTCCAGTGGCCCCAAAACCCGCTGCCAAAGGGAGGACCAAAGGAATGAGCCCCGCAAGACCCGATAAAACCAGGAGGAGGTTTTGCCCTCGCTTTCCACCATCTCCAGTTTGAATCGCTCGGCCCAGGCCAAAAGGGGCCGCCACACGAGCTGATCCAAAAGGACAATGAGAAAAATGAGCGTCACCAGGCCCCAGGCCAGGGCCCGGGTATCCCCAAGGTACGCGGCCTCCTGGAGATACGAGCCCAGGCCGGGAAGGCGGTAGTCCCGGGCACCCACGGTGAACATTTCAGAAGCCATGAGGAAAAACCAGCCTCCGGCCCAGCTCATCATGCTGTTCCAAATGAGCTGGATGGC
>CAZQXP010000128.1:0-1930 GCA_964597525.1 uncultured Thermotogaceae bacterium | reverse complement strand
TTTCGGTGGGCTCGGAGAAAAGGGGGATCTGGTCTTCCCGGGCCATGAGGGCGAAAGGCTGGGCCGGACGACCGAGCCTTCGCCGAAGCTCGGCTACCACCTCCTCCCGCGTGGCGTCGCAAGCAAGATGCGTCCCGCCCAAGCCCTTGATGGCCAAAATCTTTCCCTCCCTCAGAGCTTTTTGCGCAAGGACAATGGGGTCTCCGGGGACCTCTTGTCCCCCGACGATAAAGGAGAGCTTAGGGCCGCAGCGGGGACAGGCGATGGTTTGGGCGTGGTAGCGCCGATCCAGGGGATTTCCGTAGTCCCGCGCGCAATCCGGGCACATGGGAAAATCTCGGAAAGCCGTGCGGGGGCGATCGTAGGGCAAAGCCTCCACCACGCTGAACCGGGGGCCGCAGTCCGTGCAGCTTGTGGCCCAATACCCGTAAAAGCGGCTTTCCGGCTTCTCCATATCCGCTAGGCACTGGTTGCAGGTGGCCGTATCCGGCGGGATTAATCCCGCGCCTTCCCCGCCATCGCGGGAAGGAAGAATTTTGAAGTCCTTTTCCCCCAAAGGCGGAAGCTCCTCGATATGAATTTCCGCGATCTCGGCAAGGGGCGGTTTCTCCTCTTTGAGGGCGGAAAGAAACGCAGAGAGGGCAGGGGGTTCGGCCTCCGCTTCGATCTCCACGCCCGCTTCGCCCAAATTTCGCACGTACCCGGCGATCCCATGCCGAACGGCAATGCGGTACACGAAGGGCCGAAAACCTACGCCCTGAACCGTTCCTTCCACGTGGATGCGCAGCCGGCGCATGGGAGGAAAAGTATACCTGGCAATTGTCCTTTCTCCTTGTGCCAAAAGGGCTTCGCGAAAAGTTCCGCCGGCCGTGAAATAGGCCGTCATGGTCAAAGCGGAGGTGGACCTGCGGGCGATCCGGGAAAACCTCCTTCGCCTTCGGGATTGGCTCCCCAAGCGCGTGGCCCTCATGTTCGTTGTGAAGGAGGACGCCTACGGACACGGCCTTCTCCCCGTGGCCAAGGCGGCGGAAGGCATCGCGGATTGGTTCGGGGTGGCCAACGCCCAAGAAGCCTTCGCCCTACGCAAAGCTGGGCTTAAGGAGCCCATTTTCCTCATGATCCCGCCCGTGGGCGGAGAGCTTTTGGCCGCGATCCGCGCGGGATTCCACATCCCCCTTGGAGATTTGGGGATGCTCGCGGAGGTTGAGGAAGCCGCGCGCCGCGTGGGCAAACCCGCCCTTTTGCACCTGGAAATCGACACCGGGATGGGACGGTTCGGCCTCCTTCCCGAGGAGGCGGAACAAGCGGTCGAGCTTATCCATCCGAAACGCGTGAAACTCATGGGCATTTTCTCCCACCTTTCCTCCGCCTACGGGACGGCCCAAGAGGATCTGGAATTCACCCGTGCTCAGGTTTGGTGGTTCCGCAAGATCCTTCAGGAGTGGGAGGGGAGGGTGGAGGCGCCGTGGAAGCATTTGGCGAACTCCGCGGCGGTTTTAGCCTTCCACGAGGCCACCGCGCCGCCCCTGAACATGGTGCGGGTGGGGACCGCGGCCTATGGCTACCCGGAAGGGCCGGCAAAGCCGCCGGTGCCGTTGATTCCCGCGGCCCGGGTCTGGACGGAGGTGGCGGCGGTGCGGGAAGTGCCCCCCGGCTGGCCCGTGGGCTACGGCCGGACGTTCATCACGGAGCGGCCCTCGCGGCTTGCCATCCTCGCCGCCGGCTATAGCCACGGCCTTCGACCCGAGCTCCAGGACGTTTTGATCCGGGATCGCCGTGCGCCCCTTGTGGGAAAGATTGCGATGGATACGGTGGCCTGCGATGTGAGCGAGGCTGGGCCTGTGCGGCGGGGGGAAAAGGCCCTTCTTTTTGGGCCGGAGGTGGAGCGGCCAGGCTGGGTTTGCCCCATTTTGGTGCCCGTTCTTCTTTC
>CAZQXP010000127.1:0-1934 GCA_964597525.1 uncultured Thermotogaceae bacterium | reverse complement strand
CGATTTTTGGCGCGCCGGCCGGGGATTATCCATATCGATTGCGATGCGCTTGCCTGGGAAACCTATCGGCCCGGCGGCCCCGCCTATTTCGCCCTCCTTGCCCGCTTCGGCGAGGAAATCCTTGCCCAAGATCGCACCGTGGACCGAAAGAAGCTCGCCGCGATCGTTTCCCGAGATCCTAAGGCCAAAGCGGACCTCGAGGCCATCGTCCATCCTCCCGTGATGGAAGCGGTCAAAGAAAGGGTGGCCAAGGCACGCCAGGAAGGGAAAAGGTTAGCCCTCGTGGAAGGGGCCCTCCTCCTTTCTTCTCCCCATGTGGACCGCGATTTCTTTGACGCCTTCGTTTGGCTTTCTGTCCCTGAGGAGGAACGGAAAGCCCGGCTTTTGGCCTCAGGTTTGGAGGAGGAAGGCGTGACGCGGCGGCTTGCCCTTCAGGCGGATCTCCTTCCACCCCGGCTTCCCAATCTCCTTCTGGTGGATGGCCGGGGACCGCCGGCGGAGGTGGCCCGCCGCGTCCTCTCCGCCCTCGAAGCCTATTTTGGGGAGGCGCCCACCAGCGCTTGAACAAAACTTAAATCGGAAAAAAGCTCCCGCCTGTGGGCAAAGATTTGGTAGCGCTCGTGACCTTTTCCTGCGATCAGAACACAATCGCCCGCTTGGGCCTCTTCCAAAGCCCAGGCGATGGCTTCCTTCCGGTCCAGGAGGACCGTCCAGGTTCCCCCGACCTCCGCGGCGCCGCGGGCAATTTCCGCCGCAATCGCTCGAGGATCCTCGGATTTGGGGTTGTCGGAGGTGATGACCACAAGGTCCGCAAGCCTTCCCGCGATTTCCCCCATAATCCGGCGTTTTCCCCGATCCGCCTCACCCGGACAGCCGAAAACCACGATGAGCCTTCGCGCCTGGGGCCGGAGGGTGAGAAGCATGGCCCGGAGCGCCTCGGGATTGTGGGCGAAATCCACCACCACCATCGCTCCGGATGGCGTCTCCCAGCGGGCAAACCGGCCGGGAGGCGGCGTAGCCTGGGAGAGCCTCTCCAAAAGCTCCGGAAGGGAAAATCCAAAGCCCAGGCCCACGGCGAGGGCGGCCAAGGCATTTTCTACGTTGTGGACCCCGGGAAGGGGGAGGAAGGCCCTTTCCCTCCCGAACCGTCCTTCCACGAGGAAACGCGTTCCGGAAAGGCCGCTTTCGATGGCCTTCGCGCGGAGGTCCCCGCGTCCAAGTCCATACGTGAGGAGACGGCCCTTTTGCGCCGCCGAGAAAACCGCGGCCGGCAGGCGCGCATTCACCACAGCGAAGCCGCCTGGGGAAAGGAGATCAAAAATGCGGAGTTTTGCGGAAAGGTAGGCTTCCATGGTTCCGTGAAAGTCCAGGTGGTCCCGGGAGAAAGTGGTGAATACTGCGGCGGAAAGCCGCGTCCCGTCCACCCGGCCTTGGGCAAGCCCGATGGAGGAGGCCTCGAACGCGAAAAACTTTTTCCCTTGAGAGAGGGCTTGGGCAAAAGCCCTTTGGAGATCCGGAGCCTCCGGAGTGGTCACACAGGAAAGCCCTTCCTCCTCCACCCGCACGGTGGTGAGGGTTTCACATAGGGGAAGAAGCTCGCCGAGAAGGTGGACCACGGTGGTTTTGCCGTTGGTGCCGGTGACGCCGATCGCAAAGAGCTTTTTTGTGGGATGCCCATAAAACGCGCAGGCGACTTCGGCCATAGTCCGGCGGGCGTTCTCCACGCGTAGGTACGGAACAGGGAGCTCCATGAGGGGCTCCTCGCCCACCACAGCCACTGCTCCTTTTTCCACCGCCTCAGGGATAAAACGATGGCCATCGCATTTCGTTCCGCGCAGGGCGAAAAAGAGGTCACCCGGCCGGACCTTGCGGGAATCCCAGCACAAGCCCTCCACCCAGACGCGAGGAAGCTCTTCCTTCCCGAAGAGCTCGGA
>CAZQXP010000126.1:0-2005 GCA_964597525.1 uncultured Thermotogaceae bacterium | reverse complement strand
TTTTGGCTCACCTGCCCCTTTTTGGTGGAGGAGGTTTCGAAGCTGGAGTCCGCAGGCGGGGTGAAGCGCTACGAGCGCCTTTTGGAAGCTAATGAAGAGCTTGCTCAGGACTATCTTGCGGCCCATCAGGCCTATCGGGAAATGCGCCTTTCCCTTCTTTCCCGGGAGGAGCTGGAATACGCCAAGGCAAAAGGCATCCGCTCCATTTTGGAGTCGGGAATCGCGGGGATCATGAACCCTAAAAGGGTGAAGTGTTTACATGCGCAACTCGCCCATTTCTTGGCCACCGGCCAAAACCCCATCGGTGCCTTAGTGGCCCAAGAGCTACCGGCTTTGGCCTGTCCAGACCAGCGGTGCGCCCTTTTTATCACCGGCGCGTAAGGAAAGGAGGTGGTTATGCGGGAAATTTTGGGGTTCCGTCGGTTCACCACCCCGCTTGTCATCACCCTTCTCTTTTGGTTGGGCTTAATCGGCATCGTCATTACGGGATTCGCCATCGTGTTCTATGAGGAGTCCGAGCCCCCGATTTCCATAGGCGCACGGATGGGAATCGCCATCGCTTGGATCCTTTTTGCTTCGCTTCTTTGGCGGGTCCTATGCGAGATCCCCATGGTCATTTTCCGAAGCTACGAAACGCTCACGGAAATAAGGGAAACTTTGAAAAAGCTCGAGGGGCAAGGGAGCCCTACAGCGGAATGAAAAAGGGGCCTCGTGGGAGGCCCCTTTTCGTTTTGGGCGCGCGTCTTCCTTAGGGGTCAGCTTTGACCCTGGGTGGCTGGTTCACGTTGAGAACGGTGATCACCACCTGGTCCTCGGCCACCGCGCCGCAGGCGTCCACCACGCGCATCGTGGCCACAACGCGGATAGCCTCACACCCTTCCACTTCCGGTGCGATAAACACCGGGCAGGGGGTATCGGCGCCGAGAAGCTTTCCCGCCGTAACTGTCCAGAAGATTTGGATCGGGTCGCCATCGGGATCCCAAGCGCGGCCGAGGATCATGATCTGGCCGCACTCCGGCACGGTGAGGTCTGGGCCGGCGTCAGCCACCGGCGGTCGGTTCACGTTGCGCACAAAAATCCGCACAGTGTCTCGGCTTTCTGCACCACAGATATCCCGCACCAAAAGCACGAGCTCCACCACTTCACCCTCGCATCTCTGGGTGAGGGGCGCGGTGAAGATGGGCGTGAGGCTATGGGGATCATCCAGGCTCCCGCGGCCACAGGGCACAATCCAAGTCACAGAAATCGGGTCGCCATCGGGATCGCAGGCCCAGCCAGAAAGCCGCACTTTTCCGCCCTCATCCACGACCAAATCCGGGCCCGCATCCACCGCCGGCGGACTATTCACGTTGAGCACGTGGATCCAGATCGTGTCCTCAGCCCGGGCGCCGCAGGCGTCCTCCGCCACCACGGTAATGGGGATAAGCTCTCCCGCGCAGTCCGCGACGAGGGGCGCATAATAGATGGTTTCCAACGCGTGGGGATCGGAGAAAAAGCCTTTGGGCGCATGCCAAGTCACTTTCACCGGATCTCGATCGGGATCCTCCACATGGGCCCGAAGGAGGATGCTCTTCCCTTCCTCCACAGTCTTTGCTGGGGAGACGATAGGCGCAGGCTTTACCGGGGTCGGAGGCAAGGTGGGGAGGGGGCAAGGCTGACAGGTTCCTTCGTCGTAAAGGAAGTTCTGGCCTGGTCCGCCGTCGAGCTTATTGCAGCCCGGTCCGCCCAAGAGGATGTCGCAGCCAGGTCCACCGAAGAGGAGATCGTTTCCGGCCTCGCCCTCCAGGCGATCGTCGCCTTCCTCGCCGTAGAGGATGTCATCAGCGGGTCCACCGAAGAGGAGGTCATTTCCGGGCCCGCCCAGGATGAGGTCGCATCCCGGACCCCCCTGGATGAGATCGTCGCCTGGCCCACCGATAAGAAGGTCGTTCCCCTCAAACCCGAAGATCTTGTCGTTCCCCCCTAAGCCCAGAATGAGGTCGTTTTCCGGTGTCCCAAACAGGAT
>CAZQXP010000125.1:0-2023 GCA_964597525.1 uncultured Thermotogaceae bacterium | reverse complement strand
CGGGATTCCCATCCTTCCGCCCGACCCCGAAATTGTGGCGGATTTTTTGGAAAGCGAGATCCTCGGGGAATAGTTATGGTCTCGTCGTTATCTTTGGGAGCTAGACTCTATCTTTTGAGCTCCGTTCTAGGGAGCTTTGCCGGGAGCATCAACGGCCTTTACTTCAACCTGTACTTGAAAACCCTGGGGTATGGGCAAGATCTCATCGGCGTGCTTTCCGCCATTCCTGCTTTTGTGGTGACGGCCCTCGCCTTTGGGGTGGGCCTTGTCGCGGGCCGGGTGGGTTACAAAAAGCTGATCCTCTTAGGAATGCTTTTCCAAGCTGCGGCGTGGATCATCCCCGCCCTTTTCCCGGTGCGCTCTTGGCTTTTGGCCGCGGCCTTTTTGGGAGGGTTGGGTGGGACCCTGGGCGGAGTGGCGGGCGGCCCCCTTCTTTCGGAACTCGCGGAAGGAAGGGCACGGGAGAGGCTTTTCGGCTTCCAATCGGGGCTTGCGGTTTTAGCGGGAATGACCGGCTCTGCTTTGGGTGGCCTCCTTCCCGCTTTCTTTTCCGCAAAATTTTCTCTTCGGCCGGAAAGCCCCGAAGTTTATAGGCTTGTGATCGTGTTGAGTTTCGCGATTTTCCTTGTCTCCGTCATTCCCGTCTTTGCCATTCCCGATCATGGTCCTAGAAATTCTCTGACCTTTCGTCACCTTTGGCCCCATCGGCGGTTTATTTTTGCTCTCGCAGGGATCAACGGCTTCATCGGAATTGGCGCTGGGCTTCTCATCCCGTTTGTGAACCTTTTCTTCAAGCTGCGTTTTTCTGTTCCTGATCACACCCTGGGGCTCATCTTTGCCCTGAACTCCCTTCTCATCGGTGTGGGAAACATTCTCTCGCCTTTCCTTGCCCGTCGGATGGGCCGCATTCGTCTGGTGGTCTTTTGCCAAGCCCTGTCGCTCCCGTTTTTCTTCCTTTGGGGATACACCCCTATTCTTTCCCTTTCTGCCCTAGGGTATCTTTTGCGCACAAGCCTCATGAACCTCGCCGGCCCCATGTTCTCCGTGGAGGTTTTGGAGCGGGTTCCTCCGGAACTCCGGGGCGGGGTGAATGCGATTTCCATGGTATTTTGGAACGGCGGTTGGGCTTTAGGATCCCTTATTTCTGGATTCATCCAGGTGCGCCATGGCTTCTCTCCCCTTTTCCCGGCCACCGCGTTTCTCTATAGCCTCGCTATCTACTGGACAAAGAGGGCCCTGGAGAAGCCTTCTGAAAAAGATCTGGATCATCGGTCCGCGGATCGTCCGGTCGGACCCTAGCCATGCGCACCTTTCTCTTTCTCCTGGGGATTTTGACCTTGGTAAGCCTCGGGGCGACCTTAAACACGCGGGAACGTGCTCCCTATCCAGAGAGGATGCTCATCTTTGGGCTTCCCGCTTGGGGGCCCACCCTGCTTCGCAACCCGCAGGGTGAAGAAATCCCTGCGGGCTGCGGCCCGGAGGCGGCCCGTCTGCTTCTTCTTTACTACGACCACGTCTTTGGGACTCCTTTCGTTCGGGAGGATCCGGAATCCGCTATCTCCGAACTTCACCGGCTAATGGGAACGCTCACCGTGGAGTGGAAGGGTTTACCACAAGGTTTGACCTGGCCTTGGGCCTTCCGCGCCGGGCTTCGGGCCTATATTGAGGCCCATTCTAACCTTCCCGTACGGATGCACACTTTTACCGGCGGATTGGGGGAAGTGTTCTTCCGGGCCGTTCGGTTGCTTCAGGAAGGAACGCCTGCGGTGCTCCTTTTCGACTGGCTAGGCGAAGGCGGGATTTTTCCCACTCATTATGCTTTAGTCGTGGGTTACGATCTTTCTTCCGACGAACTTGTCCTCAATCCCGGCTGGGGCTACGATTTTCAGCTCCTTTCTTTTCGCGATGAAAGAATCCTCCCGGTTTCCCTTTTCTGGCTGGAGTTTCCTGGGCAGGTGCTTAAGCCCCAATCGGTTTCCCCAGAGACATTCCCAGAACCAGTTTTGCGGAAGCATGGCTTACC
>CAZQXP010000124.1:0-2057 GCA_964597525.1 uncultured Thermotogaceae bacterium | reverse complement strand
GGCGAAAGGGAGATCTCCGGCCCCCGCACGTACGCAGGGGCGCGGAAGGCCAATCTCACTCCAGCGTAGATGAGAACGGCGACAACAAGGAGAACGACAAGGTCACCAAGCCCAACGGGGCGGTGCGGACGAGCTGGACGAAAAAGCTTGATCACCGGCATGTTCGCTCCCTTTTAGGGATGGGAGGGAAAATTTTACGAAAATTGCGGCCCCGATGCGAACTTTGCGCTTTTCAGGAAATGCGGAGAACCGCCGCGCCTTGCACTTCCGCTCGCTTTAGCCGCAAAAGGACCTCGTTCGCTTCCTCCCAGGGAAAGACCTGCACTTTTGGTCGGATTTTCGCTTCCCTAGCCAACTTGAAAAATTCCTCACCGTCAGCCCGGGTGGCGTTGGCCACGCTACGCACTACCCGTTCCTCCCAAAGAAGGCGGTAAGTCATTTCGGGAATGGGGGTCATATGAATTCCCGCCAACACCACGGTTCCAGCAGGTCTCGTGCTTGCTAGGGCTTCGGGCACGATCCATCCTGCGGGAGCAAAGATGATGGCGGCATCTAGAGGCTCAGGCGGCCTCTCCTTTGGGCTTCCCACCCATTCCGCTCCCAGTTCCCTCGCTTGGTTTTGGTGGGCAGGAGACCGGGTGAACACGAACACGCGGATTCCCAAAAACCGCGCAGCCTGAATCACAAGGTGAGCGGAGGCGCCGAACCCGTAGAGCCCGAGGATCTCCCCTTTCTGCACGCCGGAGAGTTTCAGGGCTCGAAAGCCCACGATTCCCGCGCAAAGAAGGGGAGCCTCCTCCTCAGGTGAAAGGTCCTCGGGAAGGGGAAAAGCGAAATCAGCGAAAGCCCGAGTGTACTGGGCAAATCCGCCGTCCACGGTGTACCCGGTGAATTGGGCCTTTGGGCAAAGGTTTTCGAGGCCTCGCCGGCAAAAGGAACATTCGCCGCAGGCCCAGGCTAGCCAAAAAAGCCCCGCCCTTTGCCCCTTTTCAAACCGGGAGACGCCCGGACCGACCTCCACCACCTCGCCTACCACTTGGTGGCCGAGGACGAGGGGGCTTTTTCGCAGAGGAAGGTCTCCTTCGGCAATATGGAGGTCCGTGTGGCAGACGCCGCAGGCAAGAACGCGGACGAGCATTTGACCAGCCCTGGGCTCAGGAATGGGAAGCTCCGCAAAAGAAAGAGGGCCCTCCTCCACGGGCTTCTGCTCCCGCAAAAGAAGGGCCCGCATCCTCACTCTTCGAATTCCACCACCCAGAGTTCGTCGGCCTCAAGAAGGTAGTACTCGGCCTTGTTTACTTGAACGTGGATGAGGACGTAATCCGGGTCCTCCGGGCCTTCCCAGTACTCCTCCCATTCCTCGTCCCAGAACTCTTCCTTTACCTCGCGGTCCTCGATGATCTCGGCCGTGCCGAAAAGTTGGGCGTAGGCGCTTCCCTCAAGATCCAAAAAGCACACGGTGACTTTGGGGTTTTTCTGGATCTCCTCGATTTTTCGCGAGGATTTGCTCGTGGCGAACCAAACCCCGCCCTCCTCTTCGTAAGCGATAAGCGTCATGGGCCGTACCCGCGGGTAACCGTCGGCTTGGGTGATGAAAAGGGCGATCTCGCTTTCCTCCACAATCTCCCAAAGCTTCTCCTCCGCTTCCGCCATCATACCCCCTTTGATAGGTAAGCAGGATAGCCCAAATTTTCGATTTCTCCACTTCAGAGGATGGCCATCCCAAGGAGGCCAAAAAGGAGGATGAGGAGTGCGGGATGCACCTTTTCCTTGCCCAAAAAGAGAATGAAAAAACTTGCGGTGGCAAAGAGCCCGAAGATCCACCCGTGGATCGTAGCTCTCCCCAGGGACCAGACCGCGGCGGCGATAAGGGCGAGGATCCCGGGCTGAAGGGCGGAAGCGAGCTTTCGCGCCCACGCATTCATGCGGGAAAGACGCCGAAGGAGGAGGAAAAGAGAAAGGAAAAAGATCGCGGGAAGAAGAACAGAGAAGGTGGCCAAAGCCGCACCGGCAACACCGGCCACGCGGTAGCCTGTAAAGGTAGCAGCGTTCACCGC
>CAZQXP010000123.1:0-2059 GCA_964597525.1 uncultured Thermotogaceae bacterium | reverse complement strand
AGCTTCCGCGGTGATTCTGGAGTTTTCCACGCCCGGCGGGTATTTGGATGCGGCCCAAGCCTGCCGCGACCTCATCCTGGCTGCAAAAATTCCCACGATCGCCTTCGTGAACCGCGAGGCCTACTCCGCGGGAGCCCTTCTGGCCATCGCCTGCGAGAAAATTTATTTTGCACCGGGCGGGGTCTTGGGCGCAGCTACCCCGATTTACTTCGATCCCCAGGGCCGCATGGAGGAAGCCCCGGAGAAGATCATTTCCGCGGTGCGGGCCCTTTTCCGGGCTACTGCCGAGCACCGCGGCCGCAATCCTCTCGTAGCGGAGGCCATGGTGGATCGGGACGTCGCGATTCCTGGCCTTGTGGAGCGGGGAAAGCTCCTCACCTTAACCGCCAAAACCGCGGCGGAATGGGGATATTCCGAGGGTGAGGCGGAGTCCTTGGCCCAAGTGCTGGAGCTTTTAGGCCTGACAGGCGTGGTGCTGCGTGCTCCAGAATACCGCTGGGTGGACCAACTTGTGGATACCCTCACTAGTCCCTGGGTGGCAGCCCTTCTCATTGCCGTGGGCTCCCTGGGCCTCCTCATCGAAACCTTCACCCCGGGCTTCGGAATTCCTGGAACCGTGGGGCTTGCTGCTTTAGCCCTCTTTTTCTGGTCTCATTACCTTGCGGGCCTTGCGGGCTGGGAATCCTTTGTGTTTTTCCTCGCCGGAATTATCGCCATTCTCCTTGAGGTCTTCGTTTTCACCGCCACGGATTTCGGTCTGGCAGGAATCGTGGGCCTCATCCTCATTGGGCTTGGTTTCTACACCGCAATGACGGGGCCCTTCACCGGCCCGGCGGAAGCGGCCTCCGCCATTGGTGCTGTGGCCCTGGCTCTGGTCGTGAGCCTCATTGGCTTCGCGCTCTTCCTCACCTGGATCCCCAAATCCCGGCTTCGCCTGGGCGGAGTGGTGTTGAAAACGGCCATCGAGGAGCGGGCGGTAGGAAGACTCCCCTCCGCCGCAAGCCCCTATGTGGGAAAGCGCGGAAAAGCCCTCACCGATCTCCACCCCGTGGGAAAGGCGGAATTTGAGGGCGAGACCCTGGATGTGGTAGCGGAGGAGGGGTTTATCCCCAAAGGAAGCACAGTGGAGATCGTGCGGGACGAGGGCTACCGCAAGGTGGTCCGAAGGACAAAGGAGGGGTGACATGTGGATATTGTGGCTGGTGATCGGGGTTTTGGCGTTTGTTGCCCTCAACATTTTCTTTTACTTCGTTCCCGTGGGGCTTTGGATTTCCGCGTTGGCCGCAGGGGTTCCCGTGGGGCCCCTCACCTTCATCGGGATGCGCCTAAGGAAGGTGAATCCCCACAAAGTCATCAACCCCATGATCGCCGCCTGGAAGGCGGGGATAAACCTTTCCGTCTCGGAGCTCGAGGCCCATTATCTTGCGGGTGGAAACGTGGAGCGGGTGGTGCGGGCCCTCATTTCCGCGGATAAAGCGGGAATACCCCTCACCTTCAAGCGGGCCGCGGCCATCGATCTTGCGGGTCGTGACGTGTACGACGCCGTGGCCATGTCCGTGAACCCCAGGGTCATTCAGACCCCGAAAGTCTCGGCGGTGGCCAAAGACGGTATCGAGCTCATGGCCATTGCCCGGGTGACCGTGCGGGCCAACATCGACCGCCTCGTGGGCGGCGCCACCGAAGAGACGGTGATCGCCCGTGTGGGCGAGGGGATCGTCTCCGCCATCGGTTCCGCCAACTCCTACAAGGAAGTTTTGGAGAACCCGGATTCCATCTCCAAACTTGTCCTGGCCAAGGGCCTCGATGCCGGCACAGCTTTTGAGATTCTCTCCATCGACATTGCTGACATCGATGTAGGCCGAAACATTGGGGCCGAGCTCCAGGCGGCCCAGGCGGAAGCGGATCTCAAGGTGGCCCGGGCCCAAGCGGAGGTGCGGCGGGCTCAAGCTGTGGCTCGGGAACAGGAAATGAAAGCCCTTGTTTGGGAGCGCCGGGCGGCTGTGGTGGAAGCCGAGGCGGAAATCCCCCGGGCCATCGCCGAGGCCTTCCGCAAAGGGCA
>CAZQXP010000122.1:0-2253 GCA_964597525.1 uncultured Thermotogaceae bacterium | reverse complement strand
GTATCATCGCAAAGCTATGGGAGAACTTAAGCCGGGGATGCGGGTGCGGGGAGAATTTTGGCCCGAACCGGTCCGCATCCTTTGGGCCGAGGAAAGATCCGGCCTTTGGCGCGTGGAAGCCGTGGGAGAAAACACCGGCCGCTACTTCGGCGAACGCTGGCTCTCCGCGGATGACCTCGCCTCCCTGGAAATCCTTCCCGAAAGGTTTCTGGATTTTTCCGGATCCGCGGAGGCGGTATTCCTCGGTCTCGAAGCGCACCGGGTAAAACTCGCCCACCAATTTGATCCCCTCCATGCCCTCCACGTCTCCCTCATCGATCCCCTTCCCCATCAGATTGACGCCGTCTATTTCCACATGCTTCCCAAAGCGCGGCTTCGCTTTCTTTTGGCCGACGACCCCGGCGCGGGAAAAACAATCATGGCTGGCCTCCTCCTCAAAGAGCTCAAATACCGGGAAATGGTGGAACGAGTCCTCATTGTGGTTCCTGGGCATCTCCGCGACCAGTGGATTCGCGAGCTCAAAGAGAAATTCGGTGAGACCTTTCAAATTGTGGACCGCGGCCTTCTCGACGGCGCCTACGGCCGCAATCCCTGGCGGGAGTTTTCCCAGGTTCTCACCTCCATGGACTTTGCCAAGCAGGAGGATGTCCTTGCCACCCTCACCGATGTGGAATGGGACCTGGTGATTGTGGACGAAGCCCACAAACTCGCGGCCTACCGCTACGGCGAGAAAACAAAGAAAACCCAGCGCTACCGGTTGGGCGAGGTCCTCGCGAAAAATTCCCGTTTCCTCCTTTTCCTCACGGCCACCCCGCATCGGGGCGATCCGGAGAATTTCCGGCTCCTTTTGGCCCTTTTGGATCCCGATCTTTTCGCAAGCGCCGAGCTTGTGGAGGAAGCGGTGCGCCGCGGCGAAAACCCGCTGGTCCTCCGCCGCTTGAAAGAGGATTTGAAGACCATCGACGGCGTTCCCCTCTTCCCGCCGCGGCATGTGCACACCGTCCTCTTCAGGCTTTCTCCGGAAGAAGCCGACTTTTACTGGGCCCTCACCCGCTACGTGCGGGAAGGGTTCAACCGCGCCCTCGATACCGAGCGGAGGAACGTGCAGTTTGCCCTCATGCTTCTGCAGCGGCGGCTGAGCTCCTCCCTCTATGCGGCCCGCCGCTCCCTTGAACGCCGAAAGGACCGCCTCCAAAAGCTCCTCCAAAAGGGCGAGCTTCTCCGCGAGCGCGGCGAGATCGAAGAGGAGGAACTGGAAGATCTTCCCGAAGCCGAGCGCTGGAAGGTGGAGGAGGAGCTTCTTTCCCGGCTCACCGCCTCCCAAACCCTGGAGGATCTAGCAGAGGAAATCCGCGCGCTTGAGGAGCTCATCCGCAAGGCCCGGGAGCTCGAGCGGATGGAGGTGGAGACAAAACTCCGCGAACTCCAGGGGCTTTTACGGACCCTGCGCGAAAAATACCCAGGAGAAAAGCTTGTGGTGTTCACGGAGTCCCGGGATACCCTCGAACATTTGGCCGCCAAAATCCAGCGCTGGGGCTATTCCGTGAGCGTCCTTCACGGCGGGATGAATCTTGAGGAGCGGATTCGCGCGGAGGCGGAATTTCGTGAGCGCACGCAAATCCTCGTTTCCACCGAGGCCGGCGGCGAGGGCATCAACCTCCAGTGCGCCTCCCTCATGGTGAACTACGACATCCCCTGGAACCCGAACCGTCTCGAGCAGCGCATGGGCCGCATCCACCGCTACGGCCAGCAAAAGGAGGTGCACATCTACAACCTCGTGGCCGAGGACACCGTGGAAGGCGAAGTCCTCCGCCGCCTCTTCCGAAAGCTTGAAGAAATCCAGAAAGCGATGGGCTCGGACCGGGTTTTCGACGTGATCCAGGAAGTGTTGCGGGGTCAGAGCCTTTCCGACCTCATTATGGAAGCTTTGGCCGGCCGGAAAACCCTGGAGGAAATCGCTGCGGAGATCGAGCGCATCCCCAACGAGGAGGCCATCCGCCGCATCCGCGAGGCCACCGCCGAAGCCCTTGCCACCCGACACATCGATCTTTCCCGCATCCTGGGCGAGGAGAGAAAAGCTAAGGAAAACCGCCTCGTTCCTGAATACGTGGAGGCCTTCTTCGAGCGGGCCGCGGGATTCCTCGGTCTTCGGGCCTGGAAAGGCGAGGATGGCTTTTGGCGCGTGGAATCTGTGCCGTCTTTCCTCCGCCAGCGCTCCGCTGACTTCCGCAGCCGTTTTGGGGAAGTGCGCGA
>CAZQXP010000121.1:0-2312 GCA_964597525.1 uncultured Thermotogaceae bacterium | reverse complement strand
GTGCGCGCCTTTGAGCGCGGCTTCCTGAAGTATTTACGGGAGCGGCATCCCGAGGTATTGGCGGAGCTTCGCCGGGAGAAAAGGCTTACGGAATCCGTGCGGGCTGGGCTAGAGCAAGCCATCGCGGAATTCAAGAAAACCTTCCGCGCGTAATATGCCTGCAAAACTCCGACAGCTTCGGCGCCGCATCCGCAATATCCACCACATCCGCCAAATCGCCAAAGCCATGTATACCATCGCCATGAGCCAGGTCATCTTAAGAAAGCGCGAGCTATTAAGCGCAAGACCTTTTCCCGATGAGTGCCTGCGCATCCTTTCCGATTTAGCCTCGTGGGCCAAGGTGAACTTCGTGACCCACCCGCTTTTGGATGGGAACGGAAAGCCCGGGGTGGGACTTGTCGTGATCAACGCGGATCGCGGGCTTTGCGGCCGCTATGTGGACGAAGTTAACCGCGCCGCTTTGGCCCTCTTGAAAGCGAGAGGGGAGGCCAAGCTGATCCTTATCGGGGACAAGGCTATTCGCTATTTCCGCCGGGGTTCTTGGCCCATCGTGAAAACCTACCGCCGCTGGGAACGGCCGAATCTCTCCCATGCCCGCCAGATTACAAGGGACATTCTCGACCTTTACACGGAGGTCGGGGAAATCCACGCGGTATACACGGAATTCCGAGGCGAACTCCTCCAAAAGGTGCGGACCGAGCGGCTTTTACCTATCCCGGTGGCATTGGGAAAGCCGCGGGAGACCTTGGTCGAGCCAGATCTTCCCGCCCTTTTGGGGGAACTCGGCGAGCTTTGGCTTTTGGGCCGCGTTTATCGCCTGCTCCTTGAGGCTAAAACTTCGGAGCACGCCGCGCGCCGCCAAGCGATGAAGGCTGCTACCGACAACGCCGATGAGCTTTTGGAAAAACTCACGATCCAATACAATAAAGCCCGCCAGCAGCGCATCACCTTGGAGCTCATGGACATCATGGGCGGTGCCGAGGCCCTAAGGGAGGAGACGTGAACATCCGCGAAGCCGTTGCTGAGGGTTGGATTGTGGCCATCCGCGGCCCTGTGGTGGATGTGGCCTTTCCCAGAGGGCATCTTCCGCCCCTCCGCCAGGCCCTTGTCGTTCCCCGGGAAGAAAAGGATTTGGTTTTGGAAGTGGCTCAGCATCTTGGGGATTCCACGGTGCGCACGATCGCCATGGACTCCACGGATGGGCTTCGGCGGGGCGACAAGGTCTACGACACCGGCGGCCCCATCACTGTCCCCGTGGGCCCGGAAACCCTGGGAAGAATGTTCGACCTCGTGGGAAACCCCATTGACAACCTCCCCCCGCCGCCCGCGAAAAAACGCTATCCCATCCATCGGGATCCGCCGCCCCTGGAAGACCTTTCCGTAGAGGACGAAGTTCTCGAGACTGGGATCAAGGTGATCGACCTCATTGCCCCCATCCCCAAAGGCGGAAAGGTCGGGCTTTTTGGGGGAGCAGGGGTGGGAAAGACCGTGCTCATCATGGAACTTATTCGCGCCATCGCTTACGAGCACAAGGGCTATTCCGTTTTCGCTGGAGTAGGCGAACGCTCGCGGGAGGGAAACGAGCTTTATTTGGAGATGAAGCGGGCCGGGGTTTTGCCCAATACTGTTTTGGTGTACGGACAAATGAACGAGCCGCCCGGGGCGCGGTTCCGCGTGGGCCTCACCGGCGTGACCATGGCCGAATATTTCCGCGACGAGGAAGGAAAGGACGTTCTTCTTTTCATCGATAACATCTTCCGGTTTGCTCAAGCCGGATCCGAGGTCTCCGCCCTTTTGGGCCGTATGCCTTCAGAGGTAGGGTATCAACCCACCTTGGCCACAGACATCGCGGAGCTCCAGGAGCGGATCGCTTCCACGCGCCGTGGCTCGATTACCTCCATCCAAGCCATCTATGTTCCCGCCGACGACTTCACGGACCCCGCTCCGGCTACAGTCTTCGCCCACCTCGATGCCACGATCGTCCTCACCCGGGAACTCGCGGAGAAAGGCATTTACCCGGCCGTGGATCCTTTGCAGAGCGATTCCCGCCTCATGGATCCCCGGATCCTTTCCCGCGATCACTATGAGGTCGCTCAAAAGACGCGGGCGATCCTCCAGCGCTATCAAGATCTCCAGGACATCATCGCCATCATGGGAATGGAAGAGCTTTCCGAGGAAGACCAAATCACGGTGATGCGGGCCCGGAAAATCCAGAGGTTTATGGCCCAGCCGTTCCACGTGGCCGAGCACTTCACCGGCCGCAAGGGCGCCTATGTGCCCCTGGAGGAGACAATCCGCGGGTTCAAGATGAT
>CAZQXP010000120.1:0-2392 GCA_964597525.1 uncultured Thermotogaceae bacterium | reverse complement strand
AGCGGAAGAGGCCAAGAGGAAAGCGAGGGCGGCGAGGGTTTTGCCGTCACCCTTCCCTCGCCGGGCAAGTTCTAAAATTTCGTCTTTGGTGAAAAATCTGACCTCCTCGATTTCGCTTGAGGCAACGGCCTCGTCCGACGTTTTAGCGGCAAAAAGGAAGATGCGCTCCGTGGAATAGCCGGGCGTGGGGTAAATCACCCCCAAAAACCGCGGTTTTAGGGACAAACCCGTTTCTTCACGGAGTTCCCTTACGGCGCAGGAATAAGGTTTTTCTCCGGGTTCCAAAGTGCCAGCGGGGATTTCCCAAAGCTCGCGGCCCGCTCCTTCCCGGAACTGGCGAACAAGGAGAATCCTTCCCGAAGGATCAAAAACCAGGATCGCCACAGCTCCAGGGTGCTCCACGACTTCCCGCAGGCCGCTGGAGGTCTCTCGCAAGACGAGGCGAAGGAGACGGCCGTGAAAGGCGACCTTGTCAGAGCCCGTCTCGGCCACCTGGCCGCACATAATGGGTAAGCCCAATCAGCCCGAGGAAAAGACCACCTACCTGACAGATAAAGGCCAAAAAGTTAAGGCCGAGGGTGGGGGTGAGGATGCGCAGGACCATGAGGAAGGGAAGGGCCGCACCGGCGAAAAGGCCGCTCGCGCCAATCAGGATCAAAAGCCAAGGCCTTTCCCTCATTTGTAGAGCCAGCAAGAGACAAAGTGCCCCGGCGCTGGCTCAAACTCCGGCGGCACCTCCCGGTCGCAAAGCCCCGGGATCATCTGAGTGCAGCGCGGATGGAAGCGGCATCCCGGTGGAGGCTTCACCAGGCTTGGCGGCTCGCCCGGCGGAACATCCTTGAACCGAAGAGCGTTCTCATAGTCCGGGTCAGGGATAGCAGCAAGGAGAGCCCGCGTATAGGGATGAAGCGGGTTCTTCACGATCTCCCGCACGTCCGCCTTCTCCACAACTTTGGCAGCGTACATGATGAATACCCGCTCCGAAAAGTAGCGCACGGTAGAGAGATCGTGGGTGATGTAAATAACTCCCAGGTTGTGGGCGCGCTGTACACGCCGAAGGAGATCGAGGATTTCCACGCGCACCGAGGCATCGAGCATGGAGACAGGCTCATCGGCCACAATGAGTTTAGGCCGGAGAACCAATGCGCGGGCTATAACGAGCCTCTGCTGCTGTCCTCCGGAAAGCATGTGCGGGAATTTGGGGAGAAAGTCTTCCACGGGAACGAGGCGCACCTCTTCCAAAACCTCGCGGATGCGGGCCTCCCGCTCCTCCGGCCGGCCAAACTTGTTGATGAGCATGGGCTCGAGAAGAATACGACGCACGTTCATGAAGGGAGGCAGGGCTCCGTACGGATCCTGTTGCACATACCCCACCTGCCGTCGCAGCCAATCCAAGTTCTTTGCGTCCACCCGCCGGCCCGCGAATTCCATCGTCCCCTTCGTAGGCGGAACCAGGCCCAAAATCGTCTTGAGGAGGGTCGTTTTGCCTGAACCGCTTTCGCCTACGATGGTCAGTGCTTCACCATAGCGCAAATCGAAGCTCACCCCGTCCAAGGCACGCACGTATCCGATACGAATGAACCCGAATTTTCGCAGTTCATACCAAGTATGCAGATCTTTCACCGAAAGAAGCACGCCGTTTTCGAGCATTTCCTCACCTCATCATAAGCCAACACTTCGCGACGCCACCACCGTCGAGGGCAAAGAGGGGCGGCTCCTCCGCACATTTCTCAAACCTTTTCGGACAGCGAGGCGCAAACCGACAACCCTTGGGCGGATTGATGAGACTGGGAGGTTGCCCAGGGATGAACTCCAGTTGCTTGTCTTCCCGCAGGGTGGGGACGCTTGCCATAAGCTTTTGGGCGTAAGGATGCATCGGGGTTTTGTAGAACCTCTCCGCTGGACTGTGCTCCACCAGGTGCCCGGCGTACATCACGAGGACCTCATCAGCGAGCTCGCTAGAGGTGGCAATATCGTGAGTAATAAGAATGTAGGTCACGTCGAATTCTCGCTTGATCTTTTTGAGCGAGTTCATGATGTTGGCCTGGGTAAGGACGTCGAGAGCAGAGGTGGGCTCATCGAGGATAATCAAAAGTGGGTTGGTGATGAGGGCCATGGCGATGATGGCCCGCTGGCGCATTCCTCCCGAGAGCTCAAACGCGTAGCGGTTGAGGAAATCCACGGGAAGCCCGACCACCCTCGCTACCTCTTCCGCCCTTTTATAGGCCTCCTCCCGCGGGACTCCAAGGTGCACGATAAGGGGCTCGGCGATTTGATAACCCACGCGCAAAACGGGGTTCAAAGCATTCATCGCCGCTTGGGGCACAAAGGAGATCTTGCGCCAGCGGATCTCTTTGCGGAACCACTCGTCATTCATCTTCATGAGGTCCAC
>CAZQXP010000119.1:0-2406 GCA_964597525.1 uncultured Thermotogaceae bacterium | reverse complement strand
TGTCCCATCAGGCGCGGGTGCGGATCCTGGCGATCCTCGCTGAGGGAGAGCGCTGCGGCTGCGAGCTCGCGGGAATGCTTGGGCTTGATCCCTCTGTGATCTCCCGCCACTTGGCTCTGCTTGCGGACGCTGGCCTCATTGTCTCCCGCAGGGAGGGCCAAAGGCTCCTTTGGCGACTCGCCCATCCCAGAGTTCCCTTGATTCTTCGTTGCCTTGCTCGTCTTACTTGCGAAAGGGGGAAAAATGACGTGGTGGCAAGTCATCCTCAGCGGATTTGAAGCCTTAAAGGAATACATTGCCCTTCACGTCCTCACCTGCCTTATTCCCGCCTTCCTTTTGGCCGGAGCCATGGTCACCTTCATCTCCCGGGAAGCCATCGTCCGCTACATGGGAGCGGCCACAAGCAAACTCAAGTCCTTTGCGTTGGCCGCTGGCGGAAGCTTTTTCGTGGCGGCTTGTTCCTGCACGGTTATTCCTGTGGCGAGTGGGCTTTACTACGGCGGCGCGGGCGTGGGGCCGGCGTTCATCCTCCTTTGGGTCGCGCCCGCCGCAAATATCCTGGCTTTGGTTTATACCGGGGCCATTCTCGGCGGAAAAATAGTAGGCGTAAGGATCGTTGCCGCCTTGCTTATGGCCTTCGTGGTAGGCGGAGTCATGAGCCTAGCCTTCCGCAAAGAAGAGAAAGCCCGCGCGGAGTCCACCCCTAGCCAAACGACTCAAGTCCAAACTAAGGTCATGGAAAGAGCGGATGTTATTCTCCTTGTGCTCCTTGTCCTCGCCCTTCTCGCCCCTAATTACATCGTGCAAAGAGGCCCCTATTACCAGAAGGTGATCGTCTGGGCGGTGGGAATGGCCGTCGCCTTCAGCTATGCCTTCCTTACTAAAACCCGTGAGGAAATCGGGCATTGGATGAGGGAGACCTGGTGGTTCGTGCGGCTCATCTTCCCCCTCCTTTTGGCTGGGGTGTTCGTAGTGGGAATCATCGGGGCCCTCCTTCCCGAGGCTTGGGTCACGGAGTGGCTGGGCGGGGCGAGCCTCCGCTCCTCGTTTTTGGCCACCCTAATTGGCGCCATAAGTTATTTTGCCACCATGACCGAGGCGCCGTTTGTGCACAAGCTCATGGGGCTGGGAATGGGGGCCGGGCCGGCTTTGGCCCTTCTCCTCACCGGACCGGGCCTAAGCCTTCCCAACTGGCTCGCCATCGCCAGGGTTTTCGGGGTGAAAAAGGCTTTGGTTTATGTGCCCACCCTCATCGTTTTGGGAACTTTGGTGGGCTGGATTGCAGGAAACACGGTGCTACGGTAAGGAGGTGAGGGATGCGGATTGAGATTTTGGGAACGGGTTGCCCGAAGTGCCAGGCCACCGAGCAGATCGTGCGCAAAGCCCTGGCGGAATTGGGCATGGAGGCCGAGGTCGTCCATGTGAGCGACCCCCGAAAGTTTCGGGAGTACGGGGTGATGTTCACCCCGGCGGTGGCCATCGATGGCCAGGTAAAGATAAGCGGGCACGTCCCTTCGGTGGAGGAGATCAAGCGCCTTTTGGCCCGTTAACACTCGTGAACAAAAGCGCGGGGTCGTGAGCTTTCGGGAATTGTAAACACGGGTAAATGGATGCGCGCGCAAAAAGAAGGTGTTGTGACCTAGGAGGCCTCGACTTCATAGAGGTCAACGGCCGCAAAGTTGGGCTCATTGGGTTATCCCAAATTTTCGCGGAGGTCGCGGCCCTCGGACTCTCCGACCCGGAGAAACTTTCCCAGGCCCTCTTAGCCTGCGCGGAAAAAACAAACTGGATCCCTGAAGAGGATCGTTCAGCTTACGCCGCTGCCCTTCTTCGCGAATATTTGGCAAAAATGGGCAGGAATAAAGCTGATTAGTGGCATGCCTATTTTGCGAGGTTTTTTGCGTATTGAGACCTCCTTGCCGCCCTGCCACCCGGGCGAGGTGGAATGGGTGAAGGCAGAGGCGGAATTGACCGACGACATAAGCCCGGTTTTGCCTTACTTGAATGCCATGATGAAAGGAACGATCTACGACCCGGAAAACCATGTGCTGAACTTTAAAATGGGAGGCCGGGGCATAACCCTTTATGCGAGAAAAATCGTAGTCACCCGCCTTAGGGACCAAAAGGACGCGGAGGAAGTCTTGGAGAAACTGAAAAATTTGATCAACCGGGTGTGGGAGCAGCGCGACAAAATAAAACCCAGCTACAAAACGCGCACTAAAATCACGGCTTTAGACATCTACAAATACCTTCCCAAAACGAACTGCGGGGCCTGTGGAGTTCCCACGTGTTTAGCTTTTGCCCTAAAGATCATTGGAGAAGAGGTCTCCATCCAGGACTGCAGACCTCTTTCAGAACCCAGGCACAAAAGCGAGCGGGAAAAGCTTTTAGCTCTCCTTACGGAAG
>CAZQXP010000118.1:0-2425 GCA_964597525.1 uncultured Thermotogaceae bacterium | reverse complement strand
GTATCCGGCCACCAAAACCAGGGAGTTGGGAGGGGTCCCCACCGGGGTGGCATAGGCGGCGGCACCGGCGGTGGCCAAAGCCATCAAGAAAGGATGGGGCGAGATCCCCAACCCCTTGGTCATGGAAAGGATAATGGGCGCCAGCATCGCTACTGTAGCCGTGTTAGACATGAATTGGGTAAGAACGATGGCTACGCCCGTGGTCACCGCCAAAAACGCCCGGGGCGTAAAGGCCTCCCCTAACATCCTTAGCCCAAAGTCCGCCACAAGCTTTCCCGCCCCGCTTTTATCGAGAGCATTGGCAATTCCCAGAGCTCCCCCTAAAAGAAGAACGGTGTTCCAGTCGAAACGCTGAAAGAGCTCCCGAGGAGAGACACAGCGGAAAAGGAGCACGAGCACCGCGCCCAAAACGGCGGTGAGCGCAAGAGGAATGGCTTCGCTTGCGAAAAGACCCACACACAGGAGTAAAACGAGAACGGAGACGACCTTTTTGAACGCGCTTGGGGTGTTTTCGTGCGCGGGCGCATAGGAAAGGGAGAAAGTCTCGGCGGCGAAGCGGCGCTGGGCTAGGGGATAACCAAAAACCATGATGTAGGCAAGAAGCAAACCCAGAATGGGCAAACCAAGGAGGGCGAACTCGAAAAAGCCAAAGGGCCGATACCCAGCGTTGGTCAGCGCGGCCTGCACCAAAAGGGGAGGGGTGGAGCCCACAAGGGTGAGCATCCCCCCGGTGTTGGCGGCAAAGGCCACGAACATGAGGATGTTTTTGGCCCGTATTTTTCCCGCGGAAGCGGCAGCGATTCCCCCGATAATGGGGATAAAAATGGCCGTGGTCCCTGTGTTATTCAAAAAGGCGGAAAGCCCAGAAGCCGCCAGAACGGAGAGGACAACTAACGCTCGTTCCTTCCCCCTCGCCAGCCGAACCAGGCGCTGACCGATGTCATGGGCCGCACCCGTAGCAAAGAGGGCTTCGCCCACCACCATCATCCCGCCCACAAGGAAAACGACAGGATCGGAAAAGCCCCGAAAAACCGTGGAAAAATCCGCGGCGCCCACCAAAACCATGAGCATGCAGCCGATGAGGGCGGAAAGCCATAGGGGAAGCCACTCGGTGGCGTAGAGGACCGCCACCCCTCCCAAAACGACGAGGGCCAAAAGCGCGGAACTCACGGCCTTAAACTTTCGGCAGGGGCGGGATCAGCCCAGCTTTCATAAGGGTTTGCACTTCCTCCCGAGCCCGGCGGATCATCCGCTCCGCTTGGGCCTCAAGCTCGGAGTCGGAAAGAATCCGACGGGCTACCCCTTGCTCGATAGCTTTTTTCGCCACCGCCACCGCCTCGTTCACAAACACCTCCCATTCCTCCATGGTGGGGACAATGTAGTCCTCGTGAAGCCCTTTTTCCTCGGCGGTTTTAGCGATGGCCTCCGCAGCAGCGATGGCCATCTCGTCGGTGATCGTGCGGGCGAACACATCCAAAACCCCGCGGAAAATCCCAGGGAAGCCCAGGGAGTTATTGATCTGGTTGGGAAAGTCGGAGCGGCCGGTGCCCACAATGCGCGCACCCGCCTCTTTTGCTTCCCAAGGCCAGATTTCCGGAACCGGGTTCGCACAAGCTAAAACGATGGCGTCCTTGGCCATGCGCTGAATCCACTCGGGTTTGATCACGCCCGGCCCAGGTTGGGATGCGGCCACGCAAACATCCGCGCCTTCGAGCGCCTCAGGGATCCCGCCTTTTCGACGCTCCTTGTTTGTGCGCTGGGCGTAGTCCCACTTGTAGGGGTTTTCGTGCTTTTGGGCCTCAAGATCCTCGCGGCCCGGATGGAGAATGCCCTTGGAATCCACCATGATGACGTTCCCGGCAGGAACGCCGTAGGTGAGAAGCACACGCACAAAGGCGATGTTGGCCGCGCCCGCGCCGATCACCGCGTAGGTGACGCGTTTCGGATCTTTCCCCACGACTTTCAGGGCGTTGAGGACGCCGGCGAGGGTGATCGCGGCTGTCCCTTGCTGATCGTCGTGCCAGACAGGGATATCGAGCTCGGCCCGGAGGCGCTCAAGAACGTAGAAACATTTGGGGGAGGCAATGTCCTCGAGGTTGATCCCGCCGAAAGCAGGGGCGATCCATTTCACCGCCTGGATGAGCTGATCGGGGTCTTTCGTGTCGATGGTGATGGGAAAAGCATCTACCCCGCCCAGGTACTTGAAGAGGAGGGCTTTTCCTTCCATGACAGGGAGAGCGGCAAGGGGGCCGATATCGCCCAAGCCCAGGACTCGGGTGCCATCGGAGACCACGGCCACGAAATTCCCTTTGTTCGTGTACTCGAAAACTTTTTCCGGGTCTTTAGCGATTTCCCGGCAGGGCTGAGCCACACCCGGCGTGTACCAGATGGCAAAATCTTCAAACGAGGTGATGGCACACTTCGC
>CAZQXP010000117.1:0-2464 GCA_964597525.1 uncultured Thermotogaceae bacterium | reverse complement strand
CGGCGTTATCCCACGGAGATCCGCGGCCGGGTGGGCGTGGTGAGCTCCCGCGGGTGGATCGGCACGGTGGTGATCCGCGAGGTCCTTGGCCCTTTTTCGGTTGAGGAGCTTGCCCCCGCTTGGGAAAAGCACCGGGCTGATCCGGAGTTTTTGAAAAATTACGCGCGGGGAAAGCCCCTCTACGTTTGGGTTCTTTCGGATCCGGAGAGGTTTCCCGCGCCTATTCCGGTGAGGAAAGCCCGGGGCCCCACAGTTTGGCTTCGGCTGGATGAGGAATCTTCGTGAACGTCACGCCGCCGTGGCCCACAATGAGGGTCCGATCCGGCTCCATGGCGGAAAGGACTTCCGGCCGATGGGTGGCGAAAATGAGGGTGATCCCCTTCTCCCGGCAAAGCTCGGCCACCTTCCGCGCCACCCTCATAGCGGAAGCGGAGTCCAGGTGCGCGGCGAACTCATCCAAAAGGAGCAAATTCGGCCGTAACGCCAAAAGGTACGCTAGCCTTGCCCGCTCCTTTTGGCCCGTGGAAAGCTCGGAAAACCGCGCCCGGTAAAGCACGACGTCGGCAATTCCCGTGACGTTCAGAACTTCGATGGCCAAGGTCACATCGCCGGTAAGCTCGTAAAGGACTTCCAGAATCGCGGCGCGGCCGAATTTGGGCTCAAGCTCGCCGGGAAGGTATGCAGCCACCCGCACGTTTTGGGGCATCTCAATCCGCCCGGATTGCAGGCGGGCCAAAATTTTCTCCTGTCCCTCAGCCGCGGCCCAAAGAAGACGAAGAAGCGTGCTTTTCCCCGCTCCTGAGGCTCCCACTAGAGCCACCACGCTTTTGGGCTCCACCGTGAGGTTCAGGTTGCGGAAGATTACGCGCTGGACGGCCCTTTTCCTCACCCCAAAGGCAAGAAGGGCCTCTTGGACAGGCTCGGCCATGCGCGCAAGATCGAGGACGTTCTCGTAGCGGTAGGAGACGCGCTGAAATCGAATGGGGCCGGCGAGGGGCTCCACCTTGGGAAAGGCCGGCTGATAAAGCTTTCCCTTGTGAACTTTGGCCAAAGGATCTTTTCGCAAAAAATTCCCGAGGAATTTTTCCGCCTCCGCGGAAAGGGGGAGGACGAGGAAGGGCCGGCCAGAGGCGGTGTCGCCAATATATTTGAAGCCGGCCCGCTCCAAAAACGGATTGTAGCGGGCCATTTGGGCCACGGTTTCCAAAACCTTTTTGGGCTTGCGCATCTCAGGGATGCGGCGTTCTTGGATCCAGGCCACCGCCGCTTCCAAGGCCAGCCTTCCCAGTCCTTCGGCGCGGTAATCGGGGTGGACCACGACACGGGCCAGCCGCACAGCTTCCGTATCGCAGAGGGCCAAGGCCTCGCTTTGGGCTTGCCACCAAAGCTCAAAGGAACTTAGGCCAGGGTTTTTCTCCCGGATGACTCCCACAAGTTTTTCCGGCCAAAACGGAGGCTCGTACCACTCCGCGGGGAAAATTTCCCGGCGAATATGGGGCTGGACTCGACCGTCGGGAAGGCGGCGATGCACCAACGGTAAGGGAGGGTCCAACCGCACGTAGCCCACATACCGGGGCTCATAGAGCTCGCGTTTCTCTAAGGTTAGGACCAAAAAACGGGAGGCGCGGGTGGCATCCACAAGGTCGGAGAAGCGCATAGGCCGGCCACACCGGGGGCAAAGGGGTCGGGCATTCGCCGCTTGCACGGTTCCATCCTCCGGGCACCACCAGCGGGCTAAAAGCTCCTCTTCCGCCGCGTAATGATGCTGCTCGAGCTCGACGATAGCTTCGTAGTCCGATTCAAGACCCGCTTCCCTTGCCTCCAGGACGTAGCTATAAAGGGTCTCGCCACTTAGGGGTGAACGCCGCTCCAGCGTGAAACTTTTCCGGAAAAGGGGCCAGATGAGGACTTGTTCGCCGTCCACCACCCGCCATAGGCGGTAGCTCGCAAAGGAAAGGTTTTGCGGATCCTCTCCGGGAAGGATTTCCAAAAGGAGTTCTTCCTTGGGGCGAAGCCATTGGGCTACAGTTCCCGTCATGGGGAGGCGTAAGGTTTCCCCGCCTCCCTCCACCAGAAGGGTGCCGTACCAGCGGTAGCGAAAAGGATCCAAGGAGACGTTTCGAACGCGGACGACTTTTTCGGTCTCGCTTCGGTTCAAGGCTCTATCTTGAGTTCCACCGCGCTGGCCGCGCAAAGGGTTTGGGCCACCACGCACTTTTCCACAAACGCATAGGCCTTGTCGAGCTTCTCTTTGGGGAGGCCGGGAATCCTCACGTGTACTTGGAAATTCTGTACGTTCATGGGCGGCTCGGTGAGCTCCGCTTCCGCGCGCACAGTTATTTCTCCGGGAATTCCCTCACGCTGGGCGAAGATGCGGGCGTAAATCGCGGAGCACGCGGCCAAAGCGCCTACAAGGATCTCCGGTGGAGTTGGTCCAGCATCGCTTCCGCCCTTGTCGGGCGTA
>CAZQXP010000116.1:0-2515 GCA_964597525.1 uncultured Thermotogaceae bacterium | reverse complement strand
CGGAAGGGTATCCGGAGGCGCAGGAAAAGAACCTGCGGGATTTCCGTATCAGCATACCCCGAAGCCCGGTAGGCGCCCACGAGGTGGGCCTTGAAGAGCCAGTCAAAGAGATCGTCGGTTCCGGAGTCCTGGTCGTCGCCATACCACCAGAACCAGTCGGAGCCTTCCGCGGCGTACAGGGCGCGCAAGGCC
Source organism: uncultured Thermotogaceae bacterium (assembly GCA_964597525.1). Lineage (GTDB taxonomy): Bacteria > Bipolaricaulota > Bipolaricaulia > Bipolaricaulales > Bipolaricaulaceae > DTER01. The sequence continues at coordinate 2,323 of CAZQXP010000116.1, read as the reverse complement.
TGAGGATTGGGATCGCGGGCGAACACAGCCTCCCTGGCCCTGGCCAGGATTTCCCATGCCGCGTTCTCCTCGGGTTCGCCCTGCCAAGTGGAAAGGTCCCCACCCCAGGACCCAGTGGGGATCCTGGAGAGCTCAGCGGTAACCCCCTTCTTTGCCAAAAATTCCGCGGGGGTCAAGGTGCGCACCCACTCCGTGCGCGAAAGGGCACCGTAGAGGGCGCGCAGGAACTCCCGGCCGTTGTCGGGGTAACCGGCCATGAACATCCAGTTCTCGCCGTCCAAGGCCACCACGACCACATGATTTTCGGGATTGGGAAGCGCATCCCAGTAGCGCTTGATCTCGGCCATGAAGTCCGCCACCGCCTCGGCGGTGGGTTTGTTGCCGTAGGAGAAGGCGATCTTGTCGGAGATGTTGTGGTCGCGGAAAAAGACGGCGATTTCCCCAAACCGCCAGGGTTGGGCGAGCTCCGCCCGGGAGGGCTGCCTTCCCAGGGCCGCGCTCAGGGTCCACTCATCCGCCACTGTCCAGCGGAAACCAGCCTGGGCAAGGAGGGAAACGGCCTTTTCCGAAACGGCTTGCTCGGGCGGCCATACTCCCACGGCCCTCTTTCCAAAAAGCTTTTCGTGCTGTGCCTGTCCAAGCTCGATCTGGCCAAGGACATCCTCACTCCAGCCATATTCCGCCAGGATGGGCAGGATAGGATGGTAGAAGGGGCTCGTGATGAGCTCGGTCCCCGCCTCCTGAGCCCGGCGGTAGTAGTCCACGACCTGGGTGATGACCTTATGCTGGGCACGGATCACCCGCACGACGTCGTCCTTGGTCCAGCCGCGCTTGCCCCGCAGCTCCAGCAGGCCCAGTTCCCCGTGAAGTTCCGGCGAGATCTGCCAAAGGAGAAAAAGACCCGCAGCGTCTAAAAGCTCTTGATCCGTGAGCTTGCGCCGGCCTTTGATTTGGTTGAGCTCGGCGTAGCGGGGGTCATAGTATTTCCCGCCAGGCCGGAGCATGTACGGGTTGATCCAGAAGAACTGCTCCTGCATGGCCGCCCGGGTCTCCTCGTCCAAAGAAGCCGGATCGTGAAGGAGAGCCCAGGTCCACTGGAGGTGGTTATCTACCGCGCCAATGAGCTCATAGAGGCCGCCTTTGGCCCGCTCCTCCTCTGTGATCTCCGCATAGTCCAAAATCTGCCAAAGAAGGCTCGGCTGGAGGTTGTAGGTCACCTTGATTCCTGGGAACTCCAGGAGGATTTTGGGCGAATCGATGTATTCCTGAACGGCGTGGACCCGCACCCAGGGGAGCTCGTATTCGCCGGTGAGCCGATTCCAATAAAGGGGCTGATGCTGGTGCCAAATGATGGCCAAGTGGATCGGGCCCTTTTGGGCCCACCCTAGGAAGGCCAGCGCCACCAAACCCACGCAAAGCACCGCTTTCCTCATGCTTCCCTCCTTCGAAGCTCCAAAACCTCCTCCGCCGGGACGAGGCGGTCCCCGCGGAGCGCCCAAAGGGGAGGATCATCCCGGCCCGCTTCCCAAATCCATTTCCCTTCCCAACGAACCTCCCACGAAAGTCGCCCAGGAGCAGGCACGAGGAGTTCCGGAAAGCCGAGGAGCGCAACGCCCTTTCGCTCGGGGAGGAGCACCCGGTAGGCCAACCCCTCCGGAGGGACCAAAACCGAGTCCGAGGCGGGTTCCTTGCGCCAAGGGTCCCAAACGCGAAACCCGCCGGAAAGGGGGAGCTCCATGCGCACCCTCCGTTCCTCCTTCCCCAAATTGAGGGCAATCCAGTATATCCAGGAAGCTTCGCCGGCGCGGCGGATACTCCAGAATTGCGGGGTCTCCGTAAACAGAGCGGACCAAATGGGAATGGGCGGATGCTCGGGCTGGGAAAGAAGACCGTCAGGGAGGACAAGCCGCCGGAGAAGTTCGGGATCGGCCTTTCCCAAAGCATCCCCAAACCCCACCGGCCCGCAGGAGAGGGCCCGCAGGGTGGCCTCCTCCTGGGCGCGCTCCCCACCGAATCCTTCGTGGAAGGAGCTCAAAAAGAGATCGTGAAAAGGCCGAAGCCCAAAAGCCCACTGGACAAATCCCACAAGGAGATTCTGCTTCCAAATGTCCACGGAGCGGGCCCAGGCTTTTTCGATCCCTGGCTCCGCCGCTTTGGCCTTAGCCAAAGCCAGCCTCTGGGAAAAGAGGTGATCGGTGTAGCTTCGCGCAGAAACGACGTTCGGTTCCCGCGCGGAAGCGAGGACCATTCCCATGGTTTGCATGCATAAAAGCACGGGAAGCCCTGCCTTCCGGAAAGCCCGGCACATCCCGCGGAACCAATG
>CAZQXP010000115.1:0-2542 GCA_964597525.1 uncultured Thermotogaceae bacterium | reverse complement strand
CTCCGATTCCAAAAAGCGGGAGACGGTACGCCAGCGCTGGCGACAGATGGGCGGAAGATCCCCATGCCTGGCCAGCCACTCCCTCAGGAACTCCTGAACCCTCGGCTCGCCCGGATAGCCCCAGCCAAAATCGCCATAAGTTTGGCGCAAAAAGAGAACGTAGCTATCGCGGACCACCTTGGCCAAGATGGAAGCCGCTGCAACCACGGGGTCCTTTTGGTCCGCTTTCGGGAACCCCTGGATTTTTTCGCGCGGAAATCCCGAGGCACGGGAAAGGGCATGGAGAAAATGGGGCAAAGCTCCAGGCCCGACCGGCGCATCCAATAGAACCTCATCCGGATGGAGATCAGCCATAAGCTGAGCCATCGCACTAAGCTCTAAAGCCGTGAGACTTTGGGTTTCGATCTTCTCCGGCGGGATAACCACAACTTTTCCCCGCGCTCCTTCGCGAAAGAGGCGCTTCAAAATCGCTTTTCGGCGCGGCCGGGCGATCGCCTTGGAGTCGCGGACGCCCAGGGACCAAAGTTTTTCCTTTTGGCTTTCGGGGACAAGAACACCCGCCACAACTAAGGGGCCAAGGACCGCGCCCCTTCCCGCCTCGTCCATCCCTAAGATGAGCGGCAAGGTTCTACCAGTAGCGGTAGCGGCGCCGCTCCCACCAGGTCACGATTCCGGGAACCACCGTGCGGCGCCGGAAAAGGAAGACCAAAAGCGCACCGGTCAAAAAACCGCCGATATGGGCCCACCACGCCGTTCCTCCCAGGCTCCGGAGATCCACAATCCCCGAGAAGAATTGGAGAAGAAACCAAAGCCCCAAAAAGATCACCGCGGGCACCTCCACAAGCTGGAGGAAAAACCAGATGGGAACAAGGGTGAGGATGCGGGACCACGGGAAAAGCACGAGATACGCGCCCATAACCCCAGAGATCGCTCCCGATGCGCCCACCATGGGTACCGTGGTCTTTCCGCTCACGGCCATCTGCAAACCCGCAGCACCGACTCCGGAAAGGAGGTAAAAAAGGAGGTACCGAAGTGACCCCATCGAGGCTTCCACGTTGTCCCCAAAAATCCAGAGATACCACATGTTGCCGATGAGGTGCAGCCACCCGGCGTGGAGGAACATGGAGGTGAAAAGGGTGAGCCAAATGGCGAAGGGCACCGTGGGCGGAAGATCCTTTCCCGTGAGGAACTCCGCGGGAATAAGCCCGTACTGGACGTAGAAAGCATCGCGGGGGGTTAAAGGATAAAGGCAACCCCGACCGTAGCGCCGATAGGTCACGGGATCAAAACCCGGTGGAGACTGACCGAACGTGTCCCGCCACAAACATCCATCGATGAGCACAAATCCGGAATCGGGAATGCTCAGCGTGTAAAAGAAAATGAGAACGTTCAGGGCAATCAAGGCATAGGTGGCCCACGGCCTTTTTCCGCTTAGGCGGTAATCCCTGATGGGGATCATCGTCCTCAAGAGCCATTTTAGCGGGGAGGAGAAGGGCTGTGAAGTTGTTTTCGTGCCCAAACTGGGCTAGGCTCGTAAAAGAAAGGGGGGAAGGTGGAGCTTTTGAAGCGGCTTTCGGAGGCAGCCGGCGTTCCTGGACGCGAGGAAGAAGTGAGGCGCATCGTACGCGAAGCCCTCCATGGCGTCGTCGACGAAATCCAGGTGGACCTCCTGGGAAACCTCATCGCCCACAAAAAGGGCACGGGCCCCAAAGTGGTGGTGGCGGCGCACATGGACGAAATCGGGTTTTTTGTCTCCCATATCGATGAGGAAAACGGGTTCCTTCGCCTGGAACCCGTGGGCGGGTTCGACCCCCGCACCCTCATCGCCTCCCGGGTGGTGGTCCACACCGAAAAAGGCCCTCTTTTGGGCCTCATCGGCATCAAGCCCATCCACATCCTCACCGAGGAGGAGAAGAAAAAGGAAATCCGCATCCAGGACCTCTTCGTGGACGTGGGCTTGCCCGGAAAAGAGGTGAAGGAGCGGGTGCGGGTCGGCGATCCCGTAACCCTCTACCAGACGTTTGCAGAGGTGGGGGAGCTCGTTTCCGGAAAGGCTTTGGACGATCGGGTCGGCGTCTTTGTGGGCATTGAGGCCCTGCGGCGTCTCAAGAACCACCAAGCGGACATTTATTTTGTGGCCACAGTACAGGAGGAAGTAGGGCTCCGGGGCGCCCGCGCCAGCGCTTTCCAAATCGCCCCGGAAATCGGCGTCGCTTTGGACACCACCTTGGCCTGCGACATGCCCGGGGTCCAGCCCCACGAACAAATTACAAAACTAGGCAAGGGTGTAGCTATTAAGCTCAAAGATTCCGCTTCCATTTCCCACCCGGGCCTTGTGCGCTTTTTGGTGAAGCTTGCGGAAGAAAAGGGAATCCCTTACCAGATGGAGATTCTCCCTCGAGGTGGGACGGATGCCGGAGCTATCCAGCTTGCCCGCGAGGGCGCAGCAGTAGTGACCCTTTCCGTTCCCACCCGCTACGTGCACACCGTGGTGGAGGCCTCCCACAAAAAGGACATCGAAGCCGCCATCCAGCTTCTCACC
>CAZQXP010000114.1:0-2549 GCA_964597525.1 uncultured Thermotogaceae bacterium | reverse complement strand
ACGAGGAACTGATCCCCAAAAAGGAGGTCCTCCGCCTTACCGGTATCTCCTACGGCCAGCTCTACCGCTGGAAAAGGCTGGGCCTTATCCCTGAGGCCTGGTTCATCCGCCGCTCCACTTTCACCGGCCAAGAGACCTTCTTCCCCAAAGAAAAGATCCTCAAAAGGATCGAGGACATCCTGCGGCTTAAGGACGAGCATCCCCTTGAGGAGCTTGTGAAGATCCTCGCGCCGGAGGTGGTCCCCGCTGAGGTCTCCCATCCCAGTCCCCTTGATCTTCCGCCCATCGGGCCGGCAGGGAAGGAACTCCTCTGGAAGGACCAGGGCTACACGTTCTCGGAGCTTGTGGCCCTGGCCTCCGGCGCGGCGGCGGTCCGCCGCGGCGCCAAACCGGCGGAAGCAAAACTCCTTGTGGATCTTGTGCGGGAAGCTTCTGAAGCCCTGCGGACCCCCACAGGCCTCGTTCTCCTCCTCGGGGAGAAAACCGTGGAAAGGGAGGGCTTTTCCTTTCGGGCCCCGTTGGCCGTCTTGGGCCGCGAGCCCCTCCGCTTGGACCGGGACTGTCGGGTGAAAGTTCGGCTGGATTTGGAGAAAGTGATGGAAGAGGTGAAACTGGCCCTGGGAGGTGAGGGACGTGAGTGAGCGGAACGTTACCATTTCGGGATCGGGCCGCATCGAGGGCGGAACCTACGGCACGGTGAAGATCGCCGGCTCCGGGAAAGTCGTAGGGGACCTTACTGCCGAGGAGTTTAAGGCCGCGGGCTCCGCTAAAGTGGAAGGAAACCTCAAGGCCCAAAAATTCGAGGCCGCGGGTTCCTTCAAGTGCGAGGGCGATCTGGAAGCGGAGGAGGCCGAGGCTGCCGGTTCCTTCGCCGTGGTGGGCCGCCTTAAAGCTAAAGAGCTGCGGCTTGCCGGTTCCGCCCGGGCGAAAAGCATCACCGGTGGGTACCTGCGGGCCGGCGGCTCTCTCCATGTCGAGGAAAACGTGGAAGTGGAGACCTTCCGCCTCACCGGCGCCTTTGAGATCGGTGGGCTCCTTTCCGCAGACCGGGTGGAGGTGGAGCTTGCGGGACGGGCCCAGGTCCGGGAGATCGGTGGAGAGAAAATCGTGGTGCGCGCAGGAGAGAAATCTTTAGGCGGAATTCTTTCCGCAGCCCTGCGCTTCATTTTGGGCCCGGGCTCGCCGCGGGAACTTTTGGCGGAGACGATCGAGGGCGACGAGATCGAGCTTGAGGCCACGGAAGCGAAGCTCGTGCGGGGCGGGAGGATCAAAATCGGGCCGGGCTGCCGTATCGAGCGCGTGGAGTACACGGAGACGCTCGAGGTCGCCCCGGAGGCAGTGGTGAAGGAGGAGGTGAAGGGATGAGTTTGCTCTCAAAGCTCGCGTGGAAGGCGCGGATGGTGGTGGAGCTGGCCCTGGGGCTTCCTTTCCGCATTGTGAGCGCAGTTTTGGGAAGCACCCTTGGGAGCGTTTTCGGGGCCGTGGGTGGGGTTGCTGGAGCCTTCGCCGGGCTCATCGCCGCAGCCGTGGCCATTCCCATCGTGCTCGCTGTAATGGGCCTGGTTTTAGCGATCGTGGTTCCCATTGTAGCCGTGGTCCTGGGCCTGGTGACCGTAGGGATCGTTTTGGCTCTCCTTTTCGCCCCATTTCTCTTCCTTTGGGCCAAGGAACGGCGAAAGAGGGAGCTCGAGCGCTGGAAAAAGGAGCTTGAGCGCTGGAGGTAAGGATGAAGCGAGGGAGCCTTGTGCGGGAATTTGCGGCCGGGGAGATCCTGCGCGCGGAAGTAGTGGGCGGCGCAAGCGACATTTCCCTTCATGCTGAAGAGGGAAAAGCCCGGGTGGAGATTCATTACACGATCCATGGCTGGGGAAGCCTTGCGGAGATGCGGGAACGGGAGCTCTTGGCGAACCCGCCGGTCCGTCTCCTGGATGGGACGCTTCGCGTGGGTCCGGAACCCGAGGGCGTGGATCTGGACTATGTCCTTTTCCTTCCCCCGGAGGCTGAGGTGGAGGTGGAAGTGGGGTCCGGCGATGTCCAGGCCTCCGGCTTCTCTAAAAGCGTGCGCATCCGCACTGGCTCCGGGGACATCGATTTAACCAGGGTCTCCGGGGAAATCCATGTGCGCTGCGGAAGCGGGGATATCCGGCTTCGCCAAGTCTTCGGAGCGATTTTTGCTTGCACGGGGAGCGGAGATCTCGACGGCCGAGAGCTGAAAGGCCACATCGATGTGGAGACCGGCTCAGGCGATGTTTCCTTCAAAGACGCCGAGGGGGAAATAAGAATTCTCACGGGAAGCGGCGATGTGGAAGTGGAGGGAATCCTTGCGGAAGAGACCTGGCGAATCCGCACCGGTTCAGGAGACGTGCATTTGGCCCTCGCGGAGCCGCTAGAGGCGGAGATCCTTCTCCGCACGGAATTTGGGGATCTTGACTGCGAGTTCGCGCTTTCCGCTGAAGAAGTTCGAGAAGGCCGGCTGAAAGGCCGTATCGGCGAGAAAACCAAAGCCCGGGTTTGGGTGGAAACAGCCACGGGCGATATCGCTCTCACCA
>CAZQXP010000113.1:0-2591 GCA_964597525.1 uncultured Thermotogaceae bacterium | reverse complement strand
ACACCTGAGGCGCGGATGCGGGGCTATACGCCCGGCCGCTTTTCCTTCAACGTGCGGGGCGGCCGCTGCGAGGCCTGCCAGGGCCAAGGAAAGGTAAAAATCGAGATGCACTTCCTTCCTGACGTCTATGTCCCCTGCGATGTGTGCAAAGGTACCCGTTACAACAAGGAAACCCTGAGCGTTCGCTATAAAGGCAAAAACATCGCCGAGGTTTTGGATATGACCGTGGAGGAGGCCCTGGCCTTCTTCTCCGCCATTCCTCCCATTCGGGAGAAGCTCCAAACCCTCTATGATGTGGGCCTGGGCTACATTAAGCTTGGCCAACCTGCCACCGAGCTTTCTGGAGGAGAGGCACAAAGGATAAAACTCGCCCGGGAACTCTCCAAGCGCCAGACTGGTCGCACCCTCTACCTTTTGGATGAGCCCACCACCGGGCTTCATCCCGAGGATGTGCGGAAACTTCTTTCCGTTTTGCACCGCCTTGTGGATGCGGGGAACACGGTGGTGGTGATTGAGCACAACCTGGATGTGATCAAAACAGCGGACTGGATCATCGACCTTGGTCCGGAAGGCGGCGAGCGGGGAGGCGAAATCATCGCGGAGGGCCCGCCCGAAAAAGTTGCGGAAAACCCGCGTTCCTACACTGGCCAATTCCTGCGCCAAGTTCTTTCCCTGGAGCCCGTGCGATAATCTTTAGTTTTGGAGCGTGGGTGGGACAGGAGAACGCGAAGCGGAGAGCTTTTTAAAGGAGGACAGATGAAGGGCATTTTTGGCCGGTATCTTTGGGTGGATCTCTCTTCAGGGGAGATCGAGGAGAGAGAGATTCCGGAGCGCTGGTACGAGCTCTTTTTGGGCGGCCGGGGCATGGCCGCAAGGCTTTTCTTGGAACACGTTCCTCCCGGAACGGATCCGTTCGCTTCCCAAAATGCCCTCGTCTTTGCCACCGGTCCCTTTCAGGGAACAGGCCTTGCCGGCGCAGGCAGGCACGTGGTGATGGCCATCTCTCCGAAAACTCGGTCCATCGCCGATTCCTACGTGGGCGGATTTTTGGGCCATGAGCTCGGCCGCTCCGGCTACGACGGAATTTTCATCACAGGGAAGGCTCCGGAGCCTGTGTATCTCCTTCTTTACGAAGGCAAGGCCGAGCTTCGGGAGGCCCGGGATCTCTGGGGGAAATTCACGGCGGAGGTGGAGGCGGAGCTGCGGAGACGGCATCCTGGGGTGCGGGTGGCCGCCATCGGCCCAGCTGGGGAAAAGCTCGTTTCCCAGGCCTGCATTATTCACGATCGGAATCGCGCTGCGGGCCGACCGGGCCTCGGAGCCGTCATGGGCGCAAAGCTCCTTAAGGCTATTGCCGTAAAAGGCCACACGGAAAAACCATTAGCCCATCCGGAAAGATTCGCCAAAGCCCGCGCGGAGTTCGCTCAGGATCTTCTCTCCGATGAAGGGACCGTGCGCTTTGGCGAGTACGGGACCGCGCGCGGCGTAACCTGGCTTTCAGAAATGGGAATCCTTCCTACGAAAAATTTCCAGGAGGGTGTTTTCGATTTCGCCTCGGAAATCGGCGGGGAAAAGCTCAAGGAGACAATCCTCGTGGACCGCGATACCTGTGCGGGCTGTCCCATTCGCTGTAAGCGTGTGGTGAAAACGGAATTTTTGGGGCAGGCAGTTCTTCCGGAATACGGCGGACCCGAGTACGAAACCCTTGCCGCTTTGGGCTCCCTCTGCCTTGTTTCCGATCTTCGCGCTATTGCCTTTGCCAACCAGCTCTGCAACGCTTACGGTGTGGACACAATTTCCATCGGAGTGGCCATCGCCACTCTCATGGAAGCTTCGGAAAAAGGGCTCATTTCCGAGCGGGTTCCTTGGGGTGATGGGAAGGCCTTGGTGGAATGGGTGCAGAAAATTTCTCGGCGGGAGGGCTTGGGCGATGAGATCGCCCAAGGGCTTGAGGCCTGGGCCAAGAAGATGGGGATTGATTTTGTCATGACCGTGAAGGGCGTGGAAGTGCCCATGCATGAGCCGAGAGGCAAAGTCGGCCTTGGCCTCTCCTACGCTATTACCCCTAGGGGCGCTAACCATATGGAGGGATTACACGACACCATGCTCGAGCAGGATTCGCCCACTCCCGAACTCGGTGTTGTTTCTCGGTATGACCGTTTTTCCTTGGAAGGAAAGGCACAGCTTGTGGTGCTTTATGAGAACCTCCGCTCGTTTGTGAATTCTTTGGTGATGTGTGCTTTTACCACGAGGGAGACTGGTCCCCGCTACAACTTCCCCAAGATCCGCGAGCTTTTGGCTTACGCCACGGGACTTGAGATCGGGCCTGAGGAGATGCTCCGGATCGGCGCGCGGAATTTTTCCCTCATGCGCCTCTATTCCGGGCTTTGCGGGTATACGAAGGCCGAGGACCGCCTTCCCAAAAGGTTCCACGAGCCCCTTCCCCGGGGTGCTTCCGGAGGAAGGCCTATCGACCCCGAGCTTTTCCGCAAAGAAATCGACGCGTACTACCGCCTCCGCGGCTGGGACGAGCGCGGCCCCACTCGCGAAACTTTAGAGCGCCTCGGCCTTTCCGACCTCATTCCTAAGCT
>CAZQXP010000112.1:0-2610 GCA_964597525.1 uncultured Thermotogaceae bacterium | reverse complement strand
AAAAAGAAACCCGCGAGGGACCACTCGTGCCAAACAAGAAAATCCAGAGCTTCCTCCGCAAAAAGGGGCGGCCACGAGGGCCGCCCCCGAGCTCAACCCACCTCGATGCGCTTTTGGGACTCCCAAAGCCCGTGAATATTGCAGTAAGCGAGGGCGTGAAGGGTCCCCGATTTGTTTGTTTTGAAGGAAAACGTCACCTCGTGATGGGTGTACACAGGGCCCTGATTGGGGCCGGCCACAGCTTCACCATGGGCGTTGAACTCGAACTTCCCAAGATCGTAGGTGAATTTGTCCCCATCGGGCGAGAAGTATGCAGCGATCCAGCGGATGTGGTGCTCGGTGGTGTTCGGATGGGGCGCGGCCTTGCCCAGGGAGATTTTCACCTGGACCCAGTCCTCAGGCTTCACCCGGTCCGGGCACTCGATGACCGGGACGTGTTTTTCCTTCTGCCAATCCGCCTCTTGGATCTTCTCGCAGATCCTCATTCCTCCTCCTTTCCGCGCTTCCCGAGCTCCCGATCCAGCCAAAGGAGCCCGCGGCCCGATTCCCCTATGCGCTCAAGCATCTCCACCACCCGGCGCGTCTGATCTTCCTCCTCCACCTGTTCGGAGACAAACCACTGGAGCATAACTTCCGCGGGATAATCGCGCTCCTCCCGGGCGAGCTCCACGAGCTTGTGAATACGGTCGGAGATGTAACGTTCGTGTTCGTAGGCAGCCCTCCAGGCTTCGAGAGGAGAAGCCCAGGCGAATTTCGGTTCTGGAAGGGCCTCGAGCTTCACCCGGCCACCCCGCTCCACCACGTGGTTGTAGATTTTCATGGCGTGCTCGAGCTCTTCCTGGACCTGGACCTCCATCCAGCGGGCCATGCCCGGGAGTTTCTCCTCGTGGAAATAGGCGGCCATGGCAAGGTAGAGGTACGCGGAACCCAACTCCTCGCGGATCTGTTCGTTCAGCGCTTTCTCCATGTTCTTCCCGATCATCTTTCCCCCTTTCTTTTGGGGGCGGGCGGAGAGCCCGCCCCCGGTGTCCCACTCAGACCTTCTTGTAGCAGAACCACCAATCATAGCATTCCACTTTGCCTTCTTTGGCTTCCTCTAGGCGTTTTTGGGCGCCCTGGATCTCGCTTGGAGGAGGAACAATCACCCGATCCCCTAGAAGCTTGTTTTTGGGCCAGTTGGCAGGAATGGCTACTCGCTCATTAAGGGACACCTGAAGCGCTTTAAGAAGGCGCAGAATCTCTTCAGTGTTGCGGCCGACGGTAAGGGGATAGTAAAGGATAGCGCGGACGATCCCGTTAGGGCTTATGATGAACACCGCTCGCACCGTAGCCACGTCCGATTCGCCGGGATGAATCATGCCGTAGAGCTCCGCAATCCTACCCGTGGTATCGGCCACGATGGGGAAGGGGATCTCCACTCCGAGCTTCTCCTTAATCCACTCCACCCACTTGATGTGAGAATAGATGTGATCCACGGAAAGACCGAGGAGTTCGGTGTTCAAAGCCTGAAACTCTTTGTAACGTTCAGCAAAATCCACGAACTCCGTGGTGCAAACGGGGGTGAAGTCCGCGGGATGCGCAAAGAACACCACCCATTTGCCCTTGAAGTCCTTTGGGAACTCAATGGGGCCGTGGGTGGTTTGGGCCTTGAACTCCGGAGCCGGATCACCGATAAGCGGAAGCCTTCTTTCCTGCATGTTCCCTCCTTTCAGAACGCCTTGAATTTGTCTTTTGGGGCCCCGCAGACGGGACAGTAGTCCGGGGCCTTCCCCTCCACGGTGTAGCCGCAGATCGGGCAGATGTACACCGTGCCCAACTCCAAATCTTTCCCTTTTTCCGCCGCTTCCTTCGCGCGCTGGTAGAGCTTGGCGTGGATCTTTTCGGCCTCAAGGGCATAGTGAAAAGCACGCTTTGCCCCTTCCTCCTTTTGGAGCTCGGCCACGGAAAGGTAGGCGGGGTACATCTCCTCCACCTCGTAGGTCTCGCCGGCGATGGCCACTTCCAGGTTCTTCGGCAAATCTCGGATCATGCCAAGCTCCCGGTAGTGGTTGGTGGCGTGGACCTGCTCGGCATACGCGATGGCGCGAAAGAGGCGAGCTATATTGGGCTTCCCTTCCTTTTCCGCGACCTCGGCGAAGATGAGGTAGCGCATGTGGGCCTGGGACTGTCCGGCAAACGCCGCCTTGAGGTTCTCCTCCGTCATCTTCCGCATCAGCCCCTCCTTTCCTTTTCGCGACAGGCAGGACAGAGGCCGTGAAAGACAAGGGTGTGGTGATGCACAGAAAACCCGAGTTCTTCGATAGCTTGGTCGAGCTCGGTTTTATAGGGAAGGTCGAGGTCAAAGACGCGGTCGCATTTGAGGCAGTGGAAGTGGTAATGGGGATGGGTTATGGAATCGAAGCGGTCCGCCGGAGCGAGAGGAAGAACCGTGGCGAGGCCTTCATCGGCCAAGGAGCGAAGGGCCCGATAAACCGTGGCGAGGCTGATCTCTTCGCCCTTTTCTCGGAGGGAGAGGTAGAGTTCTTCGGCCGTGGGATGGTCCTTGCGGCCCTGAAGCTCTTGCCATACGCGATCGCGTTTCCCTCTTTCCTGCCTGTTCATGATTTTCAT
>CAZQXP010000111.1:0-2714 GCA_964597525.1 uncultured Thermotogaceae bacterium | reverse complement strand
GCATGAGGGCGTGACTCTCTAAGAAAGGAGAGTCATGCCCATTACCGCAAGCAAAAGCTTGCGGTTTTTTGTTTTTAAAGGGGGTGAGCATGAAAAGGCTTCTTGTCGTAGTTTTAGCGTTGTTGGGAGTTCTTGGCGGAGCGAAACCGATTGTTATCGGGATTACCCAGATCGTGGACCATCCCGCTCTCAACGCCTGCCGGGAGGGGATCATCGAGGCCCTAAGGCGCGCGGGCTACATCGAGGGCGAAAATGTTCAATACATCATTGCCAACGCTCAAGGCGATTTCTCCGTGGCTATGGCCATCGCCCAGGATTTCCTGGCCCGCGGCGTAGACCTTGTGGTCTCCATTACCACGCCTTCCTCCCAAGCCGTCGTTCAGGTCTTTAAGGACACGAACATTCCCGTGGTTTTCTCGGCGGTGACGGATCCTGTGGGCGCCGGCCTCACGGGCTACCCCAACGTCACCGGCGCTTCCGACATGATCGATGTCCGCGCGGATTTGGAGCTTCTCCTAAAGGTCATCCCTGGCCTCAAGAGGCTAGGCCAGATCTATAACCCCGGCGAAGTGAACTCCGCGATCCTCACGGAGATGACGAAGAAAGCAGCGGCGGAGCTTGGGATCAGCCTCATTGTCGTTCCCGCCGAAGGAACGGCCGCTGTGCCCTTGGCCGCCCAATCTCTCCTCGGACGCGTGGATGCCATCTATTGCACCACCGACAACACCGTGGCCGCCGCCCTAGAAGCAGTCATCGATGTGGCTAAAAAAGGAAAGATCCCCTTCCTTTTCGCGGACCCAACGAGCCTTGAGCGTGGTGTTCTCATCTGCACAGGCTTTGACTACTTCGACCACGGCCTCCTTACGGGCGAAATCGTGCTCAAAATCCTTCAGGGAACGCCGCCTAAGGACATCCCCTTTGTGCGCCAAGCGGGCACCCAGGTCTGGTTCAATCTGGATGTGGCGGAAGAGATCGGGTTCGTGTTCAGCGCTGAGGCCAAGAAGCTCGCCACGGGGCTTCTCTTCGGAGGAGAGAGGTTCGTAAAGGAGTGAAAGGTGCTTTTCCTGGGCGCCGCCGAGCAGGGTCTGATCTACGGCCTCATGGCCCTGGGGGTCTACCTCTCCTTCCGGGTTCTCGCCTTCCCTGATCTTTCCGTGGATGGGACCTTCCCCTTGGGCGCAGCGGTGGCCGGGATCCTGATCCTGCGGGGTGTGAACCCGTTTTGGGCGGCGCTGGCCGGAGGAGGAGCCGGCCTTCTTGCGGGAGCTCTCACGGGCGTCCTCGCCACCCGGCTGCGCATTCCCGGGCTCCTCGCGGGCGTGCTCACCATGATCATGCTCTACTCCCTGAACTTAAGGATTATGGGCCGTCCCAATCTTTCCCTTTTGGGTAAGCCCTCGGTCTTAAGCGGCCTCGCCCAGGCCCTTTCCCTTCCCCGGGGGTACGGGAACTTGGTGGCTTCCGGAATTTTCTGCTTAGCCGCGGCCGTGCTCCTCCTCCTTTTCCTCCACACTGAGCTTGGGGCGGCCATGCGCGCCTCTGGGCAAAACCCCACCCTTGTGCGCTCGTTGGGCACAAACCCCGCCAATCTCCAAATCCTGGGACTGGCCCTCTCCAACGGCCTTGTGGCACTGTCGGGAGGGCTTGTGGCCCAATACGCGGGGTTTGCCGACGTGGGAATGGGGGTGGGAACGATTGTGGCGGGCTTGGCCTCTGTGATCGTGGGCGAGCTTCTTTTGCGTCCCCGATCGCTTTTGGGGGCGATTTTCGCGGTGGTTGTGGGTTCCGTAGTTTACCGCTTGGCCATTTCCGTGGCTCTGCGCTACGGCGCGGCTTTGGGGTTTACCGCCTCCGACTTGCGGTTAGTCACGGCGCTCGTGGTGTTGGGAGCCCTTGCTGCGCCCGCGCTTCGGGCCGCCCTGAAAGGGGAGGGCTCATGATCTTGGAGGTTTGGAGCGTCACGAAAACTTTCTCCCTGGGTGCGGAGCGGGTGGTGGCCCTGGATAACCTCGATCTCCTTTTAGCTGAGGGCGATTTTACTACGGTGATCGGTTCCAACGGCGCGGGAAAGACTACGCTTCTCAACGTCATTGCCGGAACGTGTCGGCCGGATCGAGGGAGAATTAAGCTTGCCGGTCGGGACGTGACCCGCTGGCCGGCCCACCGCCGAGCCCACCTCATCGGAAGGGTGTTTCAGGATCCTCTGCAGGGAACGGCCTCCCACATGACGGTGGCGGAGAATCTCGCGTTGGCTGCAAAGAAGGGCTCGCGGGGCTTGGCTCCTCTTCTTACCCGCCGTAAACGCCGCACGCTTTCGGAGGTTTTGGCCACGTTGGGTATGGATTTGGAAAAGCGCCTCTCGGAGAAGGTGGCGCACCTTTCCGGAGGAGAGCGCCAGGCCCTCACGGTGCTCATGGCCATTCTCACGAAGCCCAAGCTTCTTCTTTTGGACGAACACACGGCAGCCCTGGATCCGGCCAACGCGGAGAAAGTCCTCGCCATAACGGAGAGGCTCGTGGCGGAGCACCGCATTACCACCCTTATGGTCACCCACCGCATGGATCAGGCGCTGCAGGTGGGAAACCGGCTGATCATGATGCACAAAGGCCGAATCCTTTTGGACTTGGACTTAGCGGAAAAGCGGGCGTTGAAAGTGGAGGATTTGGTGGGGCTTTTCCGGCGAGTGGGCGTCTCCGACGATGCCCTGCTTTTGG
>CAZQXP010000110.1:0-2727 GCA_964597525.1 uncultured Thermotogaceae bacterium | reverse complement strand
AAGGCTCGGAGGTGAAATCCATCCGTGCCGGAAGGGTTTCCATCGAGGAAGCGTACGCCAAAGTGGAGGATGGCGAGGTGTGGCTTTATGGAATGCATATTGCTCCTTATGAGCAAGCCGGGCTTTTCGGCCACGATCCGGACCGCCCCAAAAAGCTCCTCCTAAAAAAACGGGAGATCGCCAGGCTCATCGGAAAAGTGGGGCGGGCTGGCTATACCCTCGTTCCCCTTTCCCTGTACTTTAATGAGCGGGGTTACGCCAAGGTGGAACTCGCTTTGGCCAAAGGCCTTTCCAAAGCGGACAAGCGTCGGAAACTCATTGAGGAAGAGGAGGAACGCCGGGCCCGCGAAGCCATGAAACGCTATTTCCCCTAGTCTTCGGAAAGCATCCGGGTGGCTTCCTCGGCCAAAAGCGGGCCCACGATGAGATCCAAGTCCCCTTCGAGGATGTCCTCCAACCGATAGACCGTGAGATCAATGCGGTGGTCGGTGACGCGGTTCTGGGGGAAGTTATAGGTTCGGATTTTTTCGGAGCGCTCACCGGTTCCGATTTGGCGCCGCCTGGTCTCCCGGAGTTCCGCTTCCTTTTTGCGTTCCTCGATCTCCCGGAGTTTGGCCCGCAAAATTCTCAGGGCCTGCTCTTTGTTGCGGTGCTGGGAACGCTCGTCTTGGCAGGTGACAACGATCCCCGTAGGGATGTGGGTGATGCGCACGGCGGTTTCGTTTTTCTGCATGTGCTGGCCGCCCGGCCCCGAGGAGCGGAAGGTCTCGATCTTCAGGTCCTCGGGCCGAATGTGCACCTCCACCTCTTCCGCCTCCGGAAGCACGGCCACCGTGGCCGTGGAAGTGTGGATCCGGCCGCTGGCTTCGGTCTCGGGAACGCGTTGAACCCGGTGCACCCCGGATTCATAGCGGAAAAGGCCGTACGCACCCGGCCCTTCCACCACAAACACGATTTGCTTAAACCCGCCCAGATCCGTGGGATGGGAATCCAAAACGCGCACGTTGAAGCCCTTTTTCTCCGCGTATTTCGCGTACATGCGGAAGAGGTCAGCGGCAAAGAGGGCCGCCTCTTCCCCTCCGGCTCCCGCGCGGATTTCGATGATGGCGTTTTTGTGATCGTCAGGATGCGGAGGAACAAGGAGGCGGCGGAGCTCTTGACTTACCCTTTCCGCCCTTTCCCGATCGCGCTCAAGCTCCTCTCGAAGCTCGCGCTCAAGCTCCTCGTCCTCGGTTTCTCTGAGTAATTCCTCCTCTTCGGCGATGCTTTGCAAAATTCGGCGCAGTTCTTCCCCTTTTTCTAAAATCTCGCGGAGCCGGTTATAGCGCCGAGAAAGTTCGGGAAAATCGGGCCGCCCGGGAGCCTCGGGATCCCCAAGGATTCCCTCAAGCTCCCGCATCTCCTGCTCGATTTCCGAGAGCTTTGCCAAAAGCTTTTCCATCGAAAAAGCGTAGCAGAAAAAGGTTCGTGGCTCTAGCGCCGCAGCCGCCGTACCCCTTCTGGGCCCGCAACGAACGCCTGGTCCACCAATCCCAGGAAAAGGCCGTGCCCAAGAATTCCCGCGCGGGAACTGAGTTCCTTCGCGAGAGCTTTCGGATCCCGGATTGGGCCAAAATAGCAATCCAAAACGTAGTTTCCTTGATCGGTGAGAAAGGGCGCACCATCAGAATTGCGGCGCAGGCTCACTTTCGCGCCAAGCCCCTCAAGAAAAGGAACGTGCGTTTTCCAGCCGAAGGGAAGGACCTCCACGGGGACGGGCACTTTAGTCCCAAGTTTCTCGGAAAGTTTCCCAACGTCGGCCACAATCACTTCCACTTTTGTGGCTTGAGCGACGATTTTTTCCCGAAGCATGGCCCCTCCCCCACCTTTGATCACGTTAAGGTCGGGATCAATTTCGTCGGCACCGTCAATGGTGAGATCGAGCTCAGGATGCTCCTCCAAGGTAGTAAGCGGGATCCCCAAAGCCCGGGCCTCCTCTTCCACCTTTTTGGAGCAGGGAACACCCTGGATATCCCAAAGTTTTCCCGCTCGGAGGAGCTCGGCGATTTTGAGAAGGGCGTAGCGGGCGGTGGAGCCGTGGCCCAATCCAAGAACCATCCCCGGCCGCACCAGTTCCACCGCGGCTTCCGCAGCTTCCCTCTTCCAGCGCTCCACCTCGTACATAAGCTTCCTTCCCCCTAAGATTGAGGGGAGGTAAAGATGAGCATCCGTAACCTCGACAAAATTTTCAAACCCCAGCGGATCGCGGTCATTGGGGCCAGCAATAACCCAGGAAGCGTTGGGTATACAGTGCTGAAAAATTTGATTGGTTCAGGGTTCGCCGGCGTGGTGTATCCCGTAAACCCCCGCTACGAGGCCGTCCAAGGAATCCATGCTTATCCCGACGTAAAGAGCCTTCCGCGTACCCCGGATTTGGCGATCATTTGCACTCCTGCGGCCACCGTGCCCGATCTTTTGGAGCAGTGCGGGGAGGCCGGAATCCTTGGGGTGATCATCATTTCCGCGGGGTTCAAGGAAACGGGCGAAGAGGGCCGAAGGCTCGAGGAGCGTCTTAAGGAGACGATCCAGAAGTTCGAGGGAATGAGGGTTATTGGTCCAAACTGTCTGGGGATTATCGTGCCCTCTTTGCGTCTTAACGCGAGTTTTGCCGCGGCCATGCCCCCGGATGGTCATGTGGCGTTTATTTCCCAATCGGGCGCCCTTTGCACCTCCGTTTTGGACTGGGCC
>CAZQXP010000109.1:0-2761 GCA_964597525.1 uncultured Thermotogaceae bacterium | reverse complement strand
GCAAATTTTGCCGCGGAAAGGGAAAGAAGAAAAGGGGGCGGTGACCCGCCCCCTGGAAACGTTTGTTCCCTAGCAGTTTTCCTCAGAAGGTGATGCCTGCGGATACGGTGAGCTCGAGCCTCGGCTCCTCGAAGCCCGTGGCGTTGCGCATTCCAAGCGTCACGTTCACCGCCCAGCCCTCAAAGAGGGTGAAGCTCAGGGTGGCATTTAAGGCCTGGCTATCAACCAATGTTCCGTCCGCAGGAAGGGTACGGGCCATGGTGAAGCTGGCGTTGAGGGTAGTGGTGGGCGTCAGTTTATAGACCAAAGTGGCCACGCCTTGCACAGTGTAGCTCGTGAAGTTCGGGACAGAAGTGCCGTCCAAACGCACGTGGAACTGGGTATCCACGGACCAGGGCACCGCGTACTCCGCGGCGCCAAAGAGCACGAAGTCCCGGGCGCCCGCAGGGTCGAGGAGCTTATAACCGGCACCACCGCTTACGGAGAAGCCGCAAAGCCGGGTGTCCCCTACCGCCGTAATAATTTGGCGGATATACAAAACCGCATCCGCGCCGAGCTTTCTGGCTGCTGCGCCCGAGGCCTCGATGAGCCCCACCACCTTCACCACGAGCTCGTCCAAGTTGGCGTACTCCGCGCGCTTCCCGATCTCCTGGGCAATGGCCATGAGGGTCGAATCAGGAAGGGCTTTGGTGAGGAATTTCTCCGCAAGGAGTTTGTCGCTTATGCGGACGGCCTTAGCTAAGGGCGTGACGTCCCGGAGGCGGCCGTAGCCCGCGCCCAGCACCACGGCCACCGTGGGAGTAAGTCCGGCCCACTGGGAGTTCACCCGGCCGAAGGCGAAGACATCGGTTCCCGGCGCGTAGAACCGGAAGTCCACCGAGCCTGCGCCAGCTAGATTCCAGCTTCCATTGGTGTTGGAAACCGAGCCGTTCGCGTTCACGCCGTATCCGAAATCCGCGGAGTCGTGGTAGCGGAGGAAGCTCCCAGCCAGGGTCAAAGAAAGGACGTTTCCACGGTCATCCTGAAACTCATCGTCGAGGTAGCGGAAGCTCACCTGAAGCGAAGTGGTGGTCACAGAGGTAATCGGCTGGGAGTACTCACAGAGGGAAATGGCCATAGCTTGCCAGGCAAAGAGGCCCGAAAAGACCGCCAAGATCCAGAGTTTCCCGTTCCTCATGAAAAACCTCCTTTCTTTGAGCAGTTTAACGCGTCCGTCGATTCCGGTCCAATCAGCAAATGCGGGGAACCGGGTCACCAATGGGCATTTCCAAAAATCTCCGTCCGCCCACGGCGGTGCGGAGGATCACCTTTCCCGGATATTCGGGGATGGCCTGGCCGATGACCTGGGCTTCCGCGGTAAGAGGATGAGCGCGGAGCGCAGCCAACACTTCCTCGAGCTTTTCCGGTTCTACCCCGATCACGGCCCTTCCCTCACAGG
This sequence comes from uncultured Thermotogaceae bacterium, assembly GCA_964597525.1. Taxonomy (GTDB): domain Bacteria; phylum Bipolaricaulota; class Bipolaricaulia; order Bipolaricaulales; family Bipolaricaulaceae; genus DTER01. The sequence goes on along the minus strand of CAZQXP010000109.1, from coordinate 1,323 downwards.
CGAGCTCATAGGGGCTGAATCCCAAAAGCTCGCAGAGGCCCTGTACTTCCGGCCGAACCGGGATCTTTTCCTCCCAGACCTCGATGCCTACTCGGGATTTTCGGGCCATTTCGTTGAGGGCGGCGGAAAGCCCGCCCCGGGTGGGATCCTTCATGGCCGTGATCCCGCCGGTGGCGAGGGCTTTCTCCAAAGCCGGCCAAAGGGGCGCCACATCGCTTTTTATCGGTGTCTCCACAGGAAGTTCATTTCGCGCGGCCAAAATGGCCATCCCGTGATCGCCCACAGGCCCCGTCACTACGAGATAATCGCCGACCCGAAGCCCCGCATCGGAAACGGGCTTTTCCGTAATCCCAATCCCCGTGGTGTTGATGACAAGGCCATCGAGCTCACCCTTTCCCATCACTTTCGTGTCACCCGTCACAAGGGGAAGCCTAAGCTCGGAGAGGACCGCTGCCGCTGACTCGAGGATTCTCTCCAGATCCGCGATGGGAAAACCTTCCTCCACAACGAGGGCCAAGGTGAGGGCCAAAGGTCTAGCTCCCATGACGACGAGGTCATTCACCGTCCCCGTGACCGCGAGCTTTCCGATATCCCCGCCGGGAAAGAAGAGGGGCTTCACCACGTGGCTGTCGGTGGTGACCACGAGTTTTCCGGGCGGAAGGTCCACCACCGCGCCGTCGTCAAGCTCATCCAAGCCGATGGGCCCGGCCCGCCGGAGGGAGAATTTCGGGAGAATGTGCTCCAAAAGGAGCTTTTCCATCACGGCCCCGCCGGCGCCGTGAAGATGGGTGATCTTTTCCTCGGTAAGCCTTTTCATAGCCTCGGCCGTCCGGAATAGCGGTACCAGATGTTACAGGCGCCTTCCGAACCCACCATGCATGGTCCCACGGGCGTCATGGGCGTGCAGACCTCGCCGTAGAGGGGGCAATCCGTGGGAAACGCTTTGGCCATGAGGACCTCCGCGCAGCGGCAGCCCGGAGGTTTTTCCTCGCCCATTTCTCCTTCGACCCCGAACTCCTTTTTGGCATCGTGCTCGGCGAACTCCTCGCGGAGGTAAAACCCGGAGTCCGGGATTTCGCCAATCCCCCGCCAGATCGCTGGCCCCACCTGGAAAACCTCGCGGAAAAGCTCTTTGGCCCGAAGGTTCCCTTCTTCGGTTACCGCCCTGGGGTAGGCATTTTCCACCTCTGCCCGGCCCTCCCGAAGCTGCCGCAAAACCAAGGAAAGGGCATAGAGGATATCCAGGGGCTCGAACCCGGCCACCACAATGGGCACCCTGAATTTTTCGGAAATTTCCCGATACGCGCCGGCGCCAATCACCGT
>CAZQXP010000108.1:0-2855 GCA_964597525.1 uncultured Thermotogaceae bacterium | reverse complement strand
GGAAAAGGAGGCGGGAATGGATCAAAGGAAAGTGCAGAAGCTCATCGAGAAATACGGAATCCCTGGCCGCGATGCCTACGATCTTCCCGAAAGCTCCCTGCGGTTTCCCGATGGAGCCCACTACCGCATGGAAATCTCCGGCGTGGAGCGGCCGGAAGTTCTAGAAGCGGTGATTGACGAAGCCAAAAAGCGCAACGTCCCCGTACACCGCGTGATTTCCGTGGTGATGGGGGCTACGTATCTTACGCGCGCCGAGCTTAAGGAGTTCGCAAAAATCGCGGCGGAAGCGAAAGTGGAGGTCATCCTCACCCCCGGCCCCCGTTCCGGCTGGGATACCGGGCGTCAGCTCCTCACTCCCGAAGGGTCCCTTTCGGGCTTGCGCTTCCGCGGCGCGGATCAGATCCGCTACGTGGTCACCGACATCCTTCGCGCCGTGGAAATCGGGTTCCGCGGCTTCCTCGTTTTGGACGAAGGCCTCCTCTGGCTTTTGTCCCAGATGCGGGAAAACGGCGATCTTCCCAAGGACACGGTGTTTAAGGTCTCCATTTTCGCCGGCCACGGGAACCCTGCGGGCGCAAAAGTCTTGGAAAGCTTGGGCGCCAACACCTTCAATCCCGTGGCGGATCTAGACCTGGCCGAGCTCGCCGCCATCCGCAAGGCTGTTCGGATCCCCATGGATCTCCACATCACCCTTACAGATTCCTTCGGAGGTTTCACCCGTTTCTACGATACGCCGGAGATGGTGCGGGTTTGCGCGCCTTGCTACTTCAAGCTGGAGCCCGGGCCGGCCTGCGTGGTGGGACCGGGTGCCCTGTATAAGCCATGGGTCTCGGGAAAGACCCTGGCTGACTGGGGCCGCGAAAAGGTGAAACACGCGGAGATCATTCGGGAAATCGTGGCGGCAAGCTTCCCCGAGGCCATCCTCTCCGACTGGGGGCCGGCGGATTTGGCCATACCCAAGCCGTAAAAGGAGAAGCCCATGACCTTTGCGGAATTTGTCGCGCTCCTTCAGGAGGAGCGCATCCGCTATGTGGAGCTTCGCGCCGTAGATCTTTTCGGCCGGCTAAGGGGCTTAACCATCCCCGCAGAGGCCTTTTCCGAAGAGATGGTCAAGGAGGGCGTAGGGGTAGATGGCGTCCACTATGGGCTAGCCCAAACGGAAGAAAGCGACTGGGTTCTTCTTCCCGATCTTGACGCCGTCTATTTGGACCCCTTGCGGGATCCGCCTGCGGCCATCGTCCTCTGTGATCTGGGGCGGCCTGGAGAGGGGCCAAGCCCCCTTTCCCCGCGAAATGTGGCTCGCACGGCCCTCCGATTCCTACGGGATGCAGGAATCGCCCAGGATGCCCAATTCGCCGTGGAACTGGAGTTCTACCTTTTTGAGGAAATCCAGGTCAGCGACACACCTCTTTCCCAAGGGGTGGAAATTTTTCCCCTCGAAGGCCAAGCTGGCCCTACAGGTGACCTCCTTCCTCCCCCGTTTTCCGGCTATCACCTCAGCGGCTCTCAGGACCGCGGCCGGCTTCTGCGCGATCGCGTGGTGGAGATCCTCACCCGCTGGGGAATTCCCGTACGCTACCACCACCATGAGGGCGGGGGGTACGGGCAAATGGAGATCGAGCTCGGGATGGCCAGCCTCTTACAGGCCGCGGATTGGACAGTTTTAGCAAAAGATCTCATCCTGCGGGCAGCCCACGAGGAAGGACTTATCGCCTGTTTCCTCCCCAAGCCCCTCTACGATCAGCCCGGGAACGGTTTGCATCTTCACCAGTGTTTGATCGGCTCGGACGGCAACCTTTTTGGTGGTGAGGAAGGGCTTTCCGAAACGGGCCTGACCTATGTAGGCGGGCTTCTTTTCCACGGCCGAGCCCTTTCCGCTTTAGTTTCGCCCTCCACCAACTCCTATCGAAGGCTCCGACCAGGGTTTGAGGCTCCTGTGGAGCTCTTTTTCGGCACAGCCGACCGCACCGCGGCGGTACGTATTCCTGGGTACATCCGGAGTCCTCAAGAACTGCGGGTGGAATACCGGCCTCCGGATCCTACCTGCAATCCCTACTTAGCTTTGGCCGCTTGCCTCATGGCCGGAATCGATGGGATACGCCAGGGCATCGATCCCATAAGAAAAGGCTGGGGCCCGGGAAGGAAGCGCCGCGTCCCCTCCCTTCCCCGCTCCCTCGAGGAAGCCCTCGACGCCCTCCGTAGGGATCACGAATTCCTCAGCGTAGGCGGTGTCTTTCCGCCGGAACTCCTGGAGCTTTGGTTGGCCCAGAAGGAAAAGGAAGCGGCGGAAGTGGCCGCCCGGCCTCACCCCTTCGAGTTCCGCCTCTACGTATGAACGCCCTGAGGAAAGCGGGGCTCAGCGTGGGGAGAATCCCGCCTGGGCCCCGCGGGAGCATCGCGGACGTTCCGGGTATCCGCGTGGGTCACTGCACCCTTATTTCCGGCTCTGGCGAAAACGCCGTTCGCACGGGGGTTACGGCCATTCTCCCTCCGGGAGATCCCTATACGGAGCCCCTCTCCGCGGGGGTCTTTGTTCTCCATGGCCATGGAAAAGCCCTGGGGCTTTGGCAGATCCAGGATGTAGGAGAGCTGGAAACGCCGATTCTTCTTACCAATACTTTGGCCGTTTTTGCTTGTGCGGAGGCCCTGCTCACCTGGACCCTGCGGCGGCATCCGGAGGCCCGCTCCATCAACCCCGTGGTCCTGGAATGCAACGACGGAAGACTTTCGGCCATTGAACTGCGCCCTGTACGTGAGGAGCACGCCCTTTTGGCCCTGGAAGGAGCGAAAGAAGAGGTGGAGGAAGGATGCGTGGGCGCAGGAACAGGGATGATCGCGTTTGGCTATAAATCCGG
>CAZQXP010000107.1:0-2977 GCA_964597525.1 uncultured Thermotogaceae bacterium | reverse complement strand
GCCCACTTTCACCTCCTGAAATAAAAAGGGGGCCTGGCAGGCCAGGCCCCCTTCCGCATCCCCTTTATGGCTCGCCCGGCCAGGGACCGACAATCCCCGCGGCTGCCCACTCCATGGTGATGAGGGCGTCGTAGCTCATCCACATTCCTTCGGGAACGCGGAGATTGCCTTTTCGGTCATACACCGGGCCCTGGAACGGATCGAAAGTGATGCCCGGGTTGGCCATCTGAGCGAGGCGAACAAAGACCAGGTCATAGACGGAAATCTTCCCAAACACCGGATGGTCAATGACGTAGTTCTTGAGGGCAGCCTCATATTTGGGGTTGATGACCATGCCGGGCTTTGCACCTACTTCCACCGCGCCCTGGGAGAGGAGCCACCAATAGTCCACGTGCCGGAGGTTCTTCGTGGTGTAGGCGCCCTCATGGATCTTCACAAGGAAGTCCTCGTAGATTTTCTCCCAGTGCACGATCTGGCCGGAAACCACGTAATCGGGAGCAAAGTCGTACATCGGCGAGTAGTGGCCGAAGCTAGGAAGACCTTTTTCCGCAGCCACCTGGACCACCGTGGGCGAGTCCTCGGTGAAGGCAAACACATCGCAGCCTTCGGCGATAAGGGCCTCCGCGGCCTCCTTAGCCGCCGCAGGGTTGAACCACTCGTAGATCCAGCGCACGTGCACTTCCGCGTTGGGGTTCACTTCCCGAATGCCAATGGTGAAGGCGCTGATGTGGCGCTTCACTTCAGGGATGGGGAAGGCCGCTACGTATCCAATTTTTCCAGTTTTCGTAAGGGCTCCGGCCATAAGGCCGTTCAAGTAGTAAACCTGGTAGAAGTCGGCCATGTAGGTGGCCATGTTGTCCCAGCGCTTGAAGCCGGAACAGTGGGCGAAAATCACATTGGGATAGCGTTGGGCGGCAGCCAAGGTTCCATCCATGAATCCGAAGCTCGTGGTGAAGATCACGTTGCAGCCCTGGCGCACAAGCTGGTCAATGTAGGTCTCCACTTCTCCCTCGGGAACGCTCTCCACGTAAACTGTCTCGAGCCAGTCGTATTTTTCATCCACAATGAGGCGAGCGAGGTTATGGGCGTGAGTCCAACCGTAGTCGCCAATCGGGCCCACATAGATGAACCCGGCCTTGATCTTCTCCGCGGAGAAGCCCAAGGTTCCCAAAGCCAAAACCGCCAACACCGCCACCAAAATTCGCTTCATCCTTCACCTCCCTTTTTTCTTCACGTCTTCTTCCTTCCCCGAGTTTTGCCCATCACCCCTCACTTAAGTACAGTTCACCTCTAGCGCACCACCTCCTTTCAGCGCTCGCCGCGCACATAGGGTAACCCCAAAGCTCCGGGTGCGCGCCGCCGGAAGCGGCGGCCCCCAAAGCCGCTTAGGGCCAAAACCACGATGGCAAAAAGGTAGGGCATGACCTTGAGGAGCTCCGGAGAAAGATAGGCCTGCAACCGGTAAGAAAGGTGGTAAAGGGCGCCGAAGAAGAAGGCGCCCCAGATGGCCTGAAGTGGGTCCCAAGCGGCGAAAATGGTGAGGGCAATGACGATCCAGCCCATTCCTGCCGTCATCCCCTCCGTCCAGGAGGGCCGATAGGCCACGGAGAGGTACCCTCCTCCCACTCCCGCCAAAAGGCCGCCGAAAACCACACACAAATATCGAACCAACGTTACGTTGATGCCCAAAGCATCTGCGGTAGCTGGGCTTTCCCCCACGGAGCGGATGGCCACGCCCCAGCGGGTGCGGAAAAGCAGGAGCCAAAGGAGAAAAGCGAGGAAGATGCCAATATAGGTGAGAATCGTTTGGTCCTGAAAGAGCATGGGGCCCAAAACGGGGATGCGGGAAAGCGCGGGGATGGTGAGGGTAGGAAGGGGCGTTCCCAAGGGTTTCCCCTCCCAGCCGCGGCCTAGAAGCCCCGCCAAGCCCAACCCAAACATGGAAAGGGCCAAACCGGAAACGTATTGGTTGGCCCGCAGGGTCACGGTGAGAAAAGCATGGAAGAGCGCGGCCAGAGCTCCGATCCCTGCCGCGCACAGAAGCCCAAGCCCAGGATTTCCCGTGCTTTGGGTCACAGCAAAAGCGGTGAAGGCCCCGAGGATCATCATCCCTTCCACCCCGAGGTTCACCACGCCCGCCCGCTCGGCGTAGATCTCGCCCAGGGTCCCCCAAAGGAGAGGCACCCCGAAGGCCAACGCCCGGCTCACCGTACTTATGAGCCAGCTTGCGATGTCCATATTGCCTCTTTCCGGGCGATCCGCACCCTCCAAAGCATGAGGATGTCGAAGCTGATGAGGAAAAAGAGGATGAGGCCGTTAAAAACGCCGGTGATCTGGAAGGGCAGATTCAACACGGTTTTCATGTAGTCGCCGGCAGCGAAAATGAGACCGAAAAGGAGGGCCGTGAAAATCGCGGCCAGTGGGCTTCCCCGCGCAAGCCACGCCACGATGATCGCCGTATAGCCGTACCCCATGGAGATGTGGGAGGGGCTGCGCAGCCGCCAGTGGATCCCCGCCACTTCGCCCACTCCCGCAAGCCCTGCCAATCCTCCGGAAATGAGCATCACCAGGGAAAGGACAAGGGTGAAATTGATCCCCGCATACCGGCCGGCATCGGGATTTTGTCCCACCACCCGAATCTCGTACCCCAAGCGCGTCCGCGCTAGGAGGAACGCCACCACAAACGCCAAGGCCACCCCCAAAACCAATGTCAACCAGTGCACCCGGGTGCCGGGAAGGTAGGAGAGCCGGGCGGAAAGAGGGAAAGCGTCGGTGTAAGCAAAGCCCCGCATGGTGGGCCCTTTCCATGGCCCGTGCACCAGCCACTCCACGATATAGCTCATGACGTAGTTCAGCATGAGGGTGGAGATGACATCGTTGACGCCCAATTTCACCCGGAGGAGGGCGGGGATGACCGCCCAAATCGCCCCGGCAAGAAAACCGAAAAGGAACATGAGGGGGAGGCGGAGGCCCTCAG
>CAZQXP010000106.1:0-3017 GCA_964597525.1 uncultured Thermotogaceae bacterium | reverse complement strand
ACGTGGATCTGAATTTTTGCCGTGCGGTCAAGCCCCAAAAGGTCGAGGACGCGAGCGTGATAGCAAAGGTCGGCCACAGCAGCCCTTCCCACTTCCGGCCGCGGGGAGTTGAGCAAGGTGTACTGCCCAGGATGCATGGAAATGCGCATTCCAAAGCCCCGGATAAGCGCCCCAATACGGGCAAAATCCGGAGCGAATTCCTCATCCCAAGGAAAACGGTTCTCCGGATGGGAAGCCAAGGGCACAAGATCCGAGGTGATGCGCAAAAAGAGAAGGCCGTGCTCCGCGTTCCAGCGCACAATCTTCTCGAGGCAGGCGAGATTTTCGGAAAGGGTATCCCGCAGTCTTTCCCAAGAGAGGGAGGCCAAGCGGAAGGTGCGGCTAGGCCGGCAAGAGAGGGAAAGGTTGATGCAAGGGTAGCCGATCCTCATTCCTCGCCCTTTCCGGAATCCAAAGGGAAAAGAAGCTCGCTGGGGAAAGGCTCAAAGAAGCTTTGCTCGGCAAGGTAGGCAACGTCAAAGCGGATGACCCAGGAGCGCAGGACCTCGCGGGGGACGCTCGCGGGAATGTGTCCGGCCCGGTATTCGCCAAGGAGCCTCTGGAAATACTGGCGTTCTCCAGGCTTCAGGCCCTCGCTCACGTAGCCGAAGGCGTGCTCCAAGACGTTGATGACGGAGGTCCGGCGCGGTGGCCGCAAAAACGCCTCCCGGAATTTTTCTCCGTACTGGCGAAGGACCTCCTTGACCGGGAGCCTCTGGGGGTTGGCCACGATCCGGCCGAGCTCCCGCAATTTCGCCTGTCCCTGAGCCATGAGGAGGAATTTTTGCCGGGTATGGAAGCGCACAAGCTCCCCCATATCTTCGGAAGCCTCCACTTCCCTTAGGGCAGCGAGGGCAAAAATGACGGTGAAGAAATGTTCGCGCAGAACACGGTTCGTGAGCCTTCCCTCATCTTCCGCGGGAAGGGTGGGAAAGCGGGCGCGCACGGCAGCACCAAAAAGACCAGGCCCACGGCCCACCGCCGGTCCATTCTCAGAGGCGTGGATTTTTGCATCCCGAAGCGCACAACTCGGCGAGCGGTTCTTCAGGATAAAACCGTCCACCTCGGAAAGCCCCTCCAAAAACTCCTTGGAAAAGGCCTCCATTGGAGCGGTCAAATCCCGGCCCGTATCGGGTTGGACCAGGCGGACGGGCGCGCCTTGCACCAGGCGTATGGGGGGCCTTGGAACGCCAAGACCGATTTCCACCTCCGGGCATACGGGCAGAAACTCCACGTGGGGCTTCAAAGCTTCTACCACAGGGTCCGGGATCACGCTCCCGTCATAGCGGCAAGGGGCGAACCCCAGACACTTGCTTACCACCAGCCGCGGCCTTGGAAAGCTCCTCATTCCCCTAGCTCCTCCCGGAAGAGCTCACGAAGCTCCTCGCAACCTTCATCGCCCCGGATCTTCCGCAAAACGAAGAACGAGCGATTGGGATCGGGATCCGGTCGACCTTTTCCCGGAATGAGGAAGAAGCTTGCAGAAGCGCCCAAGGTCACCTGCTCGTCCTTCCAAGCGATCGTTCCCCGGATGTAGTCGGGGCTCAGGACAGTTCCGCGGTATTCCTGCCGAAGCCTTTGTACCACATAGGTTTCGCCGGAGAAGAGCCCGAAAATCCTTACCATCACGGTAAACCCTGGTTTTCCATCTCCATCCAAGTCCACCACCCGCGGATCATCGGGCGTGGTGGGAAGGGGCTCGGAAAAAGGATCCGTAAGGCGAACTCCGTTGAGAACCAAAAATTCCGGGATCACCAAAGCGATCCCTCTTTCAGAATGTACGAGTTTTCCCGAAAGGGGACCGATTTTTACCGCGGCGAGGAACTCGGGGGTGATGGAAATCTGAACCAACGAGGTACCCATGTCGAAGACCATGGCACAGATCGTCTCCGAGCGAAGGAAGAGATCCCCGCCATTTTGATCCACATGGATTTTGGCAATCTGGTAGATGCGGCGGGGACGTTCCCCAAGAAGCGGGACGTCCCAGTAGTCGGAGATCACCTGAAACAGGGCCCACGAGCCGGAAAGATCCGGCCACACCTCTTGGGCTACACCGAGTAAAGGCACGACAGAAAAAAGCAAAGCCAAAAAGACCGTCACGATGGCCCTCCTTTCACGTGGATGGAGCGACCTTTCCATGTACCGCGCCCGGAAAGATGCCAGAAAGCCGAACGCGCCGCCGTGAACCACGCCACAAGGTGCACAAGAGGGAAGATCAGGGGAATCCACCAAGGAAGCCGGAACCGGGCAGTGGTAAAAGTCCAAAGGGAGAAAGCGCCTCCGAGGGCCCAGGCTGCCGGACGAACCAATTCCGAAGAGACAAATCCCAAAAGGGCTAAAGGCAAAACGAAAAGGGGCTGCCAGGCCACATAAAGAAGCCATGTCCAGACGAAGGCGAAGGGCACTAGCCTTTTCTTGAAGATGGGAAAGAGGTTTTTCGCTAAGCCCCGGTTGGCCTCCCCAAAACCGCGGTACATACGGCAGCGCGCAAGGCTACCGGAAAAGAAAAGCTTCAGGCGAAGGCCGGCCTTTGCGGCCCGGGCGGCCAAAGCCTGATCCTCCAGAACTTCCCCGCGCACAGCCCCATGTCCCCCGATCCTCTCGTAAGCCGAACGCCGAAGGAGGAGGAATTGCCCCACCGCCACCCGGCGAAGTTTGGCCACAAAAAGGGGAAAGAACGAGCTCAGGCTCCAGGGAATAAGAACCACGTGGAGAGCCGCACCCACGTTAGGGATCTCCTGCCAAGGGAGAAGGGAGAGGAAGTCCAGGTTCTCCCGCTCCAGCGCGGCCACGGCGGAAGCCACCGCTCCTGGGGCAAGGCGCACGTCAGCATCAAGAAAAAGGAGGAGCTCTCCTTTGGCCATCTCCGCAAGCTTTGCGCAAGCCCATGGCTTCCCGAGCCACCCGGGGGGAAGGCCCATCCCCGAAGATCACCTGCAGACGCGAATCGGAAAACCCCGAAAGAATAGCCTTGGTGT
>CAZQXP010000105.1:0-3143 GCA_964597525.1 uncultured Thermotogaceae bacterium | reverse complement strand
ATGCGCCGCACCCTCGGCTTTTATATCCCGGGAATGGAAATCTTCGCGAGCCTTATCCTCATCCTTTTTGTCGGTGCAATGGCCAGAAACTGGCTGGGCCGCACAATCCTCCACAGTTTTGAGCGGGCCCTCCTTAGGATACCCTTCATCCGCCAACTCTACTGGACCGGCCGGGAACTTTCCCGGTTTCTTTTCCGGTCTAACCCCAAAGGGAAGGTGGTCCTGGTGGAGTTCCCGAGCGCCGGAAGTTATGTCCTTGGGATGCTCACCGCCGAGGAAGTGGGACATGTGAGCCAAACCTTGGGGCAGAAAGTATGCGCAGTTTACATTCCCACCGCGCCCAACCCCCTTTCCGGCTGGGTTCTTTTCCTGCCCAAGGAGCGCTTGATCTCCACGGACCTCACCATGGACGAGGGCTTGACCCTCGTGCTTTCGGGCGGTCTTTTGACCAAGGAGGGAAAAAGTGCCGATACGCAGGGACAAACGTGAGCGGTACGTGGAGGTGGAGGTCAGCGCGCCACCGGAGCCCCTGTGGGTCCGCTGCGAGTCCTGTGGTGAGCTCATCTTTCGCCGGAAGCTCCAAGAAAACCACTACATCTGCCCGCGCTGTGGCGCCTATTTTTTCCTTTCCGCCAAGGAGCGGATCTCTGCCCTCGCCGACGAAGGAACATTTGAGGAGTTTCCCATGCCTCGGATTCCAGAGGACCCCCTCAATTTCTCCGATCAAATCCCGTACAAAGAGAGGCTGCACCGGGCTCGCGAGGAAACCGGGATCTTTGAGGCCGTTGTGGCAGGAACCGCCCGGGTTGGGGGTATTCCCGTAGTTTTGGCCGCCATGGATTTTCGGTTCATCGGCGGAAGCATGGGAGTAGGGGTGGGCGAAATCCTCCGCCAGGCCATGGAACGCGCGGCCCAGGAGAAAAAACCCTTTGTCCTCGTGGTTTCCTCCGGCGGGGCCCGCGTCCAGGAAGGGATCCTTTCCCTCCTCCAGATGGCCAAGGTGGTGGCGGCAAGGGACGCCTTAGCCGCAGCTGGGGTTCCTTACATCGCTCTCCTCACCTACCCCTCCACCGGCGGAGTCCTCGCTTCCATTGGGAGTCTCGCGGACGTGACCATCGCCGAGGAAGGCGCGCTCATCGGCTTTGCGGGACCCAGGGTCATCGAACAGACCACGGGCGAGCGGCTTCCTCCCGGGTTCCAAACGGCGAAATTCGCCCTGGAACATGGGATGGTAGACGCCGTTGTTCCCCGAGCTAAGCTTAAAGAAGAGTTGATCCGTGCCCTTTCTGTATTGGCGGGTGCATCATGACCGACGAGGAGCGCCTCAAGGTCTTGGAGGAGAAGGCTGCTGAACTTCGGCGTCTGGCCCAGGAAAATGGGCTTGACCTCTCTTCGGAAATCGCTGTTCTTGAGAAAAAGATTGCCGAGCTCAAGAAGGCCCTGTTTGCGGAGCTCTCCCCTTGGGAGAGGGTGCAGCTCGCCCGCCGTCCCGACCGGCCCAGCGGCCTTCCTTTCGTCCAAGCCCTCTGCGAGGCCTTTTACGAGCTCAGAGGCGACCGGGTTTTGGGCGATGACCCAGCTCTACGGGGAGGCTTTGCCAAACTCCGTGGAAAAACTGTAGCCATCCTCTTCCACCATCGGGGAGGAACACCGGAGGAGCAGAGGCTCGCGCGGTTTGGGATGGCCTCCGCTCACGGTTATTGGAAGGCCAAAAGGATCATGGAGATTGCTGGCCGCCTCAAACTTCCCCTCGTCACCCTCATCAACACGCCCGGCGCCTATCCTGGAGTCCAAGCGGAATCCCACAACATCGCGGGAGCCATCGCTTCCTGCATTTGGCAAATGCTTCGCCATCCCGCTCCCACAGTGTCCGTGATCTTGGGCGAAGGCGGATCCGGTGGGGCCATCGCCCTTGCCACTGCCGACCGACTTCTTATGCTGGAAAACGCCACGTATTCCGTGATTTCCCCAGAGGGCGCGGCATCCATTCTTTGGAAGGACGCGAAATTCTGTCAGGAAGCCGCAGACAAACTCAGGCTTACTGCCGCGGAACTCAAAAGATTAGGGGTTGTGGACGAGGTGATCCCCGAGCCCCCTGGCGGAGCCCATGCGGATTTTGACCAAACTGTGGCCCTTGTGCGCGAGGCCCTCCTCCGCCACTTGGGAGAGCTCTCCTCCCTCCCCCTGGACGAGCTTCTGCGCCTGCGGTACAACCGATATCGCCATGTGGGAAGTCCAAACTCGGCTGACTAAAGCCCAAGAGCTCTGCCGCGCTTGTACCCATGCTTGTTCCTACCTATTTTCCGGCCTTCCGGAATCGGCCCGCATGGAGCTCGCCTCCCTTATGCGGCCCATCGAGATCGGCGAAGGTGAACTCGTCTTTTACGAGGGCCTCCCGGCTTACGGACTTTATGTGCTCTGCGAGGGAAAAATTAAGGTGGCCAAGCGCACGAAAGACGGCCGCTCCCAGATCCTTAAGCTTTTGGCGCCCGGCGAGGTCCTGGGCGAAAAAACCCTCTTCGACCAGGAAACTTATACCTGCTACGCCAAGGCCCTGGAGCCTTCCCGTCTCATGTTCATTGCCCGTGAGGATTTCCTCGCGTTCATGCGGCGTTATCCCGAGGTGGCGTTCCGGCTCATCGAAAAGCTCTCCCGGGAGCTTAAGGCCTTTGGCGACAAACTCGTGGAGATCACCGCTTATTCCGCAAAGGAACGCATGGCCCGCGTGCTTTTGGAGTTAGCGAGGGCGTTTGGGAAGGAAACACCGGAAGGCCTGGATATCGGGGCGGAATTGCCGCGAAGCGAGCTCGCGGAAATGGCGGGCGTGACCACGGAAACCGCTGTCCGCATCCTTTCCGAATTCAAGGAAAAGGGAATCATTGCCCTCTCTGGCCGAAGAATCCTCATTTTGAAACGCGAGGAGCTTCAGGCTTTGGCCCATCCCTTCCGCACCTACCTCCGAGAGAACTTGATCTGATGAGGAAAGTGCTTCTGGGCCTGGGAAACCCCTTGGGCCGTGATGACGGGGTGGGGTTGTATGTAGCTTCGGAGCTTCATGCGCCCGATTGGCTTACCATTCCTGCCCAAAGTTTGGAGAACGTTTTGGGCAAGGTGGAAAAAGCGGGGCCTGAAAAACTCGTGAT
>CAZQXP010000104.1:0-3180 GCA_964597525.1 uncultured Thermotogaceae bacterium | reverse complement strand
GGCCGAGGTGGCAAGCGGAGCTCCCGTTCGCTCCTAAAACCACGGGAACGGCAAAATAAGTGCCGACTACGCTTACGTTCCCGCTTACGCCCTGAACTAATGGCGTAAGCCGTCCGCGGTCCCCTCGCCCGCGGGGGATCGTTGGGCGTGACCGAAGCGGGCTAGCTCCTTGGGCTCTGGCCCCGGAGCCGGGGGTGAGAATAAAGGGGCTTGGGCCTGAGCGATCCTGCCCGTGGGAGCGCGAGGGCCGAGACGAAAAACACGGGCTAAGCTTGTAGAGGCCGAGGCCAAGATGTTTTCGGACGGGGGTTCAACTCCCCCCACCTCCACCAGGGCTAGGGCGTAGCCAAGCGGTAAGGCAGCGGGCTTTGGACCCGCGATCGGAGGTTCGAATCCTCCCGCCCTAGCCAATTATGTCGTCCAACCCCCTTTCTTCCTTCGGCCTAGAGATCCCCCCAGAACTTCTCCAACGCGCCTTAACCCACGCTTCCTACGCCAACGAAACAGGCGAAGAAAGCAATGAGCGCCTGGAATTCTTGGGCGATGCCGTCCTTTCTTTGGCCGTCACGGACCTTCTCTTTCACCGCTTTCCCGAGCGAGAGGAGGGGGAGCTCACGAAGATCCGGGCGGTGGTGGTCTCCCGGCCGGTTTTGGCGGAAGTGGCGAGGAAAATGGGGCTGGGAAAGCACATCCTCTTGGGGAGAGGCGCGGAGGAGGCGGGCGCCCGGGAACGCCCTTCCGTTTTGGCCGCGGCTTTGGAAGCCCTTTTGGGTGCAGCCTTCCTCACCCACGGTTATCCAGCCGTGCGAGATCTCGTGGAGAAGCTCTTTCTCGAGGAAATCGAGCGCTATGCCAAGGAAGTCCCCGACTACAAGTCCCTTCTTCAGGAATGGGTGCAGGCCCGATTCGGTGGGCTTCCGGAGTACCGGGTGGTGGCGGAGGAGGGGCCGGAGCACAAAAAGGTTTTTACCGTGGAGGCCCGCGCCGGCGGGAGAAAGGCCCTCGGCCGCGGAAAATCCAAAAAGGAGGCGGAACAAGCCGCTGCCAAACGCCTGTACCTCTCCCTTGTCGAACTCTCGGAAACCGGAGACTGAGGGAAGCGGTATCTTTAGTAGGAAGGAGGCGAGAATGGTCCGCATTTTTGCAGCTTTCGTTTTTGGGGCCCTATCCTTTTGGGCTTGGGGACAGCCGGAATTTTTCCAGGATTACGCGTACCAGGGAAAGCCCTTTAATCCCGGGGACGTGGGCATGGTCATGAGAGCGGTGGTGCGCGATAACGATGCGGGCAACACCGACCCCATCTACTTCACCCGCCTGAGCCTCGAAAACCTGGGCAATGCCGGGCCTGGGGAAGTCGAGTGGGTGGAAGTGCGCATGGAAAACTCCTGCGGTCAGACCGTGGTTTTGGCCAGGGGCTCGGGTTTCCCCCTGTTTGAGGTGCTGCTGGGTCGGCCTGCGGAGGAGCGGATGATCCCCGACGATGGGGAAGCCACCATCACCGTTTGGGTCAAGGTCACGAATAACATTGTGGAAGGCCACACGGTTCAGCCAAAGCTCACCTTGGGCTGGGCCGAGGGTGAAAAGGGCGGGGAGATCGTCCTTACGGACGGTGCTCCCGAGAAGTTCCTCGTTGCGGGGAGCTTCTCCGCCAAGATCCTTCCCGGACCGGAGGGCGGGAACCTCAACCCCGGCGATCAATTCCCTGTGGCGGAAATCGAAGTTTTGGATACCGCCGATGTAAACCCTTGGGGTCTGGATTTGGTGAGGATCAGGATCGATGGCCCCAAAGAGCTCGTGTGGATCCTCGATAACAAAGCACAGAAAGTGGAAATTCCTGTCGGCCGCGATTACACCCTCCCCGAGAGGCTTTTTGCCGCTCTGGACGAAGGGAGAAACATCCTCACGATCCACGTGCGCGTCCCGGAGAGCTTTTATCCCAAGGACCCTGTCACGGTGGCTCCCACCATCACCCTCGTTTTGGCCGAAGCCTTCCATGAGCAGACGTTCAAGCTCTCCGATCCCGTGGCGGACCGGGTGGTGGCCGCGGGGTTCGAGGAAATGTCCATAAGCGTGGCCCAGGCCGGGAAAGTTCTGGATCCGTCTACCCGAACCCTCGCCTACGCCATCCTCCATTTGGCTGATCGCGATCGCAACGCCACCCCCGTCACTCTCCACAGCCTGCGGCTCCGGGCCTTGGGAACTGTGTCCGAAATCGCCACGGTGGAAGTGGTGGACGGGGGCGGGAGGTTCGTGGGCTTTGGGAAAGGCCTCAAGGACGCGATCCCCCTCCTCAGCCCGGACGGAAAACCTCTTCTCGTTTTGGACGAGGGAAAGGTCACGCTTCAGGTGAACCTCGCGTTTGCCGGAAAGCTCCCCTTGGGCGGAAGCCTCCTTTTGGCCCACGATTTGGATGTGGAGGAAAAGCTTCCTCGGGATTGGCTTTTCCGCTCCGATGCCCTCACGAACTTCCGCGGAACCCAAAGCCTTGTGCCTGAGGCCGCGGTGTTCTTCGGGAAACCCACGGTAAAACTCGCGAAAGTCGAGGATCAGGCCGTCCTCAGCACCGATGGCGAGACGATCGGGCTCATTTCCGGAAAGCTTTCCGTGAAACCCTGGGAGTATGTGGAGCTTTCTGCCCGAAGCCTTGCGGGCTATCGGTTGACCACAAAGCCCTTTGAGGAAGGGCTTCTCCTCACCTTGGAGGCGGGGAAAGCCGCGGCCAAGGCCGGAGATCTGGCAGCCTTCGTGCCGAGCCTGAAGGCCGTACGTGTTCCCGCTAAAGAAGTGAAGGTCACCTTAGGCCTCAGCGTGGAGAAGGTCGTGGACTGGGCGGGGATTTCTCTTCCTTTCAGCCTTGGTCCAAGCCAGGCGGTTTTCTCTTTCGTTGTCCCGCAGCTTGGGATCCTTCCCACGCCGGAGCGCAAGGACGCCGCGGTGGTCCATGCGGATACGCCCCTTTCGGCCCTTAGAGCCTACGTGTACTTCGATCCCGAGCTCCCTGTGGAGCTTGCGGAGGTCCAGGGTCTTGAACCCTACGCGGCAGAGGTGGTAGCGGAGGAAAAGCCCGAGCCCGGCCGCATCCTTCTTTCCATATCGCTTCTTCCCGAAAAGGAGCCGCAACCCGGGGCCTTGGCCCAGCTCGTGTTTGCGAAAAAGGTCAAGGAAGAGGTGGCGGTTTCC
>CAZQXP010000103.1:0-3197 GCA_964597525.1 uncultured Thermotogaceae bacterium | reverse complement strand
TCTCAAAGACAGGGCCTCAAACTCCTAAAACCGAGGAGAAGTATGCACGGCAAGCCCTGGGTGTATGCCACCGAGGACCCGGTATTGACGGCCTGTTTCCTCGGAGGAAACCTTGGCGGGAACTTCACTTGCACTATCGGGCGTGATCCCAAAACGGGAAAGCCTTTCCTCTGCGAGCGATTCCCCGGGGCTCTTGAGCTCCGTTATCGCGGTGTTAAGGGCGTGATTTATGTTTTGCCGGGCGAGACCTTCCTGGAGGGCTGGACAGGTTGGGAGGAAGAGGTGGTTGCGCCTGTGCCTGTAACCCCGCTTGAGGAAATCCCCGTTGAGGATGCTGCAGAATACTTCCTGGGTTGGAAAGGGAAGGAAAACTTCTTATCCTGCGCTATCCGGCAAAGATCGCGAACATTCCTGAAGATGACGAAGACTTGGTGTTTCGCGCAGTGGTGTGGTACCGAAGATTTAAGCCTTTTGGTTTTTGGTGCTGCGGGAGCTTGGGAAATATCATCCTCACCTTGTAGAGCGCGTCAAAAGCGCCCTTCGCGAGGGAAAGTATTTGGGCACCCGGAAATATAAAAAGAGTGCCGGCGTTTCGGCCGGCACTCTCCTTGTTTCTCGTGTCTCGGCTAGCGGCCTGGGACGGAGGGCTGGGTCACTGGCGGAGAGTCGTCCTTCCAGAGGACTGCGCTCTGCACCTCTTCCCGGTTGCCGTAAGCGTCGATCGCGTAGTACTCCACCTTATGCGGCCCCTCGGGACCGGGAATGGTGAAGGGGCCGGTGTAGTGCCGCCAGTCCCCACCATCGATGCGGTAGAAGATGTTGGCTACACCCGAGGCATCCTCGCTTTTGAGCTCAATGGGCGTACGAGAGGTGATCCAGAGCTTTCCGTCGGGAGCAAGGTAACTCGGGGATCCGGCGATGAGGCGCGTCACCGGCGGGTGAATGTCAAGATAGACGACCAAAGTCTTCGTGGGCTCACGGTTCCCCAGCTTATCCACGGCGTAGTATTCCATCCGCACCATGGCTTTATCCGGCAAGGGAAAAGGTTCCGTGTATTCCACGAAATCCGCGCCGTCGAGACGATAGAAGATCTTGTCCACACCGACACCGATATCCTGGGCCACCAAACGCACCAAAGTACCTGGAGCGAGGGCCACGATCCCCCGCTCGGCCACCTTAGCCAGGTCCACGGTGCGCATCGGCGTGGCCTCCGGAGGGAGCTTCACCGGCGGCTCCATGAGCGGATAGGCATCGGGAACAAGCTCATAGGGCGTATCGCCAATTCCGTCTTTATTCAGATCCAAACCGCGGTAGTCGGACCAGAAGTTCCCTCGACCCCCGTGGTGCCAGGCGTTCCCTAGTCCCTCATCCTTTGCGGGAAAACCGCAGTTGAAGAAGGCGTTCCCGTAAATCACGTTCCTTTGCGATGCGCCGCCGAGAATAATGCCGTAGTCGCAGTAACCGATGGCATTGCCGGTAATGACCACATTTTGAGTGGCCAAGAGGTGGATCGCAATCTTCCCCCCGAAGATTGCGTTCCCTTCAATGCGCCCGTTTTGCACATTGGAGAGGAAAATGCCAGCCCTTTCTTGCGCATAGCGGATTTGACAGTTGCGAATGACAAAATGCGCGCGGGTTCCGTCAATGTAGATCCCGTAATCGTGGCTGCGGGTATCGATGATCCAGCCCTCGATCACGTAGGGATCTTCGGGGGTGCCCGACCCTTTCACCACCCCGTTTTCCCAGGTAAAGCCTTGGTCGCCGTGGATGTAAATTGGGTCCCGGGGAGCCCAACCCTGGCCAAGCCCCCCGAGGGCGCAGCCCAAAAGAAACAACCCCACGAAAAAGACCCTCATCTCAGCCCTCCTTTTCGTGCCAGAACCATCCTAACGCAAGCTACACCCTTCGCTAGGGACAGGTTTCGCCCAAGGAGCGGACACCTAGCTTGCCCCTCAGCGCAAAACCTCCCGATCCAAAAGTTCAGCGAGCACCTGGGGAAGGACTACGGTGCCATCCGGTCTTTGGTTTTGCTCGAGGATCGCGGCAAAGAGGCGGGAGGTAGCCAAACCTGACCCGTTGAGGGTGTGGACATATTGGGGTTTTCCTCCGCCTTTGGGGCGGTAGCGGACGTTGCCCCGCCGGGCCTGGAAGTCCTCGCAGTTGGAACACGAGGAAACCTCGTAGTAGGCACCCTGCCCAGGAAGCCAAACCTCAAGATCGATGGTTTTTGCCGACTGAAAAGCCAAATCCGAAGCAGGAAGAAGGGTCACTCGGTAATGCAGGCCGAGGAGCTGGAGCACCCGCTCCGCGTGGTGAACAAGTTCTTCCAGCGCCTGATACGAGGCCTCCGGCGTGGTGTACCAAAAGAGCTCGATCTTGTTGAATTGATGAACGCGAATGAGGCCGCGCTGCTCCTCCCCATAGCTTCCGGCTTCCCGCCGAAAACAAGGGGTGTACGCCACGTACTTTAGGGGAAGCTTTTCTTCCTCGAGGATTTCGTCGTTGTGGAGGTTCGCCAAAAGGGACTCCGCGGTAGGATTGAGGAAAAGGTCGTCCTCCGGGCAGTGATAGAGTTCCTCCGCAAATTTGGGAAGCTGGCCGGAAACCAAAAAGGAGCGGCGGTTAGCAAGAATAGGGGGAAGAACCGGGATGTAACCGTGCTCCCGCACGTGTAATTCCAACATCCACCGAAGGAGGGCGAACTCCAGGCGCGCCCCTTCCCCCACATACATGGGAAAGCGGCTTCCCGCGATCTTCGCGGCCCGCTCGAAATCCAAAAGACCTAAGCGTTGGGCCAACGCCACGTGGTGTTGAGGAGGGAAGTCGAATTTCGGCGGTTCCCCCCAGGTGCGAAGGACGATCTTCTCCTCCTTAGTGCCCACCGGCACGGATTCATGGGGGATGTTGGGCAACGCAAGGAGTTCCGCTTCGAGCTCAGCTTCTACCTGGGAAAGGCGGTCCTCTAATTCCTTTCGCTTCTCCGCCAAAACTTTCAACTCCGCAAGGAGCTGTTCCCTTTCCTCTGTTTTTGAGGCCCGGGCAAGCTGGGCTATGCGTTCGGACCCCTCATTTTGCTTCCGCCGGATTTCGTCGATCTCTTGCTGGAGTTTCCGGCGCTCCTCGTCCAAAGAGAGAAGCCGTGCAAGACTTATCCCAGGATTGCGCCGGCGAAGCCGAGCGAGAACCTCCTCCGGGTT
>CAZQXP010000102.1:0-3259 GCA_964597525.1 uncultured Thermotogaceae bacterium | reverse complement strand
TCGGGAAGCCGGCCCACAAGCTGGCTCAAAACTTGGCCGGGTAACACCGCTCTTCCCCGTTCCTCCACGTTAGCTGGAACACGGCAACGGATGGCCCTTTCCAGATCGGTGGCGGCGAATTCCACCTCGCCATTGAGGGTGACGAAGCGGATTCCAGCCAAGGCCGGCATGGCCGTCCTTCCGGGCAAAGCATGGCTCACGGTGCGCACCCCGAACTCCAAATCCTCCCGCCGCAATGTGACGTTCATTTACCCTCCTTGCCCGCGGAATCATATCCGGAAAGGGGAAGCCGAGCGAGGATTTCCGCGGTCACCGCCGAAGGCGGAAGAGTTCCATCAATGACATAACCCCGGGGAACCGTGCGGATGAACTCCAAATAGGCCAGCCGAACCTGGGTGAAAAAGCTCAGGCCTTCGCCCTCGAACCGATCCCGGAGGGGGGTGCGTTCCAAAGCCACTTGGGGCGGAAGGTCCAAAAGGAAAACGTAGTCGGGCTCCAACCCTCCGGTGGCGAGCTGGTTGAGGTTGCGGATAAGGTCGAGGGGAAGCCCCCTTCCTCGGCCCTGATAAGCCAGGGTGGAGAGGGTGTAGCGGGAGCACAGGACCCATTGGCCCCGGGCCAAAGCAGGCTTGATTACCTCCTCCACATGCTCGTGTCGGTCAGCCACCATGAGGAGAAGCTCCGTAAGCGGCCGCATCCTCGTTTTGGGGTCCAAAAGTATTTCCCGAAGTTTGAGGCCCAGCTCGGTTCCACCGGGCTCCCGCGTGGTCAAAACCGGGATCCCCCGGGAGGAAAGGGCCTGGGAAAGGAGACGCAGCTGGGTGGATTTCCCTGAGGCGTCTGGACCCTCTAAAACGATGAAGAGCGGCTTCATTTTGATCCTCTAAGGATTCCCAGGGCCAAGATTCCCACGCCCAAAACCAAAGCGGCGTCCGCCACGTTGAACACCGGGAAATTTCCCAGCGCAAAAAAATCGAGCACATAACCCAGCCGCGCGCGATCGATAAAGTTTCCCAACGCTCCTCCCAAGATCAGCGTGCTTCCCCAGGCTTTTAACCCTTGAGGTCGGCGCCAAAAAAGATAAGCGAAAAGGAGTGAGGCTACCACGGCGGAGGTCACGAGGAAGGCGAGGGTACCCTCGGGGAAAAGGCCAAAGGCCGCGCCGGAATTGTGGACCCTTGTGAGGCGAAAAAACGTCCCCCAAATGGGCAAAACCTCCCCGGGTTGAAGCGTCCAGGAAACCCAAAGTTTTAGGCCTTGGTCCAAGGCAAGAATCGCCGCAGCCCCGAGCCCCCATCGCATCTTCAGCAGTCTACCCCGGTCTTTTCCTCCCGACAAAAAGCCCGGCCTTGCCCTAGGGTTTTTTCTCCCGTAGGCTTCTTATCCCATGGCTGGCCTCTATATCGCCCTTTTGCATTTTCCCATGCGGAATCGGGAGGGCCAGGTTGTGGTGACCGCCCTCACCTCGTTGGATGTGCCCGATATTGCCCGCACCGCACGCACCTACAACGTGAAGCGTTTTTACGTCGTACATCCTGTGGAGAGCCAACGCCGGATTGCTGGAAGGCTCCGGGACTTTTGGCTTTCGGAGGAGGAGCTTCCCACGCGGCGGGAGGCCCTTGAGCTTGTGGCCATTCGCGAGGATTTGGAGGAGGTGTTTGCGGAAATTTCCGAGCTTGAGGGCCGGCCGCCCTGGGTTTTGGGCACCACTGCCCGCGCTCATCTCCTCCCTTATCCCAAGGTGGATTGGGAGGAGGCCCGCCGGAGGATCCGGGAGACCCCCACCCTCATCCTTTTCGGCACAGGGCATGGGATGATCGACGAGCTTTTGGCCGCATGCGATGCGCTCCTACCTGCGGTACGCGTGGGCGGGTACAATCACCTTTCTGTACGGGCCGCAGTGGCCATTATTCTTGATCGGCTGAAAGGAGAGGAACCATGACCGGCATGGACGATCTCATCCGCACTGTAGAAGCGAAGTTTATCCGCGACGAGATCCCGGAATTCCGCCCGGGCGACATCATCTGCATCTATGAGAGGCTCACGGAGGGCGCCCACGAGCGCTTGCACCCCTTTGAGGGTGTTGTCCTGAAGATCTCCGGCACCGGTGCCAACAAAACTGTGACCGTGCGTAAGGTGGCGGCCGGTGTGGGGGTGGAGCGCACCATCCCCCTCTATTCCCCGAAGATCGCGCGGATTGAGGTGGTGAAACGGAACACCGTGCGGCAGAGCCGGCCCTATTGGCTGCGCCGGGTCACGAGGATTCACAAGATTCAATGAGGGAAAAGAGAGCGCGTCCCGCGAAAAAGCCGGCTTGGCCGGTGCGGGTTTGGCGTTGGTATCAGGAGCGCCGCCGCCGGAAAAAGCCGCCCTGGTTCATCCGGCTTTTGCGCCGGCGGGGCGTGCACCTCTCCCCTCGGGCCGAGCGGGCCGTGGCCTGGGCCGAGACCATCGTAGAGGTCGGCCTTCTTTTCTGGCTCATCATCACCTATGTCACCGTGCGCATGACCGTGCCCACGGGCTCCATGATCCCCGCCATCCTTCCCGGCGATTCATTCTTTGTGGATATCATCTCCTACCATTTCCGGTCGCCCACTCCGGGAAGCATTGTGGTGTTTTGGTTTTTGGAGGAACTTCGCGTGACGAAGGTACGGCCGGGGAGCGCAGCGGCCGAGGCCGGGGTTCAGGTGGGGGATTACATTGTGGCGCCAGGCCGCTGGGATATCGGCGTGGGCGGCGAGCCTATCCCCTCCCTTCTTACCCTCTCGCGACGCATCCAAGCGCACCAGGGTCGATCCTTGGAATTCACAGTCCTCCGGCCTATCACGGAACGCGAGGCCCAGGTCGTCTCCCTGTGGGTCCAGATCCCATCAGGCGCCAAAAATTTGAGTGACCTTGGGATTGACTACAAATCCCGAAGCTCCCGGTACGTGAAACGCTTGGTGGCTGTGGGCGGCCAAACCGTACAAATTGGGCCTGGCGGGAAAATTCTCATTAATGGCGAGCCTTCCCCTATTTTTGCCGGAATGACCTACGCCCGCACTGGCATGGGCATCCGCTACGGCGTCGAGCCCACCTTGGTTCCCGAGGGACACTTTTTTGTGTTGGGCGACAACACCATGAACTCCTACGACTCCCGCTATTGGGGGTTTGTGCCTAAGGAAGAATTCATCGGCTGTCCCTTCTTCCGGGTTTGGCCGTTCTCCCGGTTTGGCCCCATGAACGGATATTTCTGGAGCAGCCGCTTTTAAGGAAGTTT
>CAZQXP010000101.1:0-3268 GCA_964597525.1 uncultured Thermotogaceae bacterium | reverse complement strand
GCGGAGGAACTGCGGAAAAAGCCCCACGTGAAACGCGTGGATACTGTCTTCGGTGATTACGACATCATCGCCTACCTGGAGTTCGAAGAGCTTCCCTCCAGTTTCTCCGTGGCCGAACTGTACCAGGTGGTCACCGAGGAGATCCGCAAAGTGGAAGGGGTTTTCTCCACAAGCACGCACATCGTAACCACAAAACCCAAGAAGGAGGGTGGATGAAACGGGATTTTTTGAGTTTTTCCGAGTGGTCCTCGGAGGAACTTTGGGATCTTTTGGAACTTTCGGCCCACCTAAAAAGGGAGCTCCGCGCGGGGATCCCTCAGGATCACATTTTGCGGGGGAAAACGCTGGCCATGATCTTTCAGAAGCCTTCCCTGCGCACCCGCGTTTCCTTCGAGGTGGGGATGAAGCAGCTTGGCGGATATGCCCTTTATCTGGGCCCGGAGGACATCAAACTCGGCCAGCGGGAAACCGTGGAGGATGTAGCCATGAACCTCTCCCGCTACGTGGACGGGATCATGGCCCGGGTTTTCGAGCACGAAGTGGTGGAGGAATTGGCCCGGTTCGCCACGGTACCCGTCATCAATGGGCTTTCCGATCTTCTGCATCCCTGCCAAGCTTTGGCCGATATGTTCACGATCTGGGAGAAAAAGAGGCGGCTTTCCGGACTAGTTTTGGCTTTTATTGGGGATGGGAATAACGTAGCCAATTCCCTTATCCAGGCCTGCGCCAAATTCGGCCTTTCTTTCCGCATTGCTTGCCCCGAAGGGCATGAGCCCCACGCCCTCATCGTGGAAGAAGCGAAGAAAATGGGAGCGGAAGTGGAGATCCTCCGCGACCCCAAAAAAGCCGCCATAGATGCGGATGTCCTTTACACCGACGTTTGGGTAAGCATGGGACAGGAGGCGGAAACGGAACTGCGTCGCCGAAAATTCCAGGGATATACGGTGGATTTAGACCTCATTTCGCTTGCTAAGCCCGATTGTCTTGTCATGCACTGCCTTCCCGCCCACTATGGGGAAGAGATTACCTACGAGGCCGCGCGCTCCAAAAATTCCGTGATTTTTGATCAGGCGGAAAACCGCCTGCATGCGCAAAAAGCTTTGCTTGTCCGTCTTTTGGCCGGAAGGTATTAGGGCCTAACCTCTACCAAATACTGGACGAGCCCGGTAAGTCCGAGGCTATCGGTGACCTTAAGCTCCACAAGGTAGAGTCCGGCCGCGGGGAAGATCCAGGTCACCCGCTGGCCCTCGGCATCGGGCACGCCATCGCCATCGAAATCCCAAATGTAGGAGACGATCTCCGCATCGAAGGCTTGGGAAGGGGTGCCATCGAAAAGGACAGGTTCCTGGGCGCGTGGGCTCCGTGGGCTCCAGGTGAACTCCGCCAACGGCGGCTGGATAAGGATCACCGGCCGCGGCTTTTCCCGAACCCCAAAGGAGGCCTCTTCCCTCTCGCCAGGCCGGAGCACGAGCTCCAAAGCTCCCTCGGTAGTGAGCTCAAAGCGCGGGGGCAAGCTCTCCGGAAGGAGCTCCAATCGATAAACGCCCGGCGGGAGATCCGGCCAGAGGAATTTTCCCGCGGAATCGGTGAGGATCTCCTGCGCGGTTCCATCCGGAAAGATTAGGCGCAACATGGCCCGGGCGTAGCCGGGCTCGTTCGCATCAGGAACCCCATTTCCATTGAGATCGTGGAAAACGAAACCGGAGAGGCTCGCAAGCGGTATCAGGGGAACGGACACCGAGGCCTCTCTGCCAAGGGGAACCTGTATTTCCATCGCGTCGGGCAAACCATAGCCCGCAGGCCCGCTTTCCACGCCAAGCACATATTTTCCAGGGGGAAGCGGCGGGAATTTGAACTTTCCATCCTTCCCCGAGGAAACCCGGATTCCGTTGAGGACCAGAACAACACCGGCTACCCCAGGCTCGCCGGGGTCCTCCTCACCGTTGCCGTTCAAATCCGCGAAAACGCGGCCGGAAACCCACCCCTTGTCCGGAAGGAACGGTGGCGTCCACGGGAACTCATAGGAAAACCCAAAGGAGAAGGAGAACCTCCGGAGCTCACCCTCTTCGTCCCATGCCGCCTCCACCGCGGGCTTCAAGGTCAGGATCGGCGCGGGTTTCCACTCCAAGGAAGCGCGCAGGGTCCCACCCTCTTTTCCGTACTGGAAGCCCACTCGGAAACCGCCGGTGAAAAGTTCAAGATTCGCCGAAGCTCCCGCATGGAGCAGTCCACCCTCGTCCCACACCGCCCGCTCCGTAAATTCCAAAACGGCACCCAGAGCCTCTGCAAGTTTCAAGTCCAGCCTTTGCTGGTACTCCGCGGAGAGCCTCGTGATTCCGGCCACGAAATCCCGGTATTCCTGCCAAATTCCTCGGGCGATGAGGGAAATACTTTTCCCGGAAAAGCGACCAACAATCTCTCCTCGCAGGCTCCGCTCATCCAGCTCCGGAGGAGTTTGGGTATCCCGGGCGCGGCGCAGATCCGCCCCAAGGCCCATGGAGAACGGCCAGCCCTCAAGGCCAAGGTCCCAGAAAACCTGCATCCCGGACCGCAAGGCAAAGGGAAATCCGCGCACGTTGTCCCGGCTTAAGGTCACGGAGAAGCGGGCGCCTGTTTCCCCGCCGAGCCTTCCGGAAAGAAGGAACCCCATTTGGTCCCGAAAGAGCCCGGGAAAATCCGGATCCGCGGCGAACAGCCGGAGCTCGCCGAAGAAAAGGTCAGGGATCTCCACGCTCATTTGGGTGAGGCCAGCAAAGCGGGTGAGGCCGCGGATGCGGCCAGCCCCTCCCTCAAGGCGAAGGCTGATTTCGCGCGAAAGGCGAAACAGAAGGAAAAGCGTTCCCGCTTGGGAATGGAAATGGGAAGCGCGCTCCTCGCGGTAAGCGCCGCCCCACTCCCCCCAATCCGGGCGCCAAAGGAAGGCTCCGCCCGCGCGGCCGCTTTCCCCCTCCCACCCCGAACCGAAGGAGAGGGAAAGCTTCTCCAACGAAAGCCTTCCCAAAAGCCCCCAAAAGCCCAGCGGAGAGAGAAGGGGAGAGAACGCGAGGCCGATCCGTCCGGCCTCCGCCCGGGCATTCCCCCGATCGTAGAGGGCGGAGAAGTCCAGGAGCGTGTAGGGAGAGGCGGCCCAGGGGCCGGAGAACCGGAGGTTCAGGTCCAAGGAACCCCCGAGGACCGTTCCCCGGCCGGAGAGGCCGAGAAACGAGCTCCTTCCACCTCCCACAAGGGCGAGGGAAAAATCGCCATAGGCTTTCATCGTCAATTCCGC
>CAZQXP010000100.1:0-3289 GCA_964597525.1 uncultured Thermotogaceae bacterium | reverse complement strand
CCGAAAAGATCGGCCACCGGGCCTGCCAGGGCAAGGCCCAAGGGACTCGCTCCCGCCGAAAGCGTGGAGACCAGGGAAAACACGCGGCCCTGCATCTCCGGAGTTACCGCAGCCTGAAGGATGGCAGTCAAAGGTCCGTTGGTAATGGGGTTCATGATCCCGATAAGAGCCATCGCTCCCACCGCTCCCCAAAAGAGCCAACCGGGAACAAAGCCGAGGAACAAAACGCCCATACCCATCCCGAGCAACCCGAAAAAGGAGGTGTAGATCCGGCGCTTAAATCCGCCCCAAATGGAGAGGATGAGCCCTCCAGCAATCATCCCAAACCCAAACGCTGCCTCCAGCGTCCCCAGTTCCAAAGCGCCTTTCCCAAAGTGCTTGCTCACCAAAAGGGGAAGAAGGGAGAAGGCCGGGTTGAGGAGGGCGTTGAGAACCGTGGCCCCGAAAAGGAGGTAAAGCGCCCCTCGCCAGTTCCAAACATATCGAAATCCCTCCCCAAGCTCCCGAAAATACGAAACTTTCGCGCTGGGGCGCTCGGGTTGTGGGATGAAGATGAAAAGAAGAGGGGTTACCGCGCAAAGGGCGGTGAGCACATCAAGGCCAAGGATGCCATGCATAGGAAGAAGGGAGAGGAGGAAGGCGGCAAGGGGCGGGGTCACGATGTTCATCACGCCGTACATCGTCTGGTTTAGGCCGGAGATGCGGGTCAAATGCTCCTTAGGAACCATGAGGGAAATGGAAGCGGTCATGGCCGGCCAGTGGAACGCGCCGCCCAAGGCCCGGAGGATCTTCACGAGAAAAATGTGCCAAACTTCCGCCTTTCCCGCCCAAAAAAGAAGGGCGAGAACACAGGAAACCAGGGCGATGAAGCTATCGGCTACGATCATTACCCGCCTGCGGTTCCAGCGGTCGATGAGGGCTCCCGCAAACGGACCGAGGACGATTTGAGGAAGCATGGCCACAAGGCTCGCCGTGGCCAAAACTGTCGCGGACCCGGTCTTCTGCGTGAGCCACCAAATGAGGGCAAACTGGGCAATGGCGCTCCCAAAAAGGGAAAACTGCTGCCCAAGCCAAATCGGAAAAAAGCGCGCTTTCCAATTCTTCTCGAGCATCACGCCCTCCAAAGCACCATACCCAAATCCCTTCCAATCTCCTGAAACCCCAAGCGCTTTGCAGCCTCTATGACATTAGCATTTTCGAGATTGGCCCAAAGGAGCGCTTTCTTTCCTGGAGCTGTGCGAAGCCCGCGGATCAGGAACGCCTGGGCGGCCTCCTCCCTGACCCCCTCTGGAGCAAGATGAACCCGCAATTGCAACACTTTCCCCGGATACACGCTCATGAGGCCGAGTGCCTTCCCATCCCGAAGAAGAACGAAAGCTTTCTGCGGGGAGGGAAAGAGCCGGGCGATCCCGCGGGGAGGCTTGGGTAGCCCGTAGGCTTCCAAGGCCTCTGGAGAGCGACTTACGCGCAGGGCTTCCCGAGCCCTTTCCGCCCAAGGAGCACTTTTCACGATCTGAAAACCAGGGGGTAAAGGCTTCTCTTTGGGAAGCGGGGAAGCTTCGCGGAGGAGGTTGACCCTGGTTTCGAACGGCTGGAAGCCCAAAGAAAGGTAGAGGTTTTTGGCGGGAAGATTGTCCTCCCGCACGTGGAGGATAGCCTTTTTCGCGCCGTACTCGAACGCTACATTTATAGCTTCGGAAACGAGCGCTTTCCCAATTCCCCGGCGGCGGAATTTCGGGTGGACCATAACCGTGGAGATGTAGGCGTAGTCCTTCTCCCAGCGGATCATCGTTCCGCCCACGGAACTGCCCTTTTCTTCGGCTACGAAAAATTTGAAGCGGGGTTTGCGACGGAGACGCTGGGCCAGAAAAAGTAGGCCGTAGAGGAAGAGCATTTTCCCTACCTGGGCTGGGCCCAGCCCGAAAAGCCCCATTTCCTCGGCAAAGGAAAGCCGGGCGATCTCCAAAATTTGGGGGATGTCCCGGACGCGAAATTCCCGGATCCGAAATTCCGCCAAGCTAGGCTCCCAGAAGTCTCTCCCGAAGGAGCTTCGGAGGCAGCGAACCCTGGGAGAGGATCGCGTCGTGGATCTCCCGAAGGCTTGCGCCCGGGTGTTTCTCCTTGTACTCCTCGATCACCTTGAGGATTTCGAGCTTCCCCACAAGATACGAAAGGGGCTGGGTGGGGCTTTGCGTATAGCGGCGAACTTCGGCGAGGGCATTTGGCCGCTCCAACCCCGCCTCCCGCACGAGGAATTCCACCCCTTCCTCCACGCTCATCCCTTTCGTGTGCAAGGAAACATCGAGGATGATCCGGGCTGCGCGCCAAAGCTGGTCCTGGAGCCGCGCAAGTTTCTGGACTGGGTCGCCTAAGTAACCCAGGCTTTCCATGAGCTCCTCGCAATAAAAAGCCCAGCCCTCCACAAAAAGGGAGGAAAGAGCACTGCCAAGCTTCCTGGGAAGGCTTTTAGCATAGCGGTTGGCGAAAACGAGCTGAAGGTGGTGCCCAGGATAAGCCTCGTGGACCACGGTCACGGGGATCTTCGCGAAGTAATGGCCCCGCAGCTTCTCTTCCCGCACACGCGGAGGGGCGAAGCGGTCCACCGGGGTTACAAGGAAAATCCCTTCCTGTTTTTTCTCCAGGGGGCCAGGCATCATGTAGGCGGCGTAGGGAATGGTGGGCCGAAACATCGGCGGTGTGGGTTTTACCGTGAGCTTCTCGCCCTCGGGAATGGTCACGATTCCCTTTTTCTCCACGAACTCCCGCGCCCGGGCCATCTCCCGGCGATACACGGAAAGAAGCTCCCTTGCTCGCGGATGATGGTTTTTCGCGTCCTCGATGATCTCCCGGGCGGACCTCCCCGGCGCGATCTTCTGGGCAAGGGTTTCCATTTCGCGCCTTGTGTCCTCGAGGATCTTCCAGCCCAGCTCCAAAAGTTCCTCCGCGGAGTAGGAAAGCATGTGATTTTCGCGGAGTATTTCCTCGAAAAGTTCCTTTCCGGCAGCAAAATCCCCTTGGGCTTTCGGCAGGATTTCGTGTTCAATGAACTGGGCGTAATCTTGGAGGGCGTGGGAAGCGCGCCGGCTTTCCCGGATCACCTTGGGAGCCAAACGGGGCACCCGCAGGCTCAAAGCGGGGATAACAAGGCGAAAGAGGAGAAGGCTTCGGCGGGCTCCTTCGAGGGCGATCTCCGCCCAAACCTTCGGAACTTTTCGCGGCTCGAGGTTTTCCTTCCCCTCTTTGAGAACCCTTGGAACCTCGCTCAATCTTGCCCGAACGCTCGCTAACC
>CAZQXP010000099.1:0-3359 GCA_964597525.1 uncultured Thermotogaceae bacterium | reverse complement strand
CCGGGCAAGAAAGCCAAAGGAAACCAAAGTCCACCCAGGAATTGCATGGGAATGTTCAGGAGATTGCTTATGGCCATGGCGGAGGCGTAGGTGCGGGAAAAAGAAGAAATAAGGAAACCAAGGCCCAAACACACCCCGAAGGCCAAGAGGAGATAAAGCAGGGCCTCTGGGCGAAGGAGGTGGACCCTTGCACCGAAAGCGAAGTAGCCCAAAGCCCAAATCGCGGCGACCTGAAAAACGCACATCCACAGAGAGGCCAAAGTAAATCCCGCCAAGTACTGTCCGCCGGAAACCGGGGTGGCAAAATATTGCCGCAAAATTCTCTTTTCCTTGGCCAAAACGATGGCGCTGGGCACCTGGAAGATCCCGTTGATGAAAAGGGCCATGAGGATGATCCCGGGGAGGATGAATTCCACGTAGGCAATAGCCCTTTCCTCCCCACCCACCCATTCCTTTTCCACGGAGATTTCCTGGCGGAGAAGCCCGGCCCTCGCGAGAAAAGCGCGGCCGAATTCATCCACGGCTTCAGCGAGGATAGAGGCCGCGATGGATGAGCCGGCCTCGCCCCGCCGATAGAGGACCTTCACTGGGGCCGGATTCGCTTGGGAGAAAAGAAAGTTCTGGAGGGATTGGGAAAAGCCTGGCGGAATGAGGAGAGCGGCGTGGACCCGGTTTTCTCGCACCTCCCTTTCCGCCCATTCCCTGGGATTCCCTTGGGCCTCCGGGACCTCCAGCACCCGAAAAAGCCCGCCCTTCCCAATCTCGCGCACAAGCGCACAAAGCGCTTGAGAAAGAGGGCCGCGATCGAGGTCCAAAACGGCTACGGCGAGATCCATTTCTCCTTTCTCCACCCGGCCAAAGACCGCGCCTAAAAAGGCCAAAAGCAAAAGGGGGAAGATCCAAAACCAAAAGAGGCTCGCGCGCTCGCGCAAAGAAACGCGAAAGAAGGAAAGGCCCAGGGCGAAAACCGCTTTCAATCGCGAAGCCTCCTTCCTGTAAGGGAGAGAAAAACGTCCTCCAAATTGGGCTGGCGCACAAGGAGGTTCCGCAGAACCACGCCTTTCCCGGTAGCCCAAGAAAGAAGGGAGGAGAGGTCCTTCGGAAGATCCTGAACGGCGAGGGTGACCCTTTCCCCGTCCTGCCTTGCTCTTCCCGGGAAAAGCTGGAAAAGCTCAGGAAAAGTTTCTTTGGGGATCTCGAACTCCAAAAAGGTTTCGGTTCCAAATCGGCTGATGAGATCCTGGGGAGTTCCCTCGGCGATGATGCGGCCGTGATCCATAATAGCTACCCAATCTGCCAGAGCTTCCGCCTCCTCCATGTAGTGGGTAGTGAGGAAGACGGCTTTCCCTTGGCGGCGGAGCTCCGCGGTGATCTCCCATAGGTGCCGGCGGGCCTGGGGGTCAAGGCCGGTTGTGGGCTCATCGAGGAAAAGGAGTTCCGGGTCGTTGAGCAAAGCCACAGCCAAAGCGAGCCTTTTCTTTTGCCCGCCAGAAAGGGTTTTCACCAGGGCCCGCGCTTTGTCCGAAAGTCCCACAAGGGAGAGGAGCTCCCCGGGCTCGCGGCCCTTTGGGAAAAAAGAGGAGAAGAGCTTGAGCACCTCGTGAACCCGAAGATACGGCTCGAACGCGCCTTCTTGAAGGAGGACGCCCATCCGGGCCTTTTCCTTTGGGCCGATGCGGGTCACCTTTTCCCCGAAAAGCTCAATTTCGCCGGCATCGGGGCGGCGCAGGCCCTCCAGGATCTCCACGGTGGTGGTTTTGCCCGCGCCGTTTGGGCCAAGGAGGGCGAAAATTTTGCCCGCTTCGACAGAAAAGGAAACGCCATCCACGGCCCGCACAGGGCCGTAGCTTTTACGCAGATCCCGCACGCGAAGGAGAACCACACTGCAGTATAGCGCGCCCTTCAGAGTGGCCTATCCGGACAAATGTCCCCTCGACATAATTGAAAACATCCGTTAACATTTGTTTGCGATGGAAAGGCGGGATTTTGTGGGGTGGTTGGTCCTTCTCGCTTTAGGACTGGCCCTTGGCCTTGGTCCAGGGCCTGCCGGAGGAAGCGGCCAAGTGGGTCCCCTCCTCCCTCCTTCCCTCCCCTGGAACATCCAACGCATCAAAGCTCCTCAGGCTTGGCCCATCACCCAGGGCTCCCCGGAAATCGTGGTCGCCGTGATCGATTCGGGTATTGATTTTTCCATTCCGGAACTTGCGGAGGTCCGCTGGGTGAACCCTAAAGAGACCCCGAACGGCCGGGATGACGATGGAAACGGCTACGTAGATGACCTATACGGTTGGGATTTCCGGGATAACGTCCCTGCTCATCTCCGCCGCACCGCTCTTTATCCTCACGGTACCGCGGTGGCCTCGGTCATCGCCGCCCGGGCCAAGGAAGTGGTGGGCGTAGCCCCAAAGGTGCGCATCATGGACGTGCGCTTTTTGGACTCCCGCGGCCTCTTTTACGAGCGCGATTGGAACAAGCTAGCCCAAGCCATCGATTATGCCGTGGCAAACGGTGCACACATCATCAACCTCAGCCTGTACGCTAAGAACAAGCCGCCGAAGGTCGTGGAGGAAGCCCTGCGCCGCGCCTGGGAAAAGGGCGTGATTGTCGTGACCATCGCAGGGAACGAGGGGCAAGCCCGGGTGAACCCCTTGGGCGCCTATGATTTTGTCCTCACCGTTTCTGCCGTGGACAGAGCGGATCAGCGCGCGTCCTTTTCCAATTTCGGACCGGAGGTAGATTTGGCCGCACCCGGCGCGGAAATCCCCGTCCTTTTGCCCAAGGGCGCCGTGGGAAGCCTCTCCGGAACTTCCTTTGCCGCCCCCCATGTGAGCGGAACGTTGGCCCTTATCCTTTCGGCCAATCCCCACCTTTCCGCAAAAGAAGCGGTGGAAGTCCTCCTCCGCACTTGCGAGGGCCTGAACGCCCCTGAACTTGGTCGCGGTCTAGTGGATGCCTATCGGGCTGTATCCGAAACCCGCCGTTAAGTGGACTTGCCAAGCACTCCGTACCCGGATATAGTGGAAAGGGGTACGAAAGCTCCCTAACGAAGGTAAACTCTTGCGGGGGAGCGAGGAGGGAAAGATGCAGGTAACCCTGTACTACAGCGAAGAGGACAAGTACCTCCTGGACCTTGTGGACAAACTTGCTCTCCAGCAGCGGAAATCCCGTTCGGCGGTGATCATGTCCATCCTCGAGGAATACTTCGAGCGCGAAAAACGCCTGGGCGAGATCCTCGTGGATCTGGGGGCCATTGACCCCGGCCGCGTAGCTCAAGCCTTAAAGGAGCAGGAAAAGGAAGGCCGGCGTCGCCGGATCGGCGAAATCCTCGTGGAAAAGGGTTGGGTCAGGCCCCAGGACGT
>CAZQXP010000098.1:0-3411 GCA_964597525.1 uncultured Thermotogaceae bacterium | reverse complement strand
ACTCCACATCCTCTTTGGTGGAGAAGGTCCAGGAGCTTGGAATTCCTGTGCCCCAGGAAATCGTGAAAAGCGCAAGGGAACTTGAGCGACATTACATTCCTTCCCGATACCCGGATTCCTATCCTACGGGCGTTCCGCTCGAATACTATCGTGATGAGGACGCCGAAGAAGCCATTTCCTGCGCAGAAAAAATCGTGGGATTCGCGAGAAGGGTTTGGGAAGATGTCCAAAGTACTTGAGGAACGAAAGGCCGAAAGGGAAGAGCGCTTAGGCCGGGCCCGAAAATTCGCGGAGGAGGCGGCAAAGGCTTTGGGAGCCGTCACCGCTTGGGTCTATGGCTCTGTGGCCAGAGGCGATTTCAACCTTGGGTCCGATATCGATGTTTTGCTCGTCGCGGAAAGGCTTCCGGAGCACCCTTTGGATCGCGCCTCTCTCCTTTTCCGGTGGGCACCAGCAGGGGTGGAACCGCGGGGCCTTACAAAGGCGGAATTCAAAGAATCCCTAGAGAAAAAAGACGCTCAGCTTCTATACGCCCTCAAGGACCGCATTCTCCTCCGCGATGACCTCCGGTTAGAACCCCTTCTTTCCCTCGCTGTGCAGGAATTGCCCTAGCAAAGACTGGCCAAGGCCTCTTTCAGGGCGCGCACACGCTCGGGATCCACTGGTCCTTCCACCTCACCTTTTTCCTTGAGCCAAGTACCCACAATAAAACCATCCGCATCTTTGAAATTCGCGATGTTCTCCGGTGTAATGCCGCTTCCCACGAGCACGGGAAGATGGCTCGCCGCCTTGACCGATCGTAAATCCGCGGGATCTGGAGGGAGGCCCGTGGCCTTACCGGTGACAATGAGGGCATCGGCGCCATTTCGGGCAGCATCCCGCGCGGCATCGGAAATATCTCCGAAGTGAAAAGCGTGCTTTACGTGGATATCGGCCAGAATGGCCACCTTGGCCCCCAGAGCCCGGCGGAGGGCCAAAACCTCACGGGCACAGCCCTCGATTAGGCCCTGATCCGTGAGAGCCACCCCAGAAAAAACGTTCACGCGAATAAAAGAAGCACCGGAAGCGAAAGCTATGGAAAGGGCAGCCACGCCATCGGAGCGCAAAACATTCACGCCGATGGGAATTTTGGCGGTACGCACAAGCTCCCTAGCCATTACCGCCATCTGGGCTACCGTGGGTTTATCCGCCAGCTTGGCAAACGGCCGATCCCCGAAATTCTCCAAAATCGCGGCATCCGCTCCTCCTTCTTCCAAAGAAGCGAGATCCTGCAGGGCTCGCTCCAAGATCGTTTCCAAGGGCTCGCCCTGATAGCTAGGGGAGCCGGGAAGAGAGGGAAGATGGATCACCCCGATGAGCGGTTTCTTCTCCCCAAAAATCTCAGTCCACATGGTCAGGCCAATGATCCCGAATTATGGCTAAGGCTTCCTCCTTCTCCGCTAAGGGGATGCTTTCCAGAAGTCGGAACGCCATGGATCGCCGAAGGGGAAGGCCCGCGGCGCTGAGGGCGCCGAAGACCACGCCCAGGATGGCCTGAGCTTCAAGGCTTGCGCCAAAAAGGCTTCCGAAAATCACGCCGGCGTTGAAAGCATCGCCCGCGCCCAATGTGTTTGTGGCTTCCAGAGGGATGGCGGGAACGCGCAAAACCCTTTCGCCCTCCATAGCCAATGCTCCCTCCACGCCCAGTTTGAGGAAAACCCTCCGGCCATAGAAGGAAAGCCCGTGGAGAAGCTCCTGTTCGCTCTTTCGTCCCGCCACGGCCTGGGCCTCCTCCAAATTAGGCAAGAAAACATCCACGGGAAAAAGTTCCTCAAAATGAAGGCTAGGGTCGTGAACGAGAACCATTCCGGGATCGAGGCTCACCGGGATTTTTCTCGCTTTCGCTTCGGCCAGGGCGGAGAAAACGGCGGCACGGGAAGGGGGCTCAAGGAGGGCGTAACCGGAAACGTGAAGCCAATTCACTCCTTCCAGCCATCCCCGTGGGAGTTCCGGTCCAAGAAGGGAATTGGCGCCGCGGTAGGTGAGGAGGGTTCTCTCGCCGTTTTCCTCCACCAATGCGCAGCAAATCCCTGTAGCTTTGGGAACTACCTGAAGGAAGGCCGTGGAAACGCCGTGCTTTTGGAGCTCCTCCTGAGCCCACCGGCCCAAGGAATCCTCGCCCAGGGCGGCAAAAAGCCGTGTCTCTACCCCAAGCTGAGCCAAAAACCTCGCGGTATTGGTCGCCGAGCCGCCTAAACGAATGGAAGCTTCCCCGCTTAGGATTTCCCGGCCCCGCTTGGGAAGCTGCGGAATCCGAAAAACCAAATCCCAGTTGAGATCACCGAGGATTGCCACCTTGGCCATGCCCAAAGTTTCCCCCAGCACCTTCGTCCCACCAATTTGGCCATCGTTTTCCGGCGTAATGGGGCTGGAGGCGATGTGTGAGGAAAATAGCCCTGGTGGCGAGCTTTTTCCTTCTCGTCAGTGGGGCATTAGCTCAGACCCTTCCCGATGACCTCCTCTCCCTCCTTCAAGCCAACCCCGTGATCCCGGAGTTCCTTTTGGAGCGGGCAAGCCTCTTTCTTGAGGCCGCCCTCACAAGCGGTGCCCTTTCTGTGGAGGAAGCCCCAGAGCTTTTGGAGACCCTCCACTGGTCCGAACTCGGAGAGGCGGAGATCGGGTTTGCCGTGCGGGCATTAGAGCTCGCCCTCATCGCCCTTTCCACAGGCAGCGCCACGGTAACTGAAGTCCTGAACAGGCTTTCTCAAGCCGTGGCGGAAGGGGTCCTTGGGCCTTTAGCCTCCGAAAGCAAGGTCCTTTCCGGCCTTCCGGGATTAGCTTCTTCCCTACTCAAGCTAGCTGTGCCCTTGAACCCTGAGATTTGGAGCGAGATCGAAAACTTAGCCGCGGCGAAGGTTCCCTTGGGCCTCATCGGCCACACTGTGCGGGAGCTCGCCAAAAGCGGCGCTGACGCTGCGGAGGTCGCCCAGGCTTTATCCGAACTCACCCCGCCGGGCCGGGCCCAAGTTCGGGAACACCTGAAAGCGCGGGAAAATTTCGGGGCTCCTGAAACTGAAGAAGAGGAAAAAGTTCCTCCGAAAAAGGGCGGAAAGAAAAAGTGAGCTAGCCATATTCCAGGACCACTACCGCCCCGAGCTCGGGAACGCCCTGGAAGCCCCGTCGGGAAAGGAAAGTATAAAGCCAGGGATCGGCCACCATGGCCGAAAGGATCTGATTGCCACGCTTGGCAGCAAAACCATGGGCTAGACGGAGCAATTTTTCCAAAGTCGTTTCCTCCCCATCGAGGAAGGCCAAAGCGAGGATCTCTTCGGGCGTATATGGATCAGGAAAAACAATGAGGAGCGCCGAAAGCCCGTGTCCTAGCGCAAAAACCTTCCCCTCACGACAAAGTTCGGTAAGGAAATCGAAGGT
>CAZQXP010000097.1:0-3452 GCA_964597525.1 uncultured Thermotogaceae bacterium | reverse complement strand
ACGGGCTCCAGCCGCTCGCCCGGGCTCTGATCGTATGGCAGGAATTGATCGATCACCGATGCTAGCCCCAGGCGCTGCCATAGGGACCGGCCGGGCACGTACTCCCCAAAAGGAACAAGATGAATTTTTGCGTAAACTGCGGCCTCCCGTCCGTCGGGAGCAAGGAGGAGCATGGTGTTCCGAATTTCCTCTCCCTGGATGTCCGCGGTGCCTACGAGGATGGGCACCCCTTTCTCTTGGGCGGCGCGGGCAAAGGGCGCAAGGTACTCCCGCTCGATGCGCAAAAACGCAGGCGTAGCGTTCTCCGGGATCACGATGAGATCCACATCGTTTGGGGTCTGGCTAAGAAGGTATTCGTAGCGGGCTAGAATCTCCGGAAGCTTCCGCCGATCCAATCGATCCGCCTGACTTATGTTCGGTTGGATCAGGGCGAGTTTTACCTCTCCGGTGGGCCTAGGATCGGGAAGAGCTTCGCCGATCCCCCAAAGAAGGAGGGGGCTGAGGAACGCGAGGAAAAGGAGCCGGGGCTTTTTTGGGGCCAAAGCACAGGCTCCGGCGCTCAGGGCTACGGCAAAGGAGAGAAGCCAAGGGCCGGCGAGGCCCGCGGCGGCCACGAAGGGGCTTCCCGCCATGGCCACGGGCACGGAGCCGAACGTGAATCCCAGGGGACCCGCCGCCCGGGCTGCCTCCAGCAGGGCCCAGCCCCCGGAGAAAACGAGGACGGAACTTTTCCAGCCCGCAAAAAGCCCGAAAACGGAAAGAAAAAGGCCCCCGTAAAGGGCAAGGAGGAGAATCACAGGATAAACCATAGGCCCGATAAACGCCCGCAGGCTCAAGAGGGACGAGAACTCCAAGAGGAAAAAGGTAAAGCCAAAAAGAAATCCCAAGAGAAAGCCAGGCTTGGGCCCTGCCTCGCGGAGGGCAAAAAAGAAGGGAATCAAGGCGATCCAAACCAAGCTTCCCCAGCCCGGGAAGAACGCGGCCCAAAGGAGGCCAGCTCCAGCCAGCACCAACCCCGCTCGCTTAAGCCAACCCAAGGCGATCCATTATAATGGCTCGATGCATCCGATTTTCCTGCGTATTGGGCCTTTGGAGATCCGTTACTACGGCCTCATGTACGTCATCTCCTTCATCGTCGGGTACTTCCTCGTGCGGGCGATGAGCAAACGGAAGGGCCTTCCCCTGAAAAGTGAGGACATTTTGGACATTTTCCTCGTCACGATTCCTTTGGGGATCATCTTCGCGCGGCTCTACTATGTGGCGTTTAATTGGGAGTTTTACCGCCGGGCACCTTGGGAGATTCCGGCGGTGTGGCATGGAGGCCTGGCCATCCACGGCGGGCTTTTGGGCGGGGTTTTGGGCCTTTTCATTTGCTCCAAGTGGAAGAAAGTTCCGTTTTGGAGCCTCGCGGATATCGCCGTTCCGGCGGTGGCGTTGGGGCAAGTTTTCGGCCGAATCGGGAACTTTTTGAACGGGGATGCGTTTGGGACACCGACCACCCTTCCCTGGGGGGTGGTTTTTCCCTTGGATTCGCCGGCCGGTGCGGCTTATCCTGGGCAGCCCCTCCATCCCGCCATGCTCTACGAAGCTCTGGGCAATCTCCTCATCTTTTTGGCCCTCTGGCGGCTTTCTAAAGTTCCCGCAAGGCCCGGGTTTCTGGCAGCTGTTTATTTCGTTCTTTACGGGCTTGTGCGTTTCCCCTGCGAGTTTGTGCGGGGGGACGCCCTTTGGCTTGGCCCGTTCCGGGCCGCCCAAGTGGTAAGCGTGCTTCTGATCCTTGGCTTTGGAAGCTGGCTCGTTTTAGCTAAGCCTTGGCGGGTCGCGCCAAAGCCTAAGTCCAAATAGAATCAGGTAACAGGTGACGAGTGACAGGTGACCGCTATGAAAAGCTACGAACTTCGCCGAGCTTTTTTGGATTTCTTCCGCGCGGAGGGGCATGTGGAGCTCCCCTCTTCGAGCCTCGTTCCTAACGACCCCACCCTCCTTTTCACCTCTGCGGGAATGGTGCAGTTCAAGGATATTTTTTGGGGAAAAGTTCCGCCCCGGTATCCCCGGGTAACGACGTGCCAGAAGTGCTTC
Organism: uncultured Thermotogaceae bacterium; assembly: GCA_964597525.1. Taxonomy (GTDB): domain Bacteria; phylum Bipolaricaulota; class Bipolaricaulia; order Bipolaricaulales; family Bipolaricaulaceae; genus DTER01. Next base: position 1,373 of record CAZQXP010000097.1, on the reverse strand, counting down.
CGCACCACGGATCTGGAGCGGGTGGGCCTCACCCCTTACCACCACACGTTCTTCGAGATGCTCGGGAATTTCTCCTTTGGCGATTATTTCAAAGAGGGCGCAATAAAGCTCGCCTGGAAATTCCTCACGGAGGAGCTCTCGCTTCCCAAAGAACGGCTTTGGGTCTCTGTGTACGAGGAGGATGAGGAGGCTTACGCCATTTGGCGGGATTTGATCGGAATTCCGCCGGAGCGGATTGTGCGGCTGGGGAAGGACCAAAACTGGTGGGGGCCGGTGGGGAATTCCGGGCCCTGCGGTCCGGATACGGAAATCTACTGGGACTGGGGCGACCCTCCTTGCGGGCCGGATTGCAAGCCTTCCTGCGACTGCGGCCGCTTTTCCGAGATCTGGAACCTCGTGTTCATGCAATACGACGCCCAGCCAGATGGGACTTTGCGGGAGCTTGCCCGAAAAAACATCGATACCGGCATGGGCCTCGAGCGGATGACCGCCGTCCTCCAGGGCGTCCGCTCCAACTTCGAGACCGACCTCTTCCTCCCCATCCTCGAAACCATTCAGAACCTTTCCCCGTCCCCCGTCACTCGTCACCCCTCCCTCAACGTCGTTGCCGACCACATCCGGGCTGTGGTCTTTCTCGTCGCGGACGGAGTTCTTCCCGATAGCGAGGAAAGCCGCGGATCGGTCCTGCGCAAGGTCTTCATGCGTATGTTCCGCCACGCGGATCGGCTGGGGATCCCGGGGCCGAAGCTCGTACATTTGGTGGATCCGGTGGTAGAGACGCTGGGCTCCGTGTACCCGGAAATCGTGGAGCGCCGGGCCCTGGTGGAGCGGGTGATCGAAAGCGAAGCCGAGGTTTTCCGCCGGAGAAAGGAGGCCCTGGACCGGCTCATGGCCCGGCTTCCCGAGGGAACTACGATCATTTCCGGAGAGGTGGCCTTTACCTGGTACGACACCCACGGGATTCCTCGGGACTTCATCGAGGCCGAGGCTCAAGAGCATGGGCTTTCCGTGGATTGGGAAGGGTTCGAGCGGGAAATGGAGAAACAGCGGGCCCGCTCCCGCCTCGTGGTCTCCTACGACACCGTGGGCGTCACAGGCGAGGAAGCAACCGTCACAAGACAAACAGAATTCCGCGGCTACACCGAGCTTTCTTTGGAGGCATCTCTTGAGGTCATCCTTGGCTTAGAGGGAACCCTCAAAGAAAAGGTGAAGGCCGGCGCGGAGGCGCATTTCATCTTTCCCAAAACCCCGTTCTACGCCGAAGCGGGCGGCCAGATCGCCGACACGGGTTTTGTGGAAAACCTTGATCGAGAAGGGAAAGCGGAGGTTTTGGATGTGCAGAAAAGCCCTCAAGGCACCTTGCACAAGGTGCG
>CAZQXP010000096.1:0-3486 GCA_964597525.1 uncultured Thermotogaceae bacterium | reverse complement strand
GTTTTCCAGCGGCGGATTTTGGAGTTCCGCCGCCACTCCGCCATTCACGCGCTGGAGATGAAACGGAAAAGCCGCGTCATTACGCTCATCCATCGCCAGGAATCCGTGACGATTTGGGGCATTCCCCTTGCCCGCTATATTGACATTGAGGACTCCGAACAAGTCCTTAGGGCCATTCGCATGACCCCGCCGGATATGCCCATTGATCTCATCCTCCACACGCCCGGCGGCCTTGTGCTCGCGGCCGAGCAGATCGCCTGCGCCCTCAAGCGCCATAAAGGCAAGGTCACGGTGTTCATTCCCCACTACGCCATGAGCGGCGGCACCCTTATTGCTCTTGCGGCCGACGAGATCGTGATGGATCCCAACGCCGTTTTGGGCCCCGTGGATCCTCAGCTGGCCACCGGCCAGGGTTACCTCCCTGCAGCCTCGGTTCTTAAAGCCCTGGAGCAGCCCAACCCCAACCGCGATGACCAAACCCTTATCCTCGGGGACATCGCCAAAAAGGCCATCCAACAGGTGTACGAAACGGTATACGCCCTCCTGCGCGACAAGCTCCCTGAAGAAAAGGCGAAAGAGGTGGCGCGGCTCCTCTCCGAGGGCCGGTGGACCCATGACTACCCCATCACCGTGGAGGAGCTTCGGGCCATGGGGCTTCCGGTGAGCGAGGACATGCCCAAAGAGGTGTACGAGCTCATGGAGCTCTATCCGCAGGCGCGGCAACGCCGGCCCGGCGTGGAGTTCATCCCTGTTCCCTACGCACCGGTTCGCCCCTCCCAGGGAGGTGAGGCCAAATGAGGATGTGCGATATCTGCGGAATCCGGCCGGCCACGGTGGAAGTGGAGGTCGTGGAGGGAGGAGAACGCAAAATCCTCCACCTCTGTGAACGGGATTACGCCCGCCTTCGGCGCGAGAGCTTCTTTTCTCCCTGGGATTCCCTCTTTGAGGAGTTCTTCTTCCCCCGGCGCTGGCGGGATCGGGAGGCGGTGGACATCGGCGAATACCTCTCGGATCACGCCCGGGAGCTTCTCCAGCGGGCGGCGCGCCTGGCCGTGGACTACGGGAAAAAGGAGATGGACACCGAGCACGTGCTCTATGCCCTCACCGAAAGCGAGGTAGTTCGCGAAATCCTTCGGGAATTCAAACTCGCTCCAGAGGATATCCGCGGGTATATCGAGCACAACGCGCCGCGGGGAACGTTTAAGGCGGAAAAGGGCGAGACGGTACGGGTGGGGATGAGCCCGCGGGTGAAGGCCGTTCTGGAGAGCGCCTTCCACGCGGCTAGGGAATTCGGCCATTCCTACGTAGGGCCGGAACACCTCCTCATTGGCCTCATCGAGGAGCCCGATGGTCTAGCTGGCGATCTTTTGCGCAAGTACGGCCTTACTCCGGAGGCCGTGCGGCAAAAGGTGGTGAAAGTGGTGGGACGCGGCGCGGAAGAAGGCAGAGTGGAACGGCGCTCCTCTACGCCCACCCTTGACAAATTCTCCCGGGATCTCACGGAGCTTGCCCGCCAAGGAAAGCTCGATCCGGTGATCGGCCGGGCTAAGGAGATCGAGACGGTCATTGAAATCCTCTCCCGTCGCAAGAAAAACAACCCCGTCCTCATCGGCGAGCCGGGGGTGGGAAAGACGGCCATCGTGGAAGGATTAGCCCAGAGGATCGTGCGGGGTGAGGTCCCCGAAATTTTGCGCGGCAAACGCCTGGTGGAGCTCAACGTGAACTCCCTTGTAGCGGGAACAAAGTACCGCGGCGAATTCGAGGAGCGGGTTAAGGCCATTCTCGACGAGATTTTGGCCCACCAAGACGAGCTCATCCTCTTTATCGACGAGATCCACACCATTGTGGGAGCAGGCCAGGCCGAGGGCGGGATGGATCTGGCCAACGCCTTCAAGCCCGCTTTGGCCCGGGGCGAACTTCACCTCATCGGTGCCACCACTCTGAACGAATACCAAAAATACATCGAGAAGGATGCGGCTTTGGAGAGACGCTTCCAGCCGGTGTTCATAGCGGAGCCCACCGTAGAGCAGACGATCCAGATCCTCAGAGGCCTGCGGGATCGGTTCGAAGCCCACCACAAGGTGCGCATCACCGATGAGGCCATCGTGGCCGCCGCGGAGCTCTCCGACCGGTTCATCACGGGACGGTACCTTCCGGATAAAGCCATCGATCTCATGGATCAGGCTGCGGCGCGGGTGCGCATTCAGGCCACTTCTCGGCCCGCAGAGGTCCAGGAACTTGAAGCCCAGCTCCAGGAACTGAAGCGCGAACTGGACTACGCTACCTCGCGCAAGCAGTTCGACCGCGCCAAGGAATTGGAAGCCCGTATCAAGGAAACGGAGAAAGCTTTGGAGGAGGCCACGGAAAAGTGGAAGAAGAGCGTAGCTTCTGAGGTCCCAGAGGTGCGGGCCGAGCATGTGGCGGAAATTGTCTCCCGCCTTACGGGAATCCCCGTTTCTGAGCTCACCCAAGAGGAGCGGGAAAGGCTCCTCAAACTCGAGGAAAAGCTGCACGAGCGGGTGGTGGGGCAAGACGAGGCGGTGCGGGCAGTGGCTGCAGCCGTACGCCGTTCCCGCGCGGGCCTTAAGGAAAAACACCGGCCTATCGCCACCTTCCTCTTCCTTGGTCCCACCGGAGTAGGAAAGACCGAGCTTGCTAAGGCCCTGGCCTGGGCTGTCTTCGGCGACGAGGATGCCCTCATTCGTTTGGACATGTCTGAGTACATGGAGCGCCACACCGTCTCCCGGCTCATCGGCGCGCCTCCGGGATATGTGGGCTACGAGGAAGGAGGCCAGCTCACGGAGCGCGTGCGCCGAAGGCCCTACTCCGTGATCCTCCTCGATGAGATCGAAAAAGCCCATCCGGATGTGCACAACATTCTCCTCCAAGTTTTCGATGACGGCCGCCTCACCGACGGCAAAGGTCGCACTGTAGATTTCTCCAACACCATCATCATCGCCACGAGCAACCTGGGAAGCGAGCTCATTCAGCGGAACCTTTCCGCGCCGCCTGGGCAAAAGCTCTCCTATGAGGAGCTCAAGGAAAAGCTCATGGAGATCCTGCGGCGGCATTTCCGACCAGAGTTCCTCAACCGTATCGACGAGATCATTGTTTTCCATGCCCTCACCCAGGAGCAGATCAAGGACATCGTGAAGCTGCAATTGGAGCGGGTAAAGCGCATGGCCAGGGGGCAAGGGATTGAGCTAGAGTTCGACGAAAGTCTTGTGGAGCACCTTGCGGAAGTGGGGTATCGGCCGGAGTTCGGGGCGCGGGAGCTTCGGAGAAAGATCCAAACGGAGGTGGAGAATCCTCTCGCTGAGGAGATGCTTTCCGGCCGCCTCACCCGCGGGGACAAGGTCCTTGTGCGCTACGATGGCGAAAAAACGGTGTTCGAAAAAATTACGGAAGAGATCAAAGCCCCGGCCAATCCCAAACCAAGCGAGGAAAAGCAATAGCAACAGGGGTTGGAGAGCATGTAAAATTCGC
>CAZQXP010000095.1:0-3500 GCA_964597525.1 uncultured Thermotogaceae bacterium | reverse complement strand
CAGAGCACCCGCACGAAAATGGGCCCCAAAAACAGGGTAACAATGCCGAGGAAAATGAGACGGGCACTGGAAGAGAAAGCGCCCTCGATGAGGGTGATGATGCCCATCACCACGGCAATGGCGACTCCCGCCCAAAACACAAAAGGCATGAGCTTAGGCGTGATGAACGTTTTGAACCCATGAAAATCCTGCCACCACTTCTCCATGCTTTCCTCCTTCGGTTTTGGCTTGGGAAAAGCTAACCTCAATGGGGGACCTGAGTCAAGCGGGTTTTTTCGATAAACTGAAAAAGGCCATGGCGAGGGTCTTGGCAGCCTGCGCTACGGGTGCTCTTCTTTGGGGGCTTTGGATTCTCCTTTGGCGGAATCCGCAATGGCCGGTAGTGGCCTCTGGAGCGGTTTTTCCGGTGGGGTTGCTTGTGCTTTTGCGTAGCGGCCGCGTTTCCCTAAATTTCCCGTTAAGTGCTTTGCGTATCGATCTTTGGCTTTTGTTCTTTGCCTTCCTGGCTTTTCGCGTAGCCCTTGCCGTGGCAAGAACGGGGTATGCAGCCCTTTCCGGCCGCGTCTCTCCTGCCGTCGTGGCCATGCCCATGACGCTCCGCTCCGAAATGGGGCAGCTCCTCTTGCTTTGGGCTATAACCGTGACGCCTGGGACGATCGCCCTCCTTGTGGAAAAAGACACCGTCTACATTCACTGTTTGCATCGGCCTTCGGATCACCAATCTTTGGGGCTAGCTCGTTTGGTAAGGCTTCTGGAAAGGATTTGGGGATGAATGTTCTCGTGCTCGTGGAAGTCCTTCTCGGATTAAGCGCGATCCCGCCATTTTTAGTGATCTGGCGCGGACCAAGCCTCTGGGACCGCTTGGTCGGGGTGAATTCCCTGAACCTTCGCGTAACCCTTTTCCTCGCCGCCCACGCGGCCTTCTCCGGTCATGGCCTTCTTTTGGATGTGGCTTTAGCTTACGCTATCCTCGGTTTCTTGGGCACGGTTTTGCTTTCGCGTTTCGGCGAAAGGGGTGAACATTGATTGGAACCATCCTCATCTTTCTTGGGCTCCTGCTTCTTTGGATAGGATCTGCAGGGATTTGGCGTTTCCGTTCCCCTTATTGCCGGCTTCAGGTGGCCGGAGTTGGGGATATCGGGGGGACGGCGGTTTTTCTCTTGGGCCTCCTCCTTCATTCCGGCTGGGAAGCCACGGGAGGGATCATGATCGTTCTCCTTTTCTTCCTCATTTTTACGAATCCGTTGGGAACGCATGCCATTGCGAAATCCGCGTTTGTCCGGCGCGTAAAAGACTAGGATGACGGCGGTGATCCTCTCCGCTTTAGCTTTTGGGTTGGCCCTTTTTGCCTTAACCCAGCGGCGGCTCCTTTGGGGCGTTTTGGGGGTGGGTGCCCACTCCCTAACTTTGGCGGGGTTGTACCTCGCCCTTTCTGCCCCGGACGTAGCCCTCACCGAAGCCGCCGTGGGATTCGGATTAGTCACGTTGATTTATCTTTTGGCCCTGCGCCGCACGGGAAAGCTTGTAGTCGCTGCCTGTCCCTTGTATCCGCTCCTCTACCAGGAAGGTGAACGGGTTGCCGGCCTGGAGTGGGAAATTCTCGAGCGCTTCGCCCGGTGGTGTCACCGCGACGTGGAAATTCTATGGGTTTCGCGCCAGGAGATCCCACGGCTCCTCCAAACCGGGGAAGCGCACGTCGGAGCCGGCGGTTTTCTTCCCGCTCCCGAAGATAAGGCTTTGTTTTCTCGCCCTATTGTGTCTACAAAGCTTGTCTGTCTAAAGCTTAACGACGGTCCTTTGGGCGCGATCGCCGGTGAGCCCGGCCAAGAATTAGCGTCCGTCACCTACGAGGACGCGGCTGAACTTGCGCATGCCCTCGTCCGGGGCGAGATCGGCGGAGCCGTTGTGGATCTTTTGCGCCAGCGGGAATGGCAACTCCACCGCTTTATTTCGGACGTGAGCGACACCACAATCTCTGAGGAAAAGTGGTTCACCTTCGCCGTCGCCCCCGATGAAGAAGAGCTTTGGAAAAGCTTGGAGGAATTTTTAGACATGTTGGAAAAGACAGGCGTTCTGGAAGAGCTTCGCCGGAGGTATCTGGGATGAAGGGGATGGCGGGGTTGGTGGTACTTGGGCTTGCGGGACTTTTGGGGCTCGGGATCGCCGGGGTTTGGCCGCGGCCGGAATTTCTTAATCCCGATCCAATTGCGAGGGACTGGGATGTGGAAAATGTTGTGGCTGCTATCGTTCTGGGTGTGCGCCTTTGGGACACGCTTTTCGAGGTCCTCGTCTATGCTTTGGCCATGGTAGGTGTGCGGTTTTTCCTGGGCAAAATGCAGTGGCGCGGGGATCTTCCGCCATTGGCGGAAACCCCGCTTCTTCGGCGCTCCGCGGACCTCCTTTTTGGTCCTATTCTCGTATTTGCCCTGTATGTGGCGGTGAGTGGTCACATTGGGCCGGGCGGAGGATTTCCCGCGGGCATCATCCTCGGCTCCGGACTCCTTCTTTTGGCTTTGGCCAAGGGAGTGGAGCGCTTGAGCGCCGAGCTTTACGAGCCAAGGCTTGAGGGCCTGGAATACGCCGCGGTTTCCGCCACGCTCCTTTTGGGGGCCGTCGTCCTGATTGTGGGGGTGCGCTCTTCCTCCGCGTTTGTGGCGGGAAACCTTCTCATCGGTTTGGAGGTTGCCATCGGCGCTTGGGTGGTTCTCCACCGCTTTGCCCTGGCCCGGGGGGAGGTGTGAGGTGGAGTCCCTAAGCGGGCTGGCGCTGGCGGTGGCCCTGGCGGCGCTTGGGCTTTGGGTGATGGTCGTGCGACGAAACGTCCTTTGGAAACTCCTTGGACTTAATGTGGCTTCCGGCGGGAGCATCCTCTTTTTGGTGGCGTTGTCCCACCGATCCGGAGCCCGGCCGGCTATCGTGGGCTTCGGTCCAGGGACCGCGGTGGATCCCCTTCCCCAAGCCCTTGTCCTCACCGCGATCGTCATCCACTTCGCCACACTGGCTTTAGCGCTGGCCCTGGTCATTGTGCTTACCGAACGTCGCCACACCCAGGACGTCAAAAAGCTGGAGGAAGAAGGGTGAACGCCGCGCTCGCTGGAATTTTGGGTTATTTGGGGCTAGGAGTCCTGGGCCTCGTTTTGGGGCAGAGAAAAATTTTCGCCCTTTTGGCCCTAGCGGGCGGGGCAGCCAGTTTAGCCTTATGGGCTCCGGGCTTTCCGGAAGGCCTTGTGGGCGGGCTTCCTTTTGGCATCGCGGTGGCCGGCGACCTTTGGACCCTGGGGATTTGGGGCCTTGCCCTCTCCCTCCACCTGGCTGTCCTCATCCACGGCTGGCGCAAAGATGGGCTCTACCATTCCCTGATCACCGTGCTCATCGGCACATGCCTTGCCGGCGGAATTTCCCGGGACCTTTTTAACCTCTACGTGGTGCTCGAGCTTTCCTCGCTCCTTTCCGTCATCCTTGTGGCCAAAGAGGGCCGGAGCGCCGCCGTGTGGGCGGCC
>CAZQXP010000094.1:0-3593 GCA_964597525.1 uncultured Thermotogaceae bacterium | reverse complement strand
TCCGCCCATCTGTCGCCAGCGCTGGCGTACCGTCTCCCGCTTTTTGGAATCGGAGTTGCACTTTACGCGCTAATTTGGGAAAATTGCACCCAAACGCAAGGGGGAAGTCATGCCCAAACGCACTTATCAGCCGCATCGGCGGAGAAGGCATCGCGTGCATGGCTTTTTGGCGCGGATGAGAACACCCGGTGGCCGGGCGGTGATCGCCCGCCGCCGTAAAAAGGGCCGCAAACGCCTGACCCCGGTATAAGGAGAGGAGCACCTTGGCGAAAAAACGCGTCTACGAACTCGCCCGCGAGCTGGGCATGTCCACGAGGGAGCTCATCACTACCCTCGAAAAACTGGGCATGCCCAACCTCACCGCCTTTCACGTGATCCGCGACGAGGAAGAGGAGATCATCCGGGGGCTTCTTTCCGAGCAAAAGGCGGAAGTCGCGGTAAAGCCCGCGGAAGAAAAACCTGTGCCGAAAGGCCAACCGCGTCCACCGGTGGTGGCGGTTCTCGGCCATATTGACCACGGAAAAACCACGCTCCTTGATCGCATCCGCAGGACCCACGTGGCCGCGGAGGAGCCCGGCGGAATCACCCAGTCCATCGGTGCCTACCAAGCCCAGGTGGACGGAAAGCTCATCACCTTCATCGATACTCCAGGGCATCGGGCCTTCACGGCCATGCGGGCCCGCGGGGCCAAAGTCACGGACATCGCCATCCTCGTGGTGGCCGCAGACGATGGGGTCATGGCCCAAACCCTCGAAGCCCTCGACCACATTAAAGCTGCAGGCGTCCCCATGATCGTAGCCATCAACAAGATCGACAAACCCGAAGCGAAGCCCGAGCGGGTGAAGCAGGAGCTCGCCAATCTCGGATACGTCCCCGAGGACTGGGGTGGGAACACCATCATGATCCCCATCTCCGCCCTCACCGGCCAAGGCGTGGATGAGCTTTTGGAGATGATCCTCCTTGTGGCAGAGATGGAGGGCATCTCTGGCGATCCCAAGGGGGAGCTTGAGGCCGTGGTGATCGAAAGCCACATGGATCCGCAAAAAGGGCCGGTGGCCACCGCCATCGTCAAGAACGGGACGCTGCGGGAGCGGGATGTGGTGGTGGTGGGCACCGCTTGGGGAAGGATCCGGGCCCTTTTGGACCACCAAGGGAAGAGGATCCCAGCGGCTGGGCCGGGAACCCCCGTGCAGATCCTCGGCCTCTCGGACGTGCCCCAGGCGGGCGAGAAGGTGGAGCGGGTGGGAAGCCCCAAGGAAGCCGAGGAAATCGTGGAGAAGCGTCTGGAGGCCGAGCGGGAAAAGAGGCTCTCCCTGCGCGCTCCGCCCTCGTTGGAGCAGCTCCTCACCGAAGCCCAAAAGAAAAAGCTTGTCCTCATCATCAAAGCCCAGACTTTCGGAGCCCTGGAGGCCATTAAGCTCGAGCTCGGCACCATCGAGCAAGAAGGGGTGGAGCTGGAGATCCTTCACGCTGGTGTGGGGCAAATCAGCGAATCCGATGTGCTTTTGGCCGCCGCGGAAACCCAAGGGCAACCCCTCATCTTGGGGTTTGGGGTCAAGGTTGATCCCAAAGCCCAAAAGCTCGCGGAACAGAAGGGCATCCCCATTCGCACCTACGACATCATCTACGACCTGACCCTCGATGTGCAGCGGGCTCTGCGGCGCCTTCTTGGCCCAGAAATCCGGGAGGTCAAGGTGGGCGAAGCCGAGGTCCTCAAGGTCTTCAACATCGCGGGCGTGGGCCGCGTGGCCGGATGCGCCGTGCGCTTGGGCCGCATTGTGCGCGGCGGAAAAGTCCGGGTCCTCCGCAAAGGCGCCGAGGTCTTCGTGGGCGAAATCGCTTCCCTAAAGCGGTTCGCGGAGGATGTGCGAGAAGTTCGCGAGGGATTTGAGTGCGGCGTGCGCATTGACAACTTCGACGACGTCCGCGAGGGCGATATTCTCGAAGTTTACGTGCGTGAGGAAGTCCCGGTTCAATAGCCATGGCTGTAGGAATTTTGCGCGTGAGTCTGCGTCTTTTTGGGGTCCATACCCTGAAGGAAAAGCGGGCCATCCTGGAAGGGCTCTTGGTGCGCCTGCGCCGGGAATTCAACGTCTCCGCCGCGGAGCTTGCGGAGCTCGATAACCCTGAAAAGGCCGTATTGGGTTTTGCGCACCTCTCCAACGACGGCGCTTACTGCGATGGCGTCCTCCAGAAGGTTCTCGAGCGCCTTTTAGGAAGCCGTGAGTTCTATGTGGAGTCCCACGAGTTGGAGGTGCTTTGATGCGATGGCGGGCACGGGCAAGACTGGCCGAGCTCATCGCCCGGGAAATTGCGGACATCCTGGAATTTGAAGCGAAAGACCCTGTCCTCCGCGAGGCCCTGCCCACGATCCTGGGCGTGGAGCTTTCCCCAGATGGCCAAGAGGCCAAGGTTCTCGTGTATGTCTCCGGCACCGATGAGGAAAGGGCTCGGGTGATGGCCGCTTTCGCTAAGGACACCGGGTTTTTGCGGACTGCTTTGGCTAAGCGCCTCCAAATTCGCCGCGTCCCTCGCCTCACCTTTGCCCTCGACACCTCTCCGGACCGATGGGCCTCTCCTTAGTGCCCGTGCTTCCGGTTCTCCCCCTTTCTTCAGTTCTTTTGGGGCATTCCTCCCTCGTTTTGGAGAAGGTGGTGGAGAAGTTCCGCGCCTTCGGCGCGGATCTTTCGCCCAAAAAAGAAGAGGAGATCGCGAAAGAGCCGCTTCCCACGCTTCTTTTCCTCACCGGCGGCACCGAGCACAAGGCGTTGGAGTTCGCGCGTCAAGTGACCAAACCTCTCCTCCTTTTGGCTCACTTCGGCCACAACTCCCTTCCCGCGGCTTTGGAGACCTTGGCCCGGCTGCGGGAAGAGGGCCGCAAGGCGTGGCTCCTCACCGAAGCGGATGGGGAAGAGCTTCTCCGCTTTGCGCGGGTTGCCGCTCTTGCCCGGGAGCTTTGGGGGAAACGCGTGGGCCTTATCGGCGGGGCCTCGCCCTGGCTTGTGGCAAGTTCTCCGGATCCTTCCGTGTTTCGGGAAAAACTCGGCCTAGAAATCGTGGAGATACCCCTTTCCGCCCTGCGGGATCGTATCCCTGAGGCTCCCGAAATGCTGCCGGAGGGTGAGACCCTAGGGGTCGGGGAAAGCGAGCGCCGGATGGCCGGAAGGGTTTACGCCGGCCTCAAGGCCCTGATCGCGGACTACGGGCTTTCGGCCCTCTCCATCGCCTGCTTTGGGCTTCTCTCCGAGGGGTGCACGGCCTGCTGGGCCCTGGCCCGGCTGAGCGACGAGGGGCTTCCCGCGGGGTGCGAGGGCGATCTTCCCGCTCTTTTGGCCCTTTGGCTTGGGCAAATCCTCACGGGCTCTCCAGGTTTTTTGGCGAACCCCGCGGAGGTGGATTTGAAGCGGGAGCGGCTCCTTTTGGCCCACTGCACCGTCCCCTTTTCCCTTGTGGAAAATTTTGCCCTGCGCACGCATTTTGAGTCCGGGATAGGCCTGGCGGTGGCGGGGAAACTCCGGCCCGGTCCGTACACTCTGTTTCGCCTGGGCGGAAAAAGGCTGGAAAAAGCTTTTGTGGTGGAGGGGACGGTGCTT
>CAZQXP010000093.1:0-3600 GCA_964597525.1 uncultured Thermotogaceae bacterium | reverse complement strand
GAAGCTTAGGGTAGTGGGTGCCGGGCCAGAAAATGCGGCCGCAGGAGCGGCAGCGCAGAAACTCCGTGCACCATTCCCGCACCCTCGGCGGAACCAAAGGCAGCGCTTCCTCGCGCCTTAATGGCTCCAAAAGGCCGTTACAGGAAAGACAGCGGGTGAACGGGGAGATTTGATCCCGAAGATCAAACCTCCGTACCACCTCCCGCGCCTGCTCCAAAGGTTCAATCGCCCGCACCCAGTACCCGTGGGTCACCCCGCCGTGCTTAAGGAGCTGACGGTCCCTCGTGAGCAGGATCCGGCCGCTCCGGGAAAGGAAAACAAGCTCCTCATCGGTGATCCCGGAGTTGTGCACGGTGTCAAATCCCAAAAGCCGCAGAAGCCGGGCAAGCTTCCCAAGATGCGCATCACAGGCAAAGGAAATTTCCCGAAGGGGCTCGCGCCGAATTTTTAGGACCGGCCCGATATCTAGACTCTCGAACATCGGATAGACGGCAACCCGATCGCCATCCCGCAGGCGGTACGAAAAATCCACGGATTCGCCGTTCACGATGATGAGCTCCACTTCCACATGAGGGACGCCTAAAGCCTCGATGGCATCTTTTACTGTTGGCTGGCCGGAAAACTCGTAGGGGAAAGACTTTGCCCGGAGCTCTTCAGGCAGAAAATCGTTGAGCTCTGCGTAGAACCGAAATTCCACCTTCCCCATTACAGCCGGAAAATGGCCTTGGCCCGGGCCAAATCGTCTACCGTAAAGAGGATCTGGTTCTTTTCGGCGGAGAAGTAGCAGGAAAGGACGTTAATCCCATCTCGGGCCAGGCGGTCCAAAACCGTGGCGAGCTGTCCAGGCTGATGCGGGAGGCTCATGGCCAGGGCTTCCCGCTCTTCGTAGTCCACGCCGAGCTTCTTCAGGACCTTACGGGTCTTATCGGGAGCATCGGTGACCATGGCCACCACGGCTTCATCCAAAACGGTGAGGGCAGCGATGGCCTCAATATTGACCTTCTCCTCCGCCAAGGCGGAAGCGACCTCCAGCAGGGCTCCGGGCCTATTTCCTAAATAAAAGGTGAACTCCTGCATGCCCACCCCCTTTTCTGCTAATGGTACCCGGAGCGGCGGCTCTCAAGCCAGGCCTGGAGGATAAGAACCGCGGAAAGGGCGTCCACTTTCTCTTTCTCGCGGCTTGGCTTCTCGCCCGCCTCGCGCATGGCCCGCTCCGCTTCCTCCGTGGTCCAGCGCTCATCCACGTAAAACACTGGAACTTTCACAACCTCAGCCAATTTCTCCGCGAACTCCCGTACCTTCTTTGCCTGCGGACCCTCGGTTCCATCCATGTTCAGAGGGAGGCCGACCACGAGGGCCTCGATCCCGAGGTTTTGGCAAAGCGCGGCCAAGGAAGCCACGTCCTCGGTCAAATTTTTGCGATGATAAACCCCGTAAGGAACGGCTAAAGTCCCGGTCTCGTCGGGCTTAGCTATTCCAATTCGCTTTTCCCCTACATCCAAAGCCAAGATCCTCATGAGCCAGCGAGGATGGAGAGGGCGCGGCGAAGGAGTTCCTCTACTGAGGCGTCCGGGCATTCTTTTCGGGCAAGGTCCAGGGCGCGGCGGGCCTCCTCCATTTTGAACCCCAGGGCCTTGGAAGTGAGGGCTTGAAGGACGATTTTCTCCTTTTCACTTGGAGGCGGGACTTCTTTGGGAGCCCATTTTTGGACTCGCTCGGAAAGTTCCAAAAGGACGCGTTGGGCAGTGCGGCGGCCGATGCCCTTTACCGCATCCAGGGCGGAAAGATCGCCGCGGCGGATGGCGGAGACGAGCTCCGCGGGCGGCAGAGCGGCAACGAGCTTAAACGCGAGGCGCGGCCCCACCTGGGGAACCGAAAGGAGGGTCACGAACATCTCCCGTTCTTCCGGGGTAGCAAAGCCATAAAGGGAAAACTCGTCCTCGGAAAGGAGAAGATGGGTGTAGAGTTTGGCCTCCTCGCCCAAAGAAAGGGTTGCCACGGTGCGGCTGGGGACGCTCAAACGAAAACCAACCCCGTTTACGGAGAGCACCACGCCTTCTTCCCCAAGTTCCATCACCTTGCCCTGGAGGAAGTCGATCATGTCTCCTCCCAAGCCGGTTCCTTTTCCGTCTCCGAAAGATGCGCCAATTCCTCGAAAGCCCTTTTCACTTTTTCCTCTTCGCCCCGCAAAAGGAGCACCACAGCGCCTTTTCCTTCCCCTACCCCGCCTGTGGCAAGGTGCCAGGCCTCTACATCATAAAGAACTTCCACGGCCTCCGTTTCGGTGATCACTGTGCCCAAAAGAGGAAAGACGCCCACTTTACTCCCGCTTGCCCACTTAAGTCGCCCCTTTCCCAATTCGCCCACGATTTCGCTTACGGAAAAGTGCACGGATTTGGCCCGGGAAATGGGGATGATCACCTCCACCCCGCGGGCCAAGGCCGCGGGATAGAACTTCCCCACCGTGCCTCCATCGTCCGCGGCCACGAAAACTCCGACCACGCCTTCTGGATCCAAAATGTTCCCACCCTTGATGACCACGTCGCCTGGGGAAAGCCGGGCCAAAATTTCCGGCCAATCCAGGGTTTTGGGCTCGCCGCGCTCCAAAACCACCATGTTCAGTCGGCGCTCCGGCGGAACCACCCCGAGCCTTTTCCCCACATACCCCGCGCAGTACCTTCCCTTTTCCACCGGCTCGCCCAGGAGCTCCTCAAGAACGTAGGCATTTGTGGTACCAAGCCCCACAACGATTAGCCCATCCCGTTTGGCCTTTTCCACCTGGGGAAGGTGTGCGACAGCTCGGCCGATGAGTCTCTTTGCCGCCGCCTGCGGCAAAACTACCAGCGCCCGAACCACTTCCCTTGCCTCGCTCCTCGTCCTCATGCTATAACACTAGCCGGAAGGAATTTTTCGGGCAAAAGGAGGGGGTATGCCGTTCACAAGGGAAGAGTACGAAAGGGAACGGAGGAATTTCCGCTGGGATATTCCCGAGAACTACAACATCGCCGCGGTGGTGGACGCCCACGCCCGGGAAAAAGGGGACAAGCCTTGCATCCTTTGGGAATCGGAAACCGGCGAGCGCCGCACCCTTACCTGGCGAGAGCTCTCCCAGCTTTCTTCCCGATTCGCTGCGGTCCTCATGAGGCTTGGGGTGAAGAAGGGCGACCCAGTCATGCACATTTTCCCGCGCCTTCCCGAGGCATTTATTGCTCAGATCGGGACTTTTAAGGCTGGCGGGGTGGCTGTGCCTTGCGTGGATATGCTCCGGGCCAAGGACATTATTTACCGCGCAGAGGTCTCCGGTGCCCGGGTGGTGGTGGCCCACGTTTCCGCGGCGGAGGAAGTGGATGCCGCCCGCGGGCAATGTCCTCTGGAGCACTTCATCCTCATCGGCGGGAAAAGACCGGGCTGGCTTTCCTTTGAGGAGGAGATCGAAAAGGCCCCGGAAGTTCCGCCCGTTCCCCTTTCCGTGAACGATCCTATCACGATCAACTTCACCTCCGGAACCACGGGAAATCCCAAGCCCGTCATGCACCGGCACCGCTGGCTCTATGGGCATCTTCGGATCACCGCCCGCTACTGGTGGGAGCTTTCGCCGGA
>CAZQXP010000092.1:0-3657 GCA_964597525.1 uncultured Thermotogaceae bacterium | reverse complement strand
GAGCTCCAATCCACTTTCGCGTGGATTTCCGGGCGGTCCACGATGTAGGTATCCTGGGGCCTGCGGCCCGTGGATTCCGGTGGAGTCCAGGTAGCCAGGGCTCCGGATCGGCTTACCAAAGCTTCCCTTCGCCGAATAGCCTCGGCAATGAGCTCTTTCCGCGGGGGATCGAAACACACATCCGGATGGCGCGCCAAAAGATCCTCAAGCTCCATGTCCCTCTCCTTCCTTCGCAAGCAAAACCCGCCGGATGGGCAAGGCAAACAAGATTCCTTCTTTCTCAAACCGGCGCTTAAGCTCCACGTTAAAAGCCTGCCGCGCATCCAACATGTCCCGATAGCTCGGACTTTGTACGAAAAAGGCTACCTCGAAAATAAGGCCAAATTCGCCATACTCCTTGAAATGCGCTCGATCGAATCGAGTGTTGGGAACGCTATTCACAACTTCTTCCACAATCCGCGGGATGGCCGCAAGCTTTTCTGCAGGGGTATCGTAGCTCACCGCAAAATTGAGGAGAACCCATCGTTCTTTTACCCGAGCGTAATCGCGAATCCACTCCCGCAAAAGTTCGGAGTTCGTGACCACGATTTCTTCTCCCGTGAGGCTGCGGATGCGCGTGGTTTTTATCCCGATTTTCTCCACTGTCCCGGAAATGTTTCCCGCCACAATGAAGTCGCCCACGAGGAAAGGTTTATCGATGACAATGGCAAGGAAAGAGAAGAGATCAGCCAAGATATTTTGGGCCGCGAAGGCTAGAGCAATACCCACGATACCTACTCCGGCCAAAAGAGCGGTGACGTTGACACCGAGATTCTGGAGGATGACGAGGAGGATAATGAGCCAAACCATGATCTTGATGAGAACGCCCAAAGAGGAAAGGGTGGTGGCGGAAGCGGCGTCGCCTTCGGCGCGCCTGCGTTCGGCAAGACGGGAAAGCCAAAAGGTCACGAAGCTTCCGGCCCAAATGCCAAGCTGGACGAGGAAAATGGTGAGGGCCAAAGAACGGATGGCGCGGCCCACCGCTTCAGGGAGTTTGAGGGAGAGGGAGGCGGCGAAAAGGGCCACCACCAAAAGAAAGAGGAAGGAAGTGCGGCGGGTGAGCTCGGCGCCCCGGCCGGCCCAAATGCCGCCGCGGCGGCGAAATCGCTTTTCCAGGCCTCGAGAAATAACGGCGCGAGAAAGGAGGAGGAACCCCAAGACACCAAGAAGGATCCCAAGGGCCAAAAGCCAGGCCCACAGAGGATTACCCGCTAAAGTTCGGCCAAGAATCTCGCTCGTGAATGCGGGCATGTTTCAGGAAACTTTCTTCCGCCGATACGCGCCCAAAAATGCCAAACCGATCCCCACCAAAAGAAGAATCACTACCATCGAGGTGGAAAGCTCAGGAAGCATGTTTCCGATGGCGAGCCCGAAAAGCACTCCGCCCAGGCCCAAAAGCCACGGCCGCAAAGATTCCCAACCGAACCGACACACCCTTAACCTCCTTCCCAAAGGGAGACGATTGTAAAGCGGCGCACATCCACGAGGCCAAGGTCCGTGATTTTCAGGACCGGGATCACAGGAAGCGCCAAAAAGGAAAGCGACATAAAGGGATCAGAAAGCTTTGCGCCCAAGGATTTCGCGGCCTTTTTGAGCTCCTGGGAAAGGCGATGCACTTCGGAAAGCGGCCGGTCGGACATGAGCCCGGCAATGGGCAAGGGAAGTGCGGCCAGGGCTTTTCCCCTTTTGACCACGACTTGCCCGCCGCCCATTGCCGCGAGCTCTGCCACCGCCGCCTTCATGTCCTCGTCGCTTGCCCCCACCACTACAATGTGGTGGGAATCGTGGGCCACCGTAGAAGCCAAAGCTCCTTCCTTGAGTCCAAAACCGCACACCAAGCCTAACCCCACGTTTCCCGTGCCCCGATGCCGCTCCACCACCGCAATTTTCAGAATATCCCTCTCTGGGTCTGCCAGAACCTCCCCTCTCTCCACCCTCGGCCGAACGAGGATCTCCTCGGTGACCACCTGTTCCGGAACGACCTGAATCACCCGGGCCAAGCCCCCTTGAGCTGGAATACGGAAGGAAAGGCGATCCAGGTGCAGGCGCATGGGCGAGGCCGGAGGCGGAGGAGTTTCGGGAAGATCCGCAACGACGCGGCCGGCCTCCGCCACAAGTTTTCCCTCCACATAGACCTGCTCGATCTTCATCTGCTTGAGATCCGAAAGAACGAGGAAATCCGCGCAATACCCAGGAGCCAAAGCCCCGAGGCCAGGAATTCCGTAGGCCCGCGCCGTATGGATCGTGGCCGCGGAAATAGCCACTTCCGGAGGCACTCCTGCCTCGATGGCTTTACGGAGAACATCGTCCATGTGACCTTCGGAAAGAAGGGTCTCCGGCTCCCGGTCATCGGTGCAAAAATGGACAAACGGTGCGGAAAATGGGGTAAGGATGGGAATTAAAGCGGCGAGATTGCGGGCCGTGGTTCCCTCCCGAATGAGGATGTGCATGCCCGCCCGAAGTTTTTCTTCGGCCTCGGAAAGGGAGGTGCACTCGTGGTCGGTTTTGGGGCCAGCGCGTACGTAGGCCCAAAGGTTCATGCCAGAAAGGCCCGGGGCATGACCATCGATGGGCCGTCCCTTTGCCGCCTCGAGCTTCGCCAAAAGATCGGGGTCCCCGGCCAAAACGCCGGGAAAATTCATGACTTCTCCCAGACCCAGAACCCTCTCCCAAGAGAGGATTTCCCGGATTTCCCGGGAGGAAAGGACCGCGCCAGGAGTTTCCAAAGGGCTTGCGGGAACACAGGAGGGAGCCATGAAGAAAACTCGAAGGGGGAGGTTTTTGGTGGCCTCGATCATCCACCGAATTCCTTCGGCTCCCAGAACATTCGCGATTTCATGGGGATCGGCGATCACGGTCGTAGTTCCGTGGGGAAGGACAGCCCGAGCGAATTCCCTTGGAGAAAGCTTCGAACTCTCGATGTGCACGTGAGCATCGATAAGACCAGGGATGATGTACGCTCCGTCCACGTCCACAACTCTTTCCGCTTCTCCGCCGAATCCGAGGATTTGCCCATGAGCTAAAGCCAAATCCCCGGGAAAGAATCGACCCGAAAAGACATCCAAGATCCGGGCGTTCCGCAAAAGGATTTCGGCCGGCATGAAAGAAAGGGTAGCGGACAAACTTCCTCTTTGCCAGGCTTGACAGGGCCTTCCACGCCGCTTTATACTAAAAATCGCAATCAATGGCTAAAAATGGCAAAAAGGCGCTAACAGAAGAAAGGCGGCGGCGAATCCTCGAGGAGCTCAAGCGGCGGGGGGCGGTGCGCACTTTGGAATTGGCCCGCTTTTTTTCTGTTTCGCCCATGACCATCCGCAACGATCTTGCCGTTTTGGCGCGCCGGGGGCTTGTGGAGCGGGTTCACGGTGGGGCCATGGTCAAAGATACTTTGGCTGCAGAACCTTCTTACTATGAGAAGGCCACCCGAAACCTCGAGGAAAAGAAACGTATAGGCCGGAAAGCTGCAGAACTGATTGAAGAGAACATGGCTGTGTTCATCGGGAATGGCACGACCACCATGGAGATCGTCCGTGCTCTGAAAGAGCGCCCTCCTTTTCGGCTCAAGGTGTTTACCAATGCCCTCACGCATGCGCTGGAACTTGCGGAAATTCCGCATTT
>CAZQXP010000091.1:0-3663 GCA_964597525.1 uncultured Thermotogaceae bacterium | reverse complement strand
TTCTCCAAATACTCCCGAATCTTCTCTAGACCGTAAATCGTGCGGTTGGCCTCGTAGTCCTCAAGCCAGGCCTCCGCCACCGTGTCATCGAGGCGAATCTCCACGTCCTCAATCCCCAAAACCCGGCAGATGAGCCTGGCCTCCTCCTCCACGTCCTCGTCGTGTACCCGAAAGAGGAACCGCGGAAGCCGCATCCCCATCACCTCCCCAAAAAGTTTACGCCCTAAAGCGCCGACAGAAAACCGGTGGGATAAACTTGAAGGTCTATGAGGCCGGAAGAATGCGCGATCAAGACGGAGGATCTCACCCGGGTCTTCCGGTTGCGTAAAAGGGAGGCCCAGGAGGGCAAGCGCGAAATCCTCGCCTTGGATCGGGTGAACCTCGAAGTTTTACCAGGTGAGCTCTTTGGCCTTTTGGGCCCAAACGGCGCGGGAAAAACCACCCTCATCAAAATCCTCGCCACTTTGCTCTTACCTACCTCCGGCCGCGCTTGGGTGGCGGGAGCAGATGTGGTGGAAAAGCCTCATGTAGTCCGGAGATACATCAACATGGTCTGCGGCGGGGAGACCTCCGGATACGGCCTTCTCACCGTAGAGGAAAATCTTTGGATGTTCGCCCAGTTCTATGGGATCCCCTCCCGGGAGGCCCGGCGCCGCATCCGCGAGCTTTTGGCCATGGTGGATATGGCCGATCGCGCCAAAACCAAAACCTATCATCTTTCTTCAGGCATGCGGCAAAAGATGAACCTCGTCCGAGGTTTCCTCACCGATCCCCAAATCCTTTTCCTGGATGAGCCTACTTTGGGACTGGATGTGCAAATCGCCCACACCATCCGCAATTTCATCCGGGAGTGGCTTCGGGATCACCCCGAGCGCACGATCCTCCTCACCACCCACTACATGCACGAGGCGGAGGAACTGTGCCATCGGGTGGCCATCATCGATCGGGGAAGAATTTTGGCCTGCGCCCCGCCGGAGGCGTTGAAAGAGCGGCTCCAAAAGGAAGCGGTTTTCCGCCTGTATCTGGAGGGGGTTCTGGATGCCAAAAGTGTTCTGGATGGCGCAAAAGGCATCGTGGCCCTGGCCCAAAGGGAAGAAAATGGCCGCACAAGCCTCGATTTGATCCTCACCGAAGAGGAGGCTTTGGTCTCGATCCTCTCGCGCCTGCAGGCCGCGGGCGGACGGCTCCTTGCCCTCAAGAAGGAGGAGCCCACCTTGGAGGATGTCTTTTTGGCCCTGGTGGGCCGGAAGCTTTCGGAGGAAGGATGAAGGGGGCAAAGACCTTTTTGCGCACGGTCTTTGGCCGCGCTTATCCGAGGTTAATCGGGGTCTGGCGGGAAAAGAGCTGGATCGTCTTTGATGTTTTTCTTCCGTTTTTGCAGGTGGCCGCTTATGTGTACATCTACCGCGCCGTAGGAGCCCCTCCGGAATTCAGCGGGTTCGTGGTCCTGGGCGGAGCCATGATCGCCTACTGGATGAACGTGCTTTGGAGCATGGCAAGCCAACTCTACTGGGAAAAGGAAACGGGAAACCTCCAGCTTTACCTTATCGCCCCCACTTCCCGCATGGCCATCCTCCTCGGGATGGCTCTGGGCGGGCTTACGGCCACCACGTTCCGCGCCGCGGGGATCATCCTTGTGGGCACCCTTTTCTTCCGTATCCCTCTTCGCGTGGAAAACGGCGCGCTCCTCTTTGGCGTCTTCCTCCTCACCCTGATCGCCCTTTATGGCTTGGGAATGCTTCTGAGTTCCCTCTTCCTCCTTTGGGGCCGCGAGGCGTGGCACCTTTCCAACCTTTTCCAGGAGCCGGTTTTCCTTTTCTCCGGCTTTTACTTCCCCGTTCGGGCGCTGGGCTTTTGGGCTGCGGCTTTTGCCTCCATCATCCCCATCACCTTGGGCCTGGATGCCATGCGCCAGCTCCTCTATCCAGAGCTCATGAAAAACTTCCGCTTTTTGCCACCGGAAGCGGAGTTGGGGATTCTTGGGGGCTCAAGCATTCTTTTCGTTTTCTTAGCTCAACGGGCCCTGAAGTTTTTTGAGAATTTGGCCCGAAGGGAGGGCCGCCTCACCCTGCGAGGGCAATGAACATGCGCAGCCTCAGGGAAATCTTTTGGGGAATGAAAGCCGGGGCTTGGCTGGGGTGGCAGATCGAGTCCAACTGGACCGAGCCCTTCCTTTTCACCATCTACTCCGTGATCAAGCCCGTGGCCGGGGTGCTCATCCTCGTTTTCATGTACTTGGTCGTGGCCCAGGGAGGACTTACCAACCCCCTTTTCCCAGGGGTCTTCTTGGGGACCACCTTTTACCTTTACGTGATAAACGTTCTCTCCGGGATAAGCTGGAGCGTCCACGACGACCGGGAGCACTACGGGATGCTCAAGTACGTGTATATGGCGCCCATGCATTTCTACGGCTACCTTTTGGGCCGCGGCGCAGCTAAAACTTTGATTGCCACCATCTCTGTCCTCATCACCCTCGCCTTCGGGATAGGGATCCTGGGCGTACCTCTCCGCCTCTACAACCCCGGTTTTTTCATTTCGACGTTCGTTTTAGGGCTTGTGGCCCTTTCCTTTTATGGAATCTTTCTGGCAGGCATCTCCCTCCTCATTGCCCGACACGGTTGGGTATTGGGCGATGTCGTAGCGGGAGCGCTTTATCTCCTCTGTGGGGTAGCCTATCCCCTTTCCCTTCTGCCCTTGCCCCTTCGGGCTTTGGGCTACATTTTCCCGCCTACGTACTGGTTTGAGGCCCTGCGGCTTTCCCTTCTTGGCCAGGGCCTGCATTCGGAGTTTTCCCGCTTTTCCCCTGGGGCTTTGCTCTTAATCCTCGGCGGCTCCACGGTCTTGGGAATCGGACTCTCCCTTTTGGTGTTCAAGGTTTCCGAGCGCATGGCCCTGCGCCGCGGGCTTCTGGATATGCAGACCATGTACTAGCCCAGGATTTGCCAAAAACCGGGTTTTCCAGGCATCCTAAAGCCCAAGGGCCAGACAAAGGAGGAAGGCAAGATGGAAAAGCTTAGGGAGACTACATTGGCGCAATTCCTTGCGGCCTTAGGTTCCACCGCTCCGGTGCCCGGTGGAGGGACGACGGCGGCGTTGGCCGGAGCTTTGGCTGCGGCTCTCGTGGAGAAGGTTACAGCGTTGGCCCAGCGCCGCGGCCGGGAAGTGGGACAAGCCCTGGAGCGCGCCCAGGCCTTCCGCGAGAAATTCTTGGATTTAGCGGAAGAGGACGCAAAAGCCTACGCCGCCGTGGTGGAAGCCCAAAAGGCCGGTGGAGCAGAGCTGGAAAAGGCTTTGGTTCGGGCAGCGGGGGTGCCCCTGGAGGTGGCGCAGAAAGCCCTCGGCCTCCTGGACCTTGCCGAGCGGATCCTCACGGTTTGCCCCAAGAGCGCCCGCAGCGATCTTGCCGCGGCGGCGCGGCTCGCCTGGGCGGCTTGCACCGCGGCCCTCTACACGGTGGACGCCAATGCCCCGGGAATTCGGGATAAAAAGTTTCGGGCGGAGCTGGCCAAAGCCCGGGAGGAACTCGCGGATTTAGCGGAAGAAAAGGCGGCCTTTGTGTTGGCACCCCTAGAGGAAGAACTTTCCCTTTGGCTGGGAGAGAGGGATTCGAACCCCCACTAGCGGGTCCAGAGCCCGCCGGCCTACCATTAGCCGATCTCCCAG
>CAZQXP010000090.1:0-3672 GCA_964597525.1 uncultured Thermotogaceae bacterium | reverse complement strand
GGAAGAAAGCATTTGGTGCAAGGCCAAAAGGAGCTGGGCCGCGCCCTCTTTGTCCATGGGATTGTTTTCGTTTCCGCACCGTGGGGAAAGAACGCACGACGGACACCCATCCTCGCAAGGGCACCCGCCCACAAGCTCCGCCGCGGCCTTCACCCACTCCTCCAAAATGGCAAAGAGCTTTCGCGCCAGGCCCACTCCGTCGGGAAATGCCTCGTGAACGAGGATTGCCGGAGAAGCCAAATCTGGGTGGAACGGCGTGGAAACGCCGCCGAAATCCCAGCGATCGGCCATGGCGTGCAGGGGGGCCATGGCCACGAGCGCGTGCTCCGCTCCATGAAGGGCGCCGGCAAGGCGCGAGGAAAGCCCCTTAGCGATCTCGAGGGGTACCGTCATCCAAACCCCTTCCGTTTGGAACTCCAAAGGCGGAAGGGAAAGTTTTTCCACGGCCAGAGTCACGCCAGCCCTCCGCTTCCGGAAAGCTTCCACTTCCTCCACTACCCGCACCTCGCCCAGGCCCACCCGCATTCCCGAAATTTCTCGTTCCTCCAAAACTTTGAGGATGCGGACATCCTCGCGGATGAGGGGCTCGGTGTAGTAATCCACCTCCTCTTTCACACAGCGGGCCACGTTCCCCTCGAGGTCCAGCTCCCGCACGAGATAGGTTTCGCCCTGATGGAGAAGAACCGCGCCCGGATAGGCCTCCCGCAGGGCCCGTTCGTAGTCCATTGTCTCCAAAGTTTCTCCTTCCACCTCGATGCGGATCGTTCGATCGGAGAGGTTGTTGAGGCTCACGACCTCCACGGGAGGGGCGATTCCCGAATACACAAGCCCCACAGGCGTTTTTGCCACAAGGCCACTTTTTTCGAGGGCTTGAACCATTTCTGGCTGGGCTCCAAAGAGCTCCAAATCCTTGGGATTGAGAGGGAATTCGCTTGCCGCACAGAGAAGCTGGCGAAGAAGAATGGATTCATTTGCGGGGTTAATGATGGCGTGTTCTTGGGGGCGCGTGAGGAGCTCCTCGGGATGCCGCAGGAAATACTGGTCCAAAGGATCGCCTTGGCCCACCACGAAGATGAGGGCGGGCTTCGCACCCCTTCCCGCCCGGCCGGCCTGCTGCCAAACGGAAATCACCGTCCCGGGATAGCCTCCAATGATCACCGCGTCGAGGCCTCCAATATCGATCCCCAACTCCAGGGCATTGGTGGAAACCACGCCCGAAATCTCTCCCGTGCGAATGCCTCTTTCGATGGCTCTCCGCTCCTCTGGAAGGTACCCGGCCCGGTAGGCCATAATGCGCTTTCCTGGAACCTTGGGTTGAGCGAAGGCCGCGAGTACCTCCACAAGCCTCCGGGATGTGGCAAAGCACAGGGTCTGCAGTCCCTCGCGCACAAGAAACGCCAAAAGCGAGGAAACCTGGTCCGTCCAAGAACGATCGGGGTCCAAAAAGGGGTTCCAGAAAACAAACGTGCGCTCGCCTTGAGGAGCGCCGCTTTCTTTTACCACAGAAACTTCCTTTCCGATGAGCTTTTCCCCGTGCTCTTCGGGGTTGGCGATGGTGGCGGAGGCCAGGATGAATTGGGGATCCGCGCCGTAGCGCTCAAGAATACGGCGCAGCCTCCGCAAAAGTAAGGCCACATGGGAACCGAAAACGCCCCGGTAATGGTGGGCTTCATCGATCACCACAAATTTCAAATTCCGGAGGAACCTTTCCCATTTGTGGTGCCAGGGGAGGTACTGATGGAGGGCATAGGGGTTCGTGAGGAGGAGGCGCACTTGGGCGCGGATCCGCGAGCGCGCCGGCGTTGGGGTGTCGCCATCGTAAATTCCCGGCCGAAAAGCTAAGCCCAGCTCGGCCTCGAGCTCTTTCAGCTTCACCAGCTGATCCTGGGTCAACGCCTTGAGGGGATAGAGGTAAAGGGCCGTGGCCTCTTCCTCGGAAAGAAGGACGGAAAGCACAGGAAGGTTAAAGGCCAAAGTTTTCCCTGAGGCTGTAGG
Organism: uncultured Thermotogaceae bacterium; assembly: GCA_964597525.1. Taxonomy (GTDB): domain Bacteria; phylum Bipolaricaulota; class Bipolaricaulia; order Bipolaricaulales; family Bipolaricaulaceae; genus DTER01. The sequence goes on along the minus strand of CAZQXP010000090.1, from coordinate 1,677 downwards.
AGTGGTAATAAACACGTTTTCCCCGGAGAGGATGCGGTCCACTGCTTCCGCCTGGTGGGTGAAAAGCCGCAGACCTTTTTTCTCCAAGAAAGCCTGGACTTTAGGATGGAGGAGCTTTTTGGGCTCGGAAAATTTTGCGGGCTTTTCGGGGATAGTGAGGACGCGCACCATCTGGCCCCGGTACCATTCCTGGGTCTGGAGTTTGCGAAGAAGCTCCTCAAAGGCCACGGGCCACCAGCTCCTCCCAGAATTTCCGAAGAAGAAGGGCCAAAGAAAGGAGATCCTGGCGGTTGTGCTCGATGATGGCCACCAAAGGTCCCACGTTCCGCTCGCGCAGGTAATCCAGGTAAAACTCGGGAACGAGGGCACTTGGGATATCGATAGCCCGCTCCACAGAGAGGATTTTTTCTACCGTCTCGAGACGACAGTCGGGCAAAAACTCCCGGAATTGCCTTCGGGCAAAAGGTAAAAGATCGAAGTTCGGGTAATCCAGCTTCCCCGGAAGCCCGTAGTAGCGGAAGCGCGCCTCGATGAAATTCACATCGAACGCGCGGCCGTTATAGGTGACGAGGGCCTTCGTCCCTGTAAGCTCTTCCCCAAGGAGGCAAAGCGCAGGGAGCTCCTCGTGAATCGCCCGTACCACAAGATGGGTAACCGTGATTTCCCCGATTCCAGGGCGGGCAAGCCCAATGAGGATGACCGGCTCCGTATAAAGCCCCAGGGTCTCGATATCCAAAAACACGACCTCTTCGGGCCGCAAGAGACCCAAAAGAGAGAGGGCGACAGGGTGAGAAACGGGAAACCAACGGGTGACGTGATGCATAAGCGCGGGCAAATCCCGTCTTTCTAGGGCGTGAAGAATCCGCTCGGCCTGCCAACCCCAGCGGGGATGAGCCAAAAGATCCCGGAGGGTGCGGTAGCCCGCAAGCCTAAGCCTCATCTCCGTGGCCTCGCCGATTCCGTAGAGGAGGCGCAAGGAGCTTAGAATCCAGGCCTCCGTTATCTCAGGGTTTGGCGAAAAAGAGGGGAAGGGCCGCCTCTCCTGGAGGGCCAAAGCTTGGCCATAAGGGGTGCTCTTCTCTTCGCCTTCGTAGAAATCGAGAAGGGAGTGCCCTGCGCATTCTCGGAGGAGTACCTCCTCCAGCCATTTGGCTTCCCGATAGGCCCGCGGGGTTAGGGGAACAAAGAGGGCTGTGGGTGAATCCTGGTGGGCGAGGCCTTCGCGGTAACGGCGGCCAATTTCCTCGCGCACTTTCCCCACTAAGGTTTCCCAGTCCCACCGGTTCATCTTTCCGATCTTAAGCTGTAGACCCCCAAAAGTTTCTCGCGCTTTGGAATCCATTTCCATTATGCCTCTTCGAAAAAACTTTCCGAAAAGAGGAAAAGGGGCGGCCAGGTAGGCCGCCCCGTCCCCTTAGTTCATCGGGATGCCCAAGAACACCTGCACGGTGATCTGGACAAGGACCTTGCCGGGATAGCGGGAGAAGTCCGGCGCGCGGCGGCGCAAGAAGTCCCAGGTCATCCGCACGATATTTCTAGGGGTGAACGTGATTTCCTTGAGTTCCATCCAGCATACCTTGGCACCGGCGTAGTAGAGACGGCCGCGGTTTGCAAGCCTATCTTCCAGTGTCTTGTAGAGCTCCTTCACGGCTTCTTCGAGGTCCAGTTCTTCAGGGG
>CAZQXP010000089.1:0-3689 GCA_964597525.1 uncultured Thermotogaceae bacterium | reverse complement strand
AAGGCCGCGGTGATCCACGGGGCGGGCACGAACGGCGGCTATCCTGTGGCCAAGGCCCTTTACGACCACGGGGTGGATACGGTAATCTATATCCACATCCGCCCCCACGAGGCCCATCGGCTGGCCCAGGAGTACGCGGGAAAAGGGAAAAAACTTAGTGGTCACGGGGCACATCGCCAGCGACTCCTTGGGCATCAATCCGTTCCTTTCCGCGTTGCGGGAAAGGGGGCTTTGGGTGGAAACGTTGGATGTGGTGGCCCCATAGACGATGATTTCCTCAGGAATTCAATTTCTGCGGAGCTATCCGGACCTTTGGAAGCTCTTTTGGTCCAATGTCCTTTGGACCTGTGGGTCTGGTCTGTATTTCTTCGTTTGGCCCAATTACGTGCGGGATTTGGGAGGCGGCCCGCAGGCCATCGGGTATCTCACCGGCCTCATGTACGGGGTCATGGCCCTCACCCTTCTTCCCGGCGGGTGGCTGGCGGACCATTTCGAGCGAAAAAAGGTGATGCTCCTCAATTGGGGGCTTGCCGCGCTGGCGCCCCTCCTTTATGCCCGGGCCAAAACCTGGCCGGAGCTCATCCCCGGGGTTTTCCTCTACGCCCTCTTTTTCGGCTGGCCGGCCATGGAGGCTTACGTGGCCGACACCGTCCCGCCCGAGTCCTTGGGCAGGGCCTTCGCCCTCACCAACTCCGGCTACGCTCTGGGAGCCGTGATTTCCCCGGTTCTTGGTGCTTCCCTCCTTGGGGTTTTGGGGATGCGCGGCCTTTTTCTTTTGGCTTTCTTTGCGTTTTCGGGCTCCACCCTCCTCATCGGCCTCATGCGGAGCCAAAGGCCCGTTCCGATTCATCATTCCGATCCCGTGCCCGCCCCCCGCGGCCTTTGGCTTTGGGTCGGGATCCTCATGCTCACCTCCGCAGCGAGCGCCGGAGCGCGGCCTTTCCTGGCGCCCTTCCTTGAGGATCGATTCAAGCTGGGAAGGGCATTTATCTTGGCCTCTGGCGCCCTTCTTTCCTTTGGGGAATTTTTCCTGGCTTGGCCGTTGGGGCACGAAAGCGAAAGAAGCCCCTCCCGGGCCATTTTCGCGGCGCTTTCTCTCTGCGCTTTGGGTTCAGGCCTTTTCCTTTGGCCCTACGGTTTCATCCCCGGCCTTTTCCTCATGGGTGCTGATCGCGTGGTTTATTCCCTTTTGCGCTCCCTTATTGCTGCCCATGTTCGGCTTGGTCGGGGGAGGGTCTTCGCGCGTACCCAGGTTTGGGCCACCTCCGCGGAGGCCCTCGCGCCCTTGGCCACCGGCTGGCTTTATTACCTTTTTCCTGAAGGCCCGTTCATCCTTTTCCGCGCGGTCTTCTCCCTTTTGGCTGTGCTCTTCCTTTTGCGCCCCGCCGCTAGAATCTTAGGAAAGGAGGAAACTTGGACCTGGTCGTTCCGGATCTGGGAGAAGTGGGAGAAGTGACGCTTCTGCGCTGGCTCAAGGAGGAGGGCGAGGAGGTGGACGTAGGGGAAGCCGTAGCCGAGGTGGAGGCGGACAAGGCCGTTTTTGTAATCGAGTCGCCCGCTGCGGGTTTCCTGCGCGGCCGAAAATCCGCGGGGATGAAAGTGAAGCCGGGTGAGGCTATCGCCCAAATCCTTCCGGAATGAGAAAAGCCCTGGTTTTGCGGTTGGGCCGCGTTTCCTATGGCCCGGTCCTCTCCCTCCAGCGGGAACTTCATTCTCTCCGACGTTTGGGAAAAGTACCGGATCTTCTCCTCTCTCTGGAGCACGAGCCCGTGGTTACCTTAGGCCGCTCCGCCCAAGACAAGGACCTCCTCCTTCCGGAAGAGGAGCTTCGCAAAATGGGGGCGGAAGTTTTTTCCGTGGAGCGGGGCGGGCAAGCCACCTACCATGGCCCAGGCCAGCTCGTCCTTTACCCCATTTTGCATCTCAAGGAGCTGGGGATCAGCCTTCGGGAGTACGTGGGGAAGCTTGAGGAAGTCATGATCCGCACAGCCGCGGCTTTGGGGGTCTCCCTTTTTCGCCGTCCCGGCTATCCCGGTGCTTGGCATGCGCGAGGAAAAGTCGGATTCATCGGCGTTTGCGTGCAGGGCTGGGTGGCCTTCCATGGATTAGCCCTCAACGTGGACCTCAAGCCCAACGGATTTCAGTGGATTGTTCCCTGCGGCCTTCCCGGCCTTTCCGTGGTATCCTTGTCCGAGCTTTTGGGAAGGCCCTTGAGCGTGGGCGAGGTGGAGCCCATCGCCCTTCGGAGCTTTTCCGAGGTCTTTGGGCTTGAGCTTTTGGAGCTTTCCGGAGACGAGGTGAAGGCTTGGTTAAGCCGGATTGGCTGAGGGTGGAAGTGGAGCCGAGCCCGGCCCTGGGCCGGATCCGCACGGTTCTTAGGGAGAACCGCCTCGCCACGGTGTGCGAGGAAGCGCGCTGCCCGAACCTCCCCACCTGCTGGGGCAAGGGCACGGCCACGTTCATGATCCTGGGAGAAATCTGTACGAGGGCCTGCCGGTTTTGCGCCGTCAACCACGGAAAACCCTTGCCTCCAGATCCCCAGGAGCCCGAGCGCTTGGCCTCGGCTGCCAAGAATTTAGGCCTGCGCTATGTGGTCCTCACTTCCGTGGATCGGGATGACCTTCCCGATGGCGGCGCTTCCCATTTTGCTTTTTGCATTCGGGCGCTGAAAGAGGCGGTTCCAGAAATTCGGGTGGAAGCTCTCATCCCCGATTTTTCGGGGAATAAAAGAGCACTCGCAAAAGTGGTGGAGGCGGGGCCAGATGTGGTGGGCCACAACTTGGAGACGGTGCGAAGGCTTACTCCTTTGGTTCGTGACCGCCGTGCCGGCTACGAGCTCTCCCTCCGTGTCCTTCGGACGCTCAAGGAGCTTTCCCCGCGGATTTTCACGAAATCTTCCCTCCTTTTGGGGCTGGGCGAAACGGAGGAAGAAGTGGAAGAGGCTCTTCGGGATCTACGGAAGGCCGGGGTGGACATCGTCGTTTTGGGCCAATATCTGCGGCCCACCAGCCGCGAGCTTCCCGTGGCCCGGTATGTTCCGCCCGAGGAGTTTGAGGCTTGGCGGAGGCGGGCCCTGGAGATGGGTTTCCGTGCCGTCCTTTCCGGGCCCTTAGTGCGCACCTCGTTTCGGGCTGCCGAGGTGTACGAGGAGCTCTTATGCGCGTCCTCCTAGACCTTGCGTTTCGCGATCCTGCCTTGAACTTGGCGTTGGAAGAGGCCATTTTGGACGGGGTGCGGCGGGAGCTCGTGCCGCCCACCTTAAGGATCTGGCGGAATCCCCGCTGCGTGGTGGTGGGAAGGGGGCAGAGGCCCGAGGAGGAAGTGGATTTGGAGCTTGCGCGGAAGTGGCGCATCCGGGTAGTGACGCGTCCCTCCGGCGGCGGCACCGTCTACCACCACCCCGGAAACCTCCTCTTTTCCCTGTTTTTGCCCCTCACGGGAAAGTGGCGTTCCGTGCGGGAATCCCAGGAGGAGCTCTGCGGGCTTTTGGCGCGGGCTTTGCAAGAGCGGTTCAAGCTGGCTGTAGAGGTGCGGGAAGGTGGGCTTTTTGTGGAGGGCAAGAAAATTTCCGGGTCTGCCCAACTTCGGCGCGGGGCTCTCCTCCATCACGGGACTTTGCTTTTGGCGCCGGATGTGGTTCCCATGGAGAAGGTCTTGCGGGCCATGCAGCCCGGGTATGCACCCAGCGG
>CAZQXP010000088.1:0-3734 GCA_964597525.1 uncultured Thermotogaceae bacterium | reverse complement strand
GGATTCACCGCGGAAACCACGGCCTGCCCACCCCAGCCCACCTCCACCTTCGTTTCCAGGGCAAACGCACAGAAAGCCCAAAGGAGAAAGATCATTGGGGAAGCCCGTTCACCGCCTCCAGGGCATCGTAGGAAAGAACGTCGGCATAGACCTGGGTAGTGCGGATGGACGCGTGGCCCAGCTGCTTTTGCACGAGGCGCAGGTTGTAGCGGGAGGCGCGGTAAAGGAGGGAGGCGTAAGTGTGGCGGCAGGAGTGGATGGTGAAGCGTTCAGGAAGCCCGGCCATTTTGGCATAGCGCTTGAACATGAGCCAAAGGGCCTGGCGGGTGAGGGGGCCGCCCCGCGGGGAAAGGAAAAGATAGGCCTCAGGATCCGTGGGCTCGCCCACGAGCTTTTTCCACTCCAGGAACTCCAAGAGATGACGCCGGAGAGGCTCGCCGATGTGCACGCTCCGCACTTTTCCACCTTTTCCGCGCCGGACGATGATCGCCCCCTGGCCGGGCTCAAGGAGAAGGTCTCCCACTTTCAGGGCAGCGATCTCCGAGGCCCGAAGCCCGGCATCCAGGGCCACATGGAGAATGGCCCAATCCCGGACCGGGCCTTTTCTGCCGCGGCGGAGGGCCTCCTCCGCGGCCTTCCGCGCCACGCTCTTCAGCCGGTGCACCTGCTCCGGGGTCATGAAGTCCTCGAGGGTCAGCTGGAGCGGCATCCTACCCCCTTTCTCCCTTAACCAAAGATGCAAGAAACTTTACCAAAGATCGGCGTTTCCGCCAGCCCGCTTCCCTTCGTGCTTCCCATGAGGAGCAACTTAACAAAAGGTCGCTTTTGTAAAGCACCTCAGTCCAGGGCATAGCGGTCGATGATCTTCTTTTCCTCGCCCTCCACCTCCGCCGAAAGCTCGATATAGTCGCGCAGCCCCGAGGTCATGAGCTTTTCCCGGAAGAGGCTATCCAGTTGGAAGATCCCCGCGGAGTTGGTCATGCGCACATGGATGTGCACGGGCTTATCTTTCCCCCTTCGCACTTCAACCTTTTCAATAGCCAGGGCGGAGACGGAGTGGATCGTGGGCCGGCCGACCTGGAAAGGAATGCGGGCCCGGCCCTTCTCCATATCCAGGGCGTCCGCCACCTTCAGCACCCCCGCCTCCAAGGTCAGGGGCTTAGCTTCCACCCGGTGGGCATAAATGGCGTGGAGGACATCGGCCAAGACCTGGGTTTTCGCAGGCTCCTCGTAGATCCCGGAAAGAAGCTCGTCGGCAAGCTGGGCGGCAAGGAGAAGAGAGAGGTCTTCGTGATTCTCCCGGTGGATGGCGTGGCCCACATCGTGGAGGGCTGCGGCCAACGTGACCACCACCTCCGCATCCTCCAGTTTGAGCCCGTGATCCAAAACCCCAGGCCGCACGCCCGCCTCCAAAAGGAGCCGCAGGATCTTGAGACCAAGGCGCATGACGATGCGCACGTGCACGGGGCCGTGGTCGTTGATACCCAGGCGGTTGATGGCCGTGACATTGGAGCAAGCCCAGAGGGCCTTGAGGCGGGCGGAAGCCTCGATGGCCTTCCTTAACTTCGTCAATTTTTCGTTGGGCATCCCCTAAATATTGAGGTCCCGGAAGCGCTCCCACCAGGGCATTTGCGCCTCTTTGGCAAGAACCCTGGCCTCCAAAAGCCGCACCCGCTCGGAGAGGTCCCGAACCTCTTGCGCGAGGTGCTCGAGGAGCAGCCGCCAGCCCTCATCCGCGGCGCTTTCCTCTTTCACCGGCTTTTTCCCACTTTCGCGCAAAGCCTCATCGTTTATTTTGCTTTCTCTTTCAACTCTAAAGCGCAAGATGTTAGCCGCTTCTTTCAAGGTATGCCCGGTTTCGCACAAAACATGGAGTTCCCGGAGGAGGCGGAGGCCCTCCTCGGTGAGGAGGAGCTGGTTGTTGGGCCCGCGGCGAAGATGAGGAAGGAGAAGATCGCGGATGGCCTCAATGCGGTTGCGCACCTGGTTTTCTGTGGAAAGACCCAGAAGGGAAACGAGCTCCCGCACGGTATACACGGTTTCACCCCCTTTTGCCTTGTTTTGCATGAAAAGGTAGAGCACAAAACCCCGGCGGGCAAGCAGATGGAGGCTCCTTTCCCGAAAACCTTGAGCCGCATTCTGGACCCTGACGGAACAATTCTTTTTGGGACGCGCGTCCGCGCGACCAAAAGCGCACTCCCTTTGGATTGCGCCGGAACCTTTTGCGTCTATAGTTTCTTCGCGATGCGGATTAGGCGCCTTCCCGAGGAGGTCATCCAGAAAATCGCCGCCGGAGAGGTGGTGGACCGGCCGGCCTCCGTTCTAAAAGAGCTTTTGGAGAATAGCCTCGATGCCGGAGCCACAAAAATCCGCGTGGAGATCGAGCGCGGCGGGATCGACCGAATCCTCGTCTCTGATGACGGCTGCGGCATGACCCCAGAGGAGATGCGCCTGGCCATCGAGCGCCATACCACAAGTAAGATCGCCAAGGAAGAGGACCTTTGGTATATCCAAACCCTGGGATTTCGCGGGGAAGCCCTGGCAGCGATCTGCGCTGTCTCCAGGTTGCGCCTCGTTTCTCGGCCGCCGAACGCGGATCTAGGTTATGAAATCTTCGTGGAAGGAGGAAAGATCCGGGAGGAAAAACCCGCGCCCCATCCGGTTGGGACCAGCGTTGTGGTGTCCGACCTCTTTTTCAACGTGCCCGCCCGCAGGAAGTTTCTTTCCTCGCAGGCAGCGGAGGCGCGCCGCTGCCTGGAAACCCTACGGTATCTGGCCCTGGCCCATCCCAGAATTGCTTTTTCCGTGAGCTCCGAGGGGCGCAGGGTCCTGGATCTGCCTCCGACTTCGGGCCCTTTGGCTCGTATAGGCCAAATCTACGGCGAGGCTCTCGCCAAAAAGCTCATCCGCGTGGAGATGGAAGAGCCGGGGATGCGGCTTTTGGCGTTTTTCGCCCCACCGGAATTCTCCCGGCCCACCCGCATTGACCAACACCTTTTTCTCTCCGGCCGTCCGGTCAAATTGGGAAATCTTGTAGTCTCCATCTACCAGGTCTTGGGGCAGGTCCTCTCCCCTGGCCAGCATCCCGTCTTCTTCCTTTATCTTGACATCGACCCCAAGCTTGTGGACGTGAACGTACACCCCAAAAAAGAGGAGGTGCGCTTCCAAAACGAGGAGGCGGTGAAGGACCTTTTCCGGCGGGCGGCGATGCGCGCCCTCGGCGCGTTCACACCCACCTGGGAAGGAAAACCCATGCCCACAACACCTCCGAAGGCTCCACCTTCTCCGACCTCTTTGGGAACGCAAGAGGAGATGATCTCCTTTGGACCTCCGGAGGAGAAACCTTGGCGCATTCTAGGACAGGTACAGAAAACCTTCATTCTCGTGGAAACCGCAGATGGGATTGAAATCGTGGACCAGCACGTGGCGCATGAGCGTATCCTTTTCGAGCACTATCGGGACGGCGCAGAGGTTTCGGTGCAGCGTTTTCTTATCCCTGTACAGATCGAGCTTCCCTTCGATCAGGCGGAAGCCCTCCGCGAGGCGATCCCCGCGCTCAAGGCTTTGGGGGTGGAGCTTGAGCCCTTTGGCCAGCGGGCGTTTCTCCTGCGGGGCTGGCCGGCAGTGCTGGCCGAGCGCCAGGCGCGGCTGGGGTTTTTGGAGCCCCTTTTAGCGGTAGCGGAAAGTTGGCGCGCGGGAAACCGCGAGCTTTTGGAGCTCTGGCGGGAGGTAGC
>CAZQXP010000087.1:0-3734 GCA_964597525.1 uncultured Thermotogaceae bacterium | reverse complement strand
CCCTCAAACGGCCGATAGTAAGTACGGGTCTTTCCGTACGTTGTGGTGTATACAAAGGGCACGAGTTCCCCGCGGGTTCCGTAGAGGATGATGTCGAGCTTTTCTTTGGGAAGGCGGCCCAAAGGCACATCGGGATCGATGCGGTACGCCCGGCAGACCCCCTCCAAAAGGGCGGAAAGCCAGCGCGAACGGGAATTGGCCCAGGGAAGGATCCCTCCTTCCCGAATGGATTTCCGCGGATCGATCACAAGCTCTGGGTCCACCACCATGCGCATCCCAAGCCCATCGCAGGCCGGACACGCCCCAAAAGGTGAGTTGAAGGAAAAAAGCCTCGGCTCAATTTCGGGAAGGCTCACCCCGCAGGCAGGACAAGCAAAATGTTCGGAGAAAAGCTTCTCGCCCTCTCCCACGATCTCCACGATCACCAACCCCTGGCCCCATTTGAGGGCTGTTTCCACAGAATCCGCAATTCTTCCGCGTTTTTTGGCCTCAACTTTGATGCGATCGAGCACGATTTCGATATCATGGCGTTTGTTCTTGTCGAGTTCGATATCCTCAAAGAGGGTGCGCAAAACGCCATCCACCCGCACGCGTACGAACCCTTCCTTTTTTAGGTCCTCAAAAAGCTGTTTGTATTCGCCTTTTCTTCCCCGCACCACCGGAGCCATGATTTGGACGGCAGTTCCTTCGGGGAGGGCCATGATTTGGTCCACAATTTGCTGGGCAGTTTGACGCTCAATGGGCCTTCCGCACTGAGGACAGTGGGGCTTTCCGATGCGGGCAAAAAGGAGGCGCAGATAATCGTGGATCTCCGTGACCGTGCCCACGGTGGAGCGGGGGTTATGGGAGCGGGCCTTTTGGTCGATGGAGATCGCGGGGGAAAGGCCCTCGATCAGGTCCACGTCGGGCTTTTGCATGAGGCCCAAAAACTGGCGGGCATAGGCGGAAAGGCTCTCCACATAGCGGCGTTGGCCCTCGGCGTAAAGGGTATCGAAAGCCAAAGAGGACTTTCCCGACCCGGAGATCCCCGTGATCACCACAAGCTTGTTCCTGGGAATCTCGAGGTCGATGTTCTTAAGGTTATGCTCGCGGGCGCCGCGCACAATGATCTTGTCCATATCCTCACCGCGGCCAAAGGGCCGCAAACGAGGGCAACCTCGATCTTAACCCCGAGCTTTGCCCCTTGCTAGAAAAGCCTGGGCGCGAAAAACTCGGAGTATGGGAAAAATACTGCGTTTTGGGGTCTCTATGGAGGAAGAGCTTTTGCACGCCTTTGACGCGCTCATCCAAAAGAAGGGCTACCCCAACCGTTCGGAAGCCATTCGGGATTTGGTGCGCGAGGCCTTGGCCGCCCGGGCCTGGGAGGAAGGGGAAGAGGTGGTGGGCGTGGTCGTCCTCCTCTACGACCACCACAAACGGGAACTCCTCTCTAGGCTCACCTCCTTGCAGCACCATGCCCACACCCATGTGCTGGCGAGCCTCCATGTCCATTTAGATGAGGAAAGGTGTCTCGAGGTGGTAGCCGTGCGCGGGCCCGCAAGGGATGTGCAGGATTTAGCAGACCACATGCGGGCTATTCCGGGGGTAAAGCTCGGGCGCTTTTGCCCGCTTGGGACAATTGGCCCGTTTTGAGCCCCCAGCTGGGCTTGGTTTGCCGAACCTTTGCGGGTAATCCCTGTTACACGAGGTGACCATGACCAAAAGAGGGCGTTTGCTACTACGGATAGGGTTAGTGATAAGTTTGGGCGGGATTTTGGCGGGCTGCGCGCGGATCACCGCGCAAATTGAGGACTATTCGCCCCGGGAACAGCCCGTTCAGGCCGCCGTGGGCGAGACGGTCCCCCTCAAGCTCACCGTCATCAACACGGGTAACCGCACAGCCCAATTCCTCCTCCGCGCCTTCCTTTGGGACCAACAGGGCCGTAGCGCCGGCAAGTACGAAACCTGGGTCACCCTTAAGCCAGGAGAACGCACCACCCAAACGTGGAACCATATCATCACCGCCGAAGGAAATTTCACCCTCCAATTCCAGGTGTGGAAGGACCAAACCACCCAGCTCGCGGTGGTTCCCACTAGTCCCCAGGCCCTCGTGATAGGAATCCGCCCCCAAACGGAACCCACGGCTTCCGGGAAATTCAAGGTGGGAGACCGCGTCCGCACCCTTGTTAACCTGAAAGTTCGCACCGGCCCTGGTATCACCAATCCGGAGGTGACCCACGTTAACTATCGCGGCTCCATGCCCGTGGGAATTGAGGGGCAAATCGTGGACGGCCCAAAGAGCGCGGACGGATACACGTGGTGGAAAGTGAAGTTCATCACAGGGGTCGAGGGCTGGTGCGCGGAAGGAAAAGGCACGGAAAACTGGCTGGAGAAAGTCAGCGGCTGAGGACGCGCTCGTACACCATGAGATACTCTCGGGCCGGCCGGTCCCAGGAGTAGTCGCCCGAGAGGGCTTTCCGGCGCAGGGCAAGAAGAGCCTTGCGATCCTCACGCCAAAGTTTCACCGCCCGCGCTAAGGCCCCAAGCATGGCCTCCGCCGTGTATTCGTGGAACACAAAACCGTTCCCACCTTCCTCCACATCTTGGACGGTATCCCGAAGTCCGCCCGTGGCGCGGACGATAGGGATCGTTCCGTACCGGAGGGCGTAGAGCTGGGTGAGGCCGCAGGGCTCAAAGCGCGAAGGCATGAGGAGAAAATCCGCCGCGGCCATAACTTTATGCGCCCACTCCTCAGAAAACTCTAAAAGGGCCTTAAGATTTTGGGGCCAGCGTTTTTCCGCCTCCCGAAAGCTTTGCTCGTATTTAGGATCCCCCGTTCCCAAAACCAAAAGGCTAATTCCCAGGGCCATCATCCGCTCCAAACCAGCCAAGACTAAATCAATGCCCTTCTGCTCCGTAAGCCTTCCCACCATGGCCACAAGTGGCCCTTCCCCCGAAAGCCCGAAAGACTGAAGCAAGCTCCTTCGGTTAAACGCTTTTCCCCGGAGATCTCTCTCGCTGTAGGTGGTCCAAAGGTACCGATCACTGCGAGGATCCCATTCCTCCTCGTCGATTCCGTTGACGATCCCCACAAGATCTTGGGCTCTAGATCGAAGGATTTCGTCCAAACCAAGGCCATTCTCAAGGATCTCTTGGGCGTAGGTGCGGGAAACGGTGGTGAGGAAATCCGCGAGGATGAGGCCCACCCGCAGAACACAAAGCCAATCTCCACTTCCTGCTAAGGCCAAATCCGCCGAAGAAAACCCTAAAAATTCCCACTCCGGTCGGGGAAACCAGCCCTGAAAAGCGAGGTTATGGATGGTAAGCACGGTTTTCCCGGGGATCCCTAGCTCGCGCTTGTAGAGGGGCAAAAGGGCCGTATGCCAGTCGTGGATGTGAAAAATATCGGGAGACCAGGAAAGGGCGGAGATGGCAACCAAGGCAGCCTTGGAGAAAAACGCAAACCTTCGGAGATTGTCGGAATAGTCTACCCCTTCTTCTCCATAAATCCCCGGTCGGCCGAAATAAGGTGGAAAGTCCAAAAAGAAAACCGGAACCTCGCTTTTGGGCAAGAACGCGCGAAAGACTAAGACTTCATTTTTCTCTCCCCCAAAATCCATAGAAAAAGACGCGATTTTCACCATATTCCCTGGGATACTCCCGTAGCGGGGGATGAAAACGGCTGTTTCCACGCCGAGTTTGGAGAGAGCTTTGGGAAGGGCGCCTACTACATCCGCAAGTCCCCCCGCTTTAGC
>CAZQXP010000086.1:0-3807 GCA_964597525.1 uncultured Thermotogaceae bacterium | reverse complement strand
ACAACGAGGATAACCGCCGGGCTTTTGAATCCCAGGAATGGGGTGCCCTGAACGCGGGGGTTTGGTCCGCCGCATCTTGGACAACTGTCCAAAAGAAACCCGCCGGGGAAAAGGGGTGTATATTGAGGGCGGGGAAAGGAGCGGCCGCCTTGCCCGCAGAGGAGCTCGAACTGATACAAAGAAGCCTAAACGGCGATCTCGAAGCCTGGGGGGAGATTGTGAGTCGCTACAAAGAAGCGGTATTCGCTGTGACTTTGAGCATCCTCCGAAATTGGGCGGACGCGGAGGATGCCACCCAGGATGCGTTCATTCGCGCTTATGAGAACCTCCGTCGTTACGATCTTTCACGAAAATTCTCCACCTGGCTTTTCACGGTGGCCGCAAACGTCGCGAAAAACGCGCTGCGCAAAAGAAAAAGGCAAAAGGAGCCACCTTTCGCGGAGGCGGAAGACGACCCTGCAGAAGAAGTCCATCAGGATCTGCGGCTCGCCGCAGTAAGAAGGGCGGTGGCGGAGCTGCCGGAGGTTTATCGCATGCCGGTCATGCTTTACTACTGGCATGGTCTTCCGGTGGAGGAGATTGCTCAGGTGCTTGGGGTTCCGGAAGGAACGGTGAAAACAAGGTTGTATCGGGCCAGGGCACTCATTCGCGCAAAACTTTTGGAAGAGGGGGTGATTCGGGATGCGGTGGGATGAGGTGGATGAACTGATTCGGGCGGCGGTGGCCAAAGAGGTGGAGGAAGGGCGAAAGCGGCTTTCCGGACTTGAGGAACGGGTGATCCGGGAGCTTGCCCGCCGGCCGGCGCGAAGGAGCTTTTGGGAAAAGGTGCGGGAATTCTTAGCCCGTCCTACTCCCCGCTGGGCCCTGGCCGGCGCTCTGGCTGCCCTCCTCCTCGGCTTTGCCCTCGGCCGCCTCACCGCGCCCAGCCCTATCCCCCAGTGGAACCCCAACCTTTTCGTCATCGCCGCACCTGGAGCGAAATCCGTGGCCATCGTCGGAGATTTCTCCGCTTGGCAGCCGCTTCCCCTCTCAGATCCGGATGGAGACGGCATCTGGAGCGCCATCATCCCTTTGCCGCCTGGCCGTTACGAATACGCCTTCCTCGTGGATGGAAAATGGGTGGGGCAAGATCCCCTCGCCCACGAATACCTCCGCACCTTCGGGGAGTACGTCTCCGTGCGCTACATAGGGGGGGACCGTGCGGACCGCTCTTCTTAGCCTCCTTTTTCTTGTCCTTTCCCTGCTCGCAGTGAGCCAAGGGATCACGATCCCCTTGAGGACCCCCGCTCCGGAAGAGGTCTTAGGGTTTCTTGCAGGAATGAACCTTCCTTCGGCATTCAAGTCCGCCTTAGCGGAGGCGTTGACACTGGCTTTCCGCTCAGGCCGGGCTACCACTACCGTAACCCTCCTCCTTCTCCAAGATCTCACCTCTACCCCGCCAGATAAGGCTGAACGAGGACTGGAGGTCATCCGCTACGCCATCTCCCAGGGCTTCATCGTGGACACCGGCCTTGCTGGCTCCTCCATGATGAACGAGGTCCGGAAGCTCTTGGCCTTGGGAAGAGCTTGGGAAGAGATCGAGTACGTGCTGAGCCTTAGGCTCAACTTTCTTTTGGCAACCCGGAGCACTTTGGCGCGGTATGGCCTCATCCAGCTCGGGAAGATCGGGCCGGATGTTCCCCTCACCCCGTCGGATCGCTTCGTGTTGGAGGTGGCTTGGGCGGTGGGTGACTTCGTCCTTTGGGAAGGAGGAAATCCTGGAGATCCTCGGCTCCTTTCGTTCGTGCGGGAGCGGCTGAACCGCCTCTGCTCGGTGGGTGTATTACCAGCGGAAGCCGCAAAACTTACAGGAACACTGACGCAGGAGATCCTCCAGGAAATCGTGCGGCTTGTGTTTCAACCAATGGAAAGGAGGTAGGAGATGAAAAATGTGTTGCTTGCGGTAGCGTGGATTTTGGCCTTGGGCTTTTGGGCCTTCGCTCAAGAGGAAGCTGTCCCTTTGGGGATTATTGTGGAGCCACCTTCTGGCCCCCTCACTGTGCGGATCTGGGTGGATAAGCCCGCTTATGCGGTAGGCGAAACCATCCGCATCCACTTTGAGCTTTCTCAGGCCGCCTATGTGTACATTTGGGACATCACTCCGGACGGAAAGGTAACGCAGATCTTCCCCAACCAGTATGAACCCCAAAACTTTTTCCCGGCCGGCATTCACACCATTCCCTCGCCCGGACGGGGTTATCAATTCCGGGTAACCCCGCCCACGGGAACGGAGTGGCTCCAGATCATGGCCACCACTGTGCCCATTCCCTATTTCCAGGGTTATGGCCCCGATCAACCCTTCCCGCTCCTTGGGCCGGATCCGCAAAGCTGGCAGGAGCAGCTGGAAGCCCAGGTCCTGGGCATTGTGCCGGAGCCCACACAGCGCGCGTTTGACTTCACCTGCTTCCAAATCGTGTACGGTCCAGCTCCAGGCTACGGAACCCTCCAAGTGATCACAAATCCTCCTTCGGCGAAACTTTATGTGGACGGGATTTTCCGTGGGTATACCCCGCGGTCCTTGGTCCTCACCGCAGGCTCCCACACCGTGCTCATTAAGAAAACGGGGTACCAGGATTATTCCACCTCCGTTTATCTTCTCCCAGGCGGAACGCGCACCCTCAATGTGACCCTGGTGCCCATGGTGATCAACCAGCCTCCTGTGGCGCAATTCACGTTCAGTCCCAGCGCCCCCCGGGTCGGCGACTGGATCCAGTTTGACGCCTCACCCTCTTATGATCCCGACGGAACCATCACCAACTACCAGTGGGACTTCCAGAACGATGGGATCTTCGACGCCACTGGAAAAATCGTGTTCTTCCGGTACACCGCGGCCGGCACGTATACGGTTCGCTTGGTGGTGACCGATGACAAGGGGGCAACGGGTTCCACAATCCAGACCGTGGTGGTGAGCCCGCTGGTAGTAAACCAGCCGCCTGTGGCCCAGTTTACGTACACTCCTTCCGCTCCCTATGCGGGCCAGAACGTTACCTTTAACGGCACTTCCTCCTACGATCCCGATGGATACATCACCAACTACCAGTGGGACTTGAACGGCGACGGAATCCCTGATCAAAGTGGGCCCATTGCGATTTGGGCTTATGCTGTCCCTGGTTCCTATAACGTCACCCTCTGGGTTACGGACAACCTCGGGGCCACGGGGTCAACCACCAAGACCGTCGTGGTAGGGCCGGTGGGCCTTCCCGGCATGCCTCCGATGTACGGAATCCCCGGGATTTATGTGTGGGGAATGGATCGCTGGTACATCACAGTGAACGGATCCCCCACCTGGACCACTCCGCATCCTTTTAGGATCGAGCTCCGGACCGATGGCGAGTTCTTAGGCGTTTCCCAGGAGGGCCCCGCGCCTTTGGGCTTAGTGCCCGAGCCCACAACGCAAGGGTGGCGCGTGATCCTTGAGGGCTCCGTGAGTACCGAGAGCATCACGTACACCTTCACGGTACGCAACGCCAGCACCATTTACTTCGATCTGCGGTTAGATATGGATGGCGACGGTACCCCGGATCTTTCCCCGTCTTTGGCAAGGCTCCGGGCGCGTATGGTGAACCCGCCGGCCAATCCTTTCGTGGTCGGTATCCCCGAGGGCTATACCGGGCCTTTCATCCCCAGCATCAACTTCCGAATCGGCACGGCTTTGGCCTACACGCAAAACGTGCGGATTATCTTTTGGCAGACAACAATCAACGCGCTTGAGGGGAGCTAAAAAGGCCTCCTTCCTCGCCGGGGGCCCGGGGCCAAACCCCGGGCCCT
>CAZQXP010000085.1:0-3827 GCA_964597525.1 uncultured Thermotogaceae bacterium | reverse complement strand
GCTTTGGCCACCGCCCCCAAAATCAATTCTTGGGGGCTGGGTAAGGCGATCACCGTACCCACGGCGTAAAGGAAGGCCAAAAAGAGGGATAAAGCCATTAAAGGGGCTGGCTCACCTTTTGGCAGTTCGGGCAGTAATTGGTGCGTTGGCCCTCAAAGAGGACTTCGCCAATAGGCGCCCCGCATACCCGACAGGG
The DNA here is from genome assembly GCA_964597525.1 of uncultured Thermotogaceae bacterium. GTDB lineage: Bacteria > Bipolaricaulota > Bipolaricaulia > Bipolaricaulales > Bipolaricaulaceae > DTER01. The sequence goes on along the minus strand of CAZQXP010000085.1, from coordinate 3,631 downwards.
AGCGCCGGCGCGGCCATGGACAAAAAGGAAATCCCGGATTTCCTTATCGAAAAGATCGTCGCCTACCCGCGCCTTGATCTCTCCGATGGCCCAACGGAGAGTCTCCGGAATGGCCTTCCATAGCTTCTCTAGCTCTTCGGAAGACAAGGTGTGGGCGTAGCGGAACGGCGAGATCCTTGCCCAAAACAGGATTTCATCGGCATAGGCGTTGCCGATTCCCGCGATAAGGCTCTGATCCACAAGGATCTTTTTCAGGATCCGGCGCTTCCCGCGCAAAGCTTGAGCAAATGTTTCGAGGGTGAACTCCTGGGAGAAGGGTTCAGGGCCGAGTTTTTTCAGGGGCTCGGCATTTTCCAGATCCTCCACAAGCCACACCGCTGCAATTTGCGGGCTTCCCGGCTCAATCAGGCGAAGATCGTTTCCGTCGTCAAAAGAAATGCGCAGGGTGGTGGCTTTGGTGACCTCATAAGTTGTGGTGCCATGCCAAAGCCAGCCATAGCGCATAAGGTGCACGATGAGGTGAAGGTTTTGGTCGCAGGAAAAGATGAGGTGTTTTCCGCGGCGTTTTACCTCTTGAACCTTTCGCCCCAAAAGAGGGGTAAGGTTTGCCGGCCCGGACTGAACCAATCCGGGCCGGCGCACTTCTATTTCCTCCACCCTCCGGCCCCCTACCCGGAGGGCTAAGTTCTCCCTAATGACCTCAAGATCCGGAAGCTCCGGCACTTACTCGCCCGTTCCAAGATAAATGGTGATCCCGCAGCAGCAAGGTGCCGCACAAGTGGGGCAGCGATAGAGCTTCACGTAAGGCTGGCACCAGGAGACCCCGCAGGGCTTAGACCAGAGCCCAAAGCAACCGAAGAAGAAAAACGGGAAACAACAAGTGCAGCAGTCCGGCTTGGCCACAATCTTCACGGTGTTTTCGTATTCACCGGAAGTGGTGGAGACGACGATCTTATAGAAGCCAGCCGGAACGGGATTTCCCAAGGCATCCACTTGCTTCCACACCCATTTCCCGGGAGCAGTGGGGGTAGCGAAGGTCTCCTGATAGATCACGTTTCCATCCATGGTCACCACCCGCCAGCCGGTGACCTGGACCTGGGGAGCCGGGCAACAGCAGCACCAGCCCCAGAAGGGAACGACGAGTTCAAAGCAAATATCCTCGCCCTGCCAAAAAGCCGTGTAGCAAGGCGGCTCCGTGGGAGGCGGGCAACACTGGGCCACGCCCACAATACTCAAAGCCCCCAAAATTCCCATTAAAACCGCTATCCGCTTCATCCGTGCACCTCCTTCGTTTTTTATACACCCGCCAGGGCCTTCCGGTTTCTATCCTATGCCGCCTTTTTCCGAGGTCAAGTAGCGGGCATTACGTTGGGCCAAGCTTCGGGATTTACCAGAGTGGGGGGCCGTTCCCCTCGGAGCGCGGCGAGCACGTTGTCAACGGCCAAGGCGGCCATCCGCCGGCGTGTCGCCCACGTGGCCGAGCCGATGTGGGGGGTGAGCACCACGTTTCTCAACGTCAAAAGCTCGGGATGCACCTCGGGCTCGCGCTCAAACACATCCAGACCGGCGCCAAGAATTTTTCCCTCTTTCAGGGCCCAAACCAGGGCCTCCTCGTCCACCACCGGCCCGCGGGCCACGTTCACAAGGATCGCCTCCTTTTTCATAAGGGAAAGTTCCTTTTTGCCGATTAAATGCCGGGTCTCCGGCGTCAGAGGCACACAGAGAACCACAAAATCGCTTTCCCGAAGGAGCTCCGGAAGGGCCACGAAACGGGCACCGAGTTCTTCCTCGGCTTGGGGTTTTCTTGTGCGGGCGTGGTAAAGAATGGTCATGCCGAATCCTTTAGCCCTTCTGGCCACGGCTTGGCCGATGCGGCCAAAGCCCACGATACCGATGGTCCTTCCGTACACATCCACGCCCATGTGTTTGGGAAGGAAGGTCCAGCCAGGAAAACCCTCGCGGCGCAGGTCCTGATCGGCCTCCACAATTCTTCTTGCTACCGCTAAAAGGAGGGCCCAAGCCAGATCCGCCGTGGCCTCGGTGAGGACCTCCGGCGTATTGGTCACAAGAACTCCATGTCGTGTGGCCGCGGCAATATCGATGTTGTCCACGCCAACCCCAAGATTCGCCACAATCCGTAATTGCCGAAGCGCGGCAAAAACCTCCGCATCAATCCGGTTGGAAAGAACAACGATCAGAGCTTCTGCATCCTGAGCGAAGGTGATGAGTTCCTGCTTTCCAAGCAGAGCTCCTTCGTGAACAACCACGATGTGTCCCGCTTTTCTTAACCTCTCCACTTCTTCCGGGAAAAATTTCGTGGTTATCGCTACTTTCGCCATGGCTCCTCCTTTTAGAGTCTACCCAAGCCGGGAGAGGAAAAAGAGGATGAGGGAAAGGGTGCCCGAAGAAAGGAGGGTCGAGATGAGCAGGGCCATGGCCGCAAGATCGGGCCGGCGCTGATACTGGGCGGTCAGGATGTAGGCATTCACTGCGCTCGGGACGCTTCCCTCGATCACAAGGCTCCCGCGGATGATGGGCTCGTCGCTAAAAAGCGGGGCCAAAAACCAGGCGAGAATTGAAGCGAAAAACAAGCGCCCAAGCGCTACAAAAATTGCCGGTTTGGCCAATGCCTGGATATTTACCGTGGCCAATTCGAGCCCCAAAAGGAGGAGGAAAACCGGAATGGCTGCCTGAGCGAGGAGCCCGGAAGCCCGGGCCAATATCTCCGGCCAGGCATTTGTGATGCGCATTACTACCGCTAAACCCATGGCATACGGCCAGGGCACCCTCAGGACCTCCCATCCCAGCGTTTTCAGATTCAACCGGTTCTGCCAACTAGCGATTCCTACGCCCAAGGTGGCCAAAAGAACCGTATTTGTGGCCAAGAAGATTACCCCCACATCCACCGCTTTTTGTCCGTAGGCGAAAAGAAGGATGGGAAGGCCGAGATTCCCGCAATTTCCAAAGGTGAGGAGCAAAGAGGTGGCGCGGCGGGCATCCGGATCGTTTGGGAAAAGGGCGCGGCCAAGGGTGAGGGAGAGGAGGAACATGGCGACGTAATGAGCGCACACAAACGCCGCCACGAGACCAGCCTCCCGCAGAGGAAGCTGGGCGGTGCGGAGGGTCTCAAAAATAAGAGCGGGCGAAAGCACCCAGAAGCTAATCTCCGCGAAAGGACGCGCTGGAATTCTTCCTAGGCGACCTAGCCCATAACCCACCGCCACAAGGAGGAAAGTCGGACCAATGGTCTCCAGGATCACGGGCCTAAGCGTACCCGTAGGGACTTAGTCCGTACAATTTTGGCGATGAAGATCGGGGTTACAGGGCATCCTGGTGTAGGGAAGACGACGCTTGTGAAGCGGGTTTTGGAGGCCCTGCCTCTCCGCGCTGGAGGGATGATCACCGAGGAAATTCGCAAATGCGGGTATCGGGTGGGTTTTTCCGTGCGGGATGTGGCCACAGGAAGGGAAGGGTATCTTGCCCATCTTCACCACTGCGATGGCCCGGAATTTGGACGTTATCGTCTGTGTCTAAGGGATCTGGAGGAGATCGGGGTGGCCGCCATCGAGCGGGCTTTGGAGGAAGCGGAACTCGTGGTCATTGACGAAGTTGGGCCCATGGAACTCAAATC
>CAZQXP010000084.1:0-3940 GCA_964597525.1 uncultured Thermotogaceae bacterium | reverse complement strand
TTGCCGAAGCGCTCCCTGGCCTCGGCCACGATCCTCGCCAGCTCCGCGTAGCGGAGGACGGGATGGGGTGCGGAGAGGGCCACGCCCAGATCCACACCGGGGTCGGCCAAAACCAGTTCCAAGGCGGCCCGATACTGTTCGGCGGTGGCGTGCCCGATCACGTCCACGGGGTTATAGATGGCGGCCTCCGGCGGAAGCCGCTGGGCCAAAGCCTGAAGGGTGGATTCGCTCAGGTGGGCCACGGAGAGGCCCTCCCATTCCGCGGCGTCGGCGGCCATCACCCCTGCCCCTCCGGCATTGGTGACGATCCCGATCCTTTTCCCCTTGGGCGGGGGCTGTCGGGAAAGGATATAGGCGTAGTCGAAAAGCTCCTCCACGGTGCGGGCCCGGATGACCCCGCACTGGCGGAAGGCCGCGTCGTAGGCGTGGTCCGAGCCGGCCATGGTCCCGGTGTGGGAGGAAACCGCGCGGGCGCCGGCCTCCGCTCGGCCGGCTTTGAGGATCACGATCGGTTTTTCCTGGGAGATCCGGCGCGCGAGCTCCATAAACCGCGGCCCGTCCTTAATCCCCTCCAAATAGGCCACGATGACCTTCGTTTCCGGGTCCTCCGCGAAGGCCAAAAGGAAGTCGCTTTCATCCAAAACAGCTTTGTTCCCAAGCGAAACGAAGTGGGAAAAACCAAGCTTTTCTTTCCACGCCCAGTCCAAAACGGAGGTGCAAAACGCTCCGGATTGGGACATGAACGCGATAGAACCGGGAAGGGCGCCACGGGGAGCGAAGGTGGCGTTGAGCCCAACCCGTGTGGAAATGAGCCCCAAAACATTGGGGCCAAGGACGTTTAGGCCATACTCCTCAGCAATTTGCACGAGCTCCCTTTCCCTTTTGGCGCCTTCCGGACCGAGCTCCTTGAACCCCGCGGAGATCACCACCGCGTTCTTGATCCCCTTTTTTCCGCACTCCCGAAGAACTTGGGAAACGCCTTCGGCGGGGATGACCACCACTGCCAGGTCCACGGGTTTGGGGAGCTCCAGGACCGAAGGGAAGCAGGGTTTGCCCGCGATTTCCTGGTATTTGGGGTTTACCGCGTAGACCTCGCCGGGGAAGCTGGCCACATTGGTGAACACCACATGTCCAAGCTTTCCGGCCACCGGCGTAGCTCCCACCACGGCCACCGACCGGGGAAAAAGAAGGCCATCAAGGTTTCGACGCATGGCCCCTGATCCTAGCCCACCTCCACGAAATTTGCACAAAACTTGCAAAGGTCCTCGACGAACCTCCTTGAAAATTCTCAGGTAAGCAAGAGCCCGCTTCGAAAAGGGGCAGGGGCAATTGGCCCCTGCCCTTGGGCGGAGGTACGCTTCCCTTGGAGATGCGCACGATCCTCATCGTGGAGGACGAGCGGGAGATCGCCCGGATGGTCCAGGCGTATCTTCTCCGGGAAGGGTATCAGGTGGAGGTGGCCTTCGATGGGGAATCGGGCTGGCTCAAGTTTCAAACCTTAAAGCCGGATTTGGTGATTTTGGACATCATGCTTCCCGGGATGAACGGGCTGGAGCTTGCGCAGCGGATCCGGCGGGAATCGATGGTGCCCATCATCATGCTCACGGCAAAGGCCGAGGAGGCGGACCGGGTGGCGGGATTGGAAATGGGCGCGGACGACTATGTCGTGAAGCCTTTTAGTCTCCGGGAGCTCGCGGCGCGGGTGCGGGCCGTGCTTCGCCGCGTGGAGGGAATGGCCCCATCCGAGGTCATCCACGCCGGGCCGTTCACTCTGGACCTTGCGGCCCGTGAGGCACGCTTGAGAGAAAAAGTCCTGGATCTCACTCCCACGGAGTTCGATCTTCTGGCGTTTATGGCCCGTCATCCCGGCCGGGTCTTCACCCGGCGCGAGCTCCTTTCTGCGCTGCGGGAGCGCACCTACGCCACCATCCCCCGCACCGTGGATTCCCATATTAAGAACCTGCGCCGAAAAATTGAGCCTGACCCTGATAACCCCGTGTACATCCTCACCGTGCACGGGGTCGGGTATAAGTTCAATCCCGCGGGAGGTGGGTGATGTCCTTCCGCCTCAAACTCCTTGGGGCATTGGCGTTGGTGGCGGTGTTGGCTGCGGTGGGCACGTACTTTTTGGCGGCCAAAGCCCTCGGCGACCGGTTCCAGGCGTACCGCCAGCAGGAGCGGCAGGTCGCCGGCCAAGAGCTGGCCCAGCTCCTGGGACAATTCTGGGAAATTCGCGGAAGCTGGGCCGGAGTGGACCGCCTTTTCCGCGCCCGGGTTGATATCTTCCTCGTCCGGCAGGGCCGCGTGGTTTCAGTAACTGGCGTCATGGGGCGCTTCTTCCTCCTGGATCGGGAAGGAAACGTGGTGGCGTGCAGTGACCCTTCCCTCTTGGGCCGTTGCGCTCTTGCGGATCCAGAGCTTGAGGAGCGCGTGCGGCACTTGGGAATTCCTGTGTACGCTGCAGGAAGACAGGTGGGGACCTTAGTGCCCCTTGACCCTGCGGTTCTGACCCCGTTGGAGCAGGATTTCCTTTCCTCCGTGCGGCAAGCGGCCCTTGCCGGCGGCGCCGTGGCCATGGCCTTGGCTCTCCTCCTCGGCATGTTCCTCGCCACCGAGCTTTCCGCTCCCCTCAAGCGCCTCATTTATGCTGCGGAACGCATCGCCCAGGGCGATCTGGCCCACCGCGTTTTGGTGCGCAGCCGCGACGAAATTGGAAAACTTGCCCAGGCCTTCAACCGCATGGCCGAAGCGCTCCAGCGCTCCGAGGCCGCCCGGCGCCAGCTCCTTGCGGATTTGGCTCACGAACTTAGGACCCCGCTTTCCGTCATCCAGGGAAACCTCGAGGCCCTTTTGGATGGCGCCTTCCCCCTTACCCCAGAATCCCTGGCTCCGGTATACGAGGAAACCCTGCACCTTGGGGAGCTTGTGGAGGACCTGCGTACCCTCACCCTGGCGGAGACCGGGCACCTTCCTTTGGCGAAGGAGCGGGTGGAGCTGGGGGAGCTGGTGGAAGGGGTGGCCGAGGCGGTGCGGCCGGTAGCCGCTGAGGAGGGCGTGGAGATCAAAACGGAGTGCGAGCCGGATCTTTGGGTCCTCGCTGACCCCCGGAGGATCCGTCAGGTACTAGGCAACCTCCTCTCCAACGCCCTTCGCTACTCCCCGCCTGGAAGCACGATCACCGTAAGCGCCCTCCGCCAAGGCGGGGAAATTTGGGTGAGCGTCCAGGACCAAGGCCCGGGAATTCCCGAGGAGGATCTTCCCCACATCTTTGAGCGTTTCTACAAAGTGGACAAATCCCGGGCGGAGGGAGGGACTGGCTTAGGTTTGGCCATCGCTAAAGAAATTGTGCAGGCCCACGGCGGCCGCATTTGGGCGGAAAACCGCGGAGGCGCGCGCTTCACCTTCGCCCTTCCTGCCCTTGATTTGGACGCGCAAAAACTCTAGAATCGTTCGCGATGGACGGAAAAAACGCGGTTTATCACAGTCCTACCCTCGGCCGACTGAGCTTTTCGGAAGTGGTGGATGAGATCGTGGCCATGATGGCCGCCGCGCCCGACGACCTCTTTTCTATTGTGGTAGGCACGGATTCTCAGACCTATTACGGCGAGGCGGAGTACGTGACGGCCATTGTGGTCCACCGGGTGGGCCGGGGTGGCCGGTACTTCTGGCGGAGAACGGTGGAGCGGAAGCCCAAAAGCCTGCGGGACCGCATCTGGCGGGAGGCTTGGCTTTCTTATGAGGCGGCCCAGGCCCTCATCGAGGCCCTGAAGGGCCGGGGTATTTTTGACTGCCGCCTGGAAATCCACGTGGATATCGGCCGGGGTGGCCGCACCCGGGAGCTCGTGGAAGAGGTGGTGAGCGCTATCCGCGGAAGCGGCTTCTTCGTGCGCACCAAACCCGAGGCCTACGCCGCCTCTGTCGTGGCCGACAAACACACCTA
>CAZQXP010000083.1:0-3941 GCA_964597525.1 uncultured Thermotogaceae bacterium | reverse complement strand
AAAGGCCTTCTTGCCCAGGAGATAGGCATCGCCGGCGTGTTTCAAGAGGGCTCAACCATGCTCAAGTCTGGCCCCAGGGGGGTCAACTTCTCTTTCCGCGCTTTAGGCAAAGCATAAAATGAAATAGTCGTGCCTATGCCTCCAACTTCGGTGTTCCCCGGTGAGTTCAAACGCTGATCAGAGTCTGAGAAGGTTGGCCAATTTTTCCGTTAAGGTCTTGAGGCGCTCGTCCAGGCTTCGGCGGGAAAAAAGAATAGGTCGAAAGCCGGGAAGCACCTCACGGGGGTGGGTGGAAAAATAAAGCTCGTCCAGCGTGGAAAGAAGACCCCGCAGGCTTTCCTCAAGCGTCTCTTCGTCGGGAGGGATCGGCTCGCCCAAAAGCAAAAAAGCTTCGGGATGTTCAAAGCCCCGTAGCCACACGCGGGAGGCCACGGGGAGAATAGGAACCCCGGCTTTCTTCGCAAGCCACGCGGCTCCCGGCTTGAGCGGTCCCAATGGGCCAGCGGGCCGCATCTCTCCTTCAGGGAAAACCGCCACGGCTTCGCCGGATTTCAGCCGGCGCAGGGCTTCGCGTAGCCGATGCGCATCCAAAGCGCCCGCGGAACGCAAAACCGGAAAAGCTCGCAAATTCTCCTCGGAAACAAGAAGGCTTCCGCGTATTCCTCCCCATTTGAAGAGGAACCAAACGAGGTGTCCGTCAAAGAAGCTATGGTGGTTCATGGCCAAAACGAAAGGGGGCTTGGGGAGCTCGCCCTTGAGGTACACCGCGCGGAGAGAGCGTTTTAGGCTCCGATAGAGGGCGCGCTCCACATGCGGTCGGATCGCTCTCCCCAAAAGCGTGTCGCGATCAAAAGGGTAAGCCAAAGTCTCTTCCTAACAGCTCAAACTGCGATGGATCATTTTTGCGGCTTGGGAGAGGGCGTCGGGGCCGAAATCGAAGGGAAGCCCAGCTGTTGAGAAAAGCTCCGGAAGAGGTCTTGCTCCGCCGAGCCTGAGGGCCCCAATATAGTTGTCGACCGCGTGCTTTCGATCTTCTTGAGCTTTCTCCCAAAGCCGCAGGGCCCCAAGTTGAGCAATCCCGTACTCGATGTAGTAAAAAGGCGCAAGGAAAAGGTGAAGCTGGCGGTGCCACTCGTGCTCCAATACCTCTTCGTAGCCGGACCAATCCTCTAAGCCCGCAAAACGCTGGAAGATCTCCACCCAGGCCTTGTGGCGTTCGGCGCGGCTGTGCCCGGGATGCGTATAAATCCAGTGCTGGAAGGCGTCGATTGTGGCCACCCAACAGAGAAGCCGGACAATCCCGTAAAGATGCTCCTCCAAGGAGCGGCGCCGGTCGGATTGCTCGGGGTAAAACACGTCCAAGAAGGGCGAGGCCAAAAGCTCCATCCCCATGGAGGCGACCTCCGCGAACTCCAAAGGTGGATCGCGGTACATGTGCAGGGGCTCATCCCGCGAAAGAAGCGTGTGGAAGGCGTGGCCGGACTCATGGAGGAGGGTCCAGAGGTCCTGATCCCTTCCCACCGCGTTCATGAAGATGAAAGGAAGCCGGCGCTCGGTGAGAGTGGACTGGTACCCGCCTGGAGCCTTTCCCGGCCGGTTGGCGACATCGAGGAGCCTCAACTCCGCCATTTTGCGAAAGAGCTCCCCCAAACGCGGGTCCAGGCGGAGGAAGATCTCTTGGACGCCGCTTACGAGCTCTTCTGCTTCCTTGAAGGGCCTAAGGGGCGGCCGGCCCTCAGGATCACAAATAAGGTCCCACGGCCGCAATTTCCTAAGCCCAAGGCGCTTCGCCCGGTCTTTATGTAAAAGCCGAAGAAGGGGGACTACGGCCTCTTCCACGCCCTTATGGAACGCCTCGCATTCCTTGGGCCCGTAATCGAAGCGCTCCCGCTCACGGAACGCGTAGTCCCGGAAATTTTCGAAGCCCGCGTTTTCCGCACGCTTCTGCCGAAGGGCAAGGAGTTCCTCGAAGATGGCCTCTAGCTCGTCCTTGTCCTTGAGTCTGCGCTCCGCAATAAGCTCCCATGCCCTCTCCCTCGTATTTCGCTCTGGCTCCTCCAAGTATTTCGCCATCTGTTGCAGGGTTTGGGTGCGGCCCTCGAACTCCACCGTCATGGCGCCAAAGATCTTCTGGTAGCGCTGGCCAAGCTTTTCCTCTTCCACTTTGAGGGGGATGTTTTCCTCACGGAAGATGGAGATGGCATTTTCCCACTTGCGCTTAAGGACGAGGTAGCGTTTTTCGTCCAAATCTTTCCAAACCGGGCTTGTTGCGAACTTGACCCTCAGCCGGTGAAGGGTTTCTTCCACCTTAGGGGCCACTTCTTCCACGAATTTGAGGTAGTCCTTTTCGTATTCGGGGTTGGCCGTGTCGCAGGTCATGCGGATGTAGCGGATGGCCCCTTCCTCCTCCACCGCGGAAAGGAGCTCGGAAAGATCCAGGAGGGCCTTTTCTAGATCCTTTTTGGAATCGAGTTTGCGCTTTTCCAGGTCCTGAAAGAAAGGGGCGATCTCCTCCCACTCGCCGGCCGGAAGATCTGGGGGCAGGAACCGGCGAGGGAACTCCAAAGGAAGCTCCTTCGGATCGACAAATTCTTTGGCCACGCCGAAATTTTAGCGCGGCTCCCTGGCCTTGGGCAAAAAGCGCGTCTCCTTGGGTATAATCGTCCTCGTCTTTGAAGGAGGAGGAATGCAAAAGTGGGAATGCACGGTGTGCGGTTGGATCTACGATCCGGCAAAAGGAGATCCCTCTCAAGGGATCGAACCCGGAACAGCCTTTGAGGATTTGCCGGAGGACTGGGTTTGTCCGGAGTGCGGCGCGCCTAAGGACATGTTCCAGCCACTGTGAAGTTTGTGATTGTGGGCGGCGGCGCGGCAGGTATAGCCGCGGCGCAAAAACTTCGCTCCCTTGTTTCGGCTTCTTCCATCGCCCTCATTGAAGCCGAAACGGTTCCCTATTACCTGCGCCCGGGCCTCATCGAGGTCCTCGCGGGGAAAAGGGAGCTTCCCGAGATCACGCCCTATCCCAAGGACTGGTTCGAAAAGCGCGGGATTGACTACCGCTTGGGCGAGGCCGCGGTTTCTTTGGATCCCGCGCGGCGAGAAGTCTTTCTTTCCTCAGGGAAAGCGATCCCTTACGACCGCCTCCTTTTGGCCCTGGGCGCGGAACCCATTCGGCCGGAGATTCCCGGTGTGGATCTTCCCGGAGTTTTCACCCTGCGCACCGCGGCAGACGTAGAGCGCATCCGCACTTGGGCTGAGGGGCGAAAACGCGCGGTGGTCCTCGGCGGAGGATGGCTTGGCCTTGAGGCCGCTTATGCTCTGCGAAACTTGCTTGCGGAGGTTGTCGTTTTGGACCGCGGCCCCTGGCCCCTTCCGCGCCAGCTCGATCGGGAAGGCGGCCAAGTCCTCACCTCCCTTTTGCGGGATCGCGGCCTGGAAATCCTCGGGGAGACGGAGGCTTCGGGAATTCTGGGCGAAAGCGAAGTTCGCGAGGTCGTCCTTTCCTCGGGTAAGAAACTCCCAGCGGATTTGGTTTTGATCGCCATTGGGGTGCGGCCCAGGATCGGGCTTGCCCGGGATGCGGGGATCGCCACGAACCGTGGAATTGTGGTGAACGATTTTTTGGAGACCTCGGTTCCCGGGATCTACGCCGCAGGCGATGTGGCCGAGTGGCAAGGCCGGCTTTATGGAATCATCCCCGCGGCGCGGGAACAGGGCTTGGCTGCCGCCCAGAATATGGTTGAACCGAAAAGCACCCGCTACACGGGCACAAGCCCCATCCAGCGCCTGAAAGTGGCTGGGGTGGATCTTTTGTGCTTGGGTGAGACGCAACCCGCGGGCGGCCCTCTTTTGGAGGAGAAGCTCCGGGAAGAGGGTCGTTATCTGAAGCTAGTTTTGGATAGTGAGCGGCGGCTGCGCGGGGCAGTGGCCCTCGGTTTCCC
>CAZQXP010000082.1:0-3956 GCA_964597525.1 uncultured Thermotogaceae bacterium | reverse complement strand
ACCTCAAACTCCCCGGTGTAAAGGGCCTTTTCGTGGAAAGTTAACCTTTTTGTAACCCGCGCCTGTTCTCCAAAAAAGGAAGCGCTCAAGACCACGCTTTCCGCGTCGGTCCGCTCCACGGAAAGCGCGTACGTCTCAAGGAGAGGAGTTTCCCCAAGCCAAACCTCAAAAGGAAGGCTTACCCTTGGGGCAAGGGCCGCGCCGGACCAGCCAGGAACGGTCTCCTGAGGATTGGTACCGTAGGTGGCAAAATGGATGTAAGCGCTGCGCAGGACCCCACCATTTTGAGCGAATTGATAACGCACAAGGCCAGTGGTAACCTGAAAAACTTCCTGGCCTTCCACCAGAAGAACAAGAACCTCCGGTTTTTCTTGAGCCCAAGCCCATGCAAAGAAAACAAGGACGGAAAGGAACAAAACCTTGGCCATGGCCTAGGGACTTTACCGGTTTCGCTTAAGGGCTGCAACGTCAGAGCTTTCGCGGTTAAACTGGAGCCGATGTTCACAGGAATTGTGCGGGCGGTGGGAAAAGTGGTGCGAGTAGAACCCCAACGCCTTTGGATCACCCGGGAAAATTTAGAGGTCACCCTGGGCGCAAGCGTGGCCGTGAACGGCGTGTGCCTCACCGTGGTCGCCCTGGATGAGGAGAAAATGGCCTTCGACCTTTCCTGGGAGACTCTCGCCCGCACGAATCTGGGCGCGCTTCGGCTGGGCGATCCGGTGAATTTGGAGCCGGCGCTGCGGCCGGACGCCGAGCTCGGCGGGCACTTCGTCCTCGGCCATGTGGACACCGTGGGAAAAATCACAGTTCTCTCGCGCCGCGGCGAGGATTTTCTTTTGGAGGTATCCTTTGATCCCGCCTTCGCGGAGCTTTTGGCCGACAAAGGCTCCGTGGCCGTGGATGGGATAAGCCTCACCCCCTTTTCCGTAGGCGAGGGTACTTTTCGCTGCGCCATCGTTCCCTACACCTGGGAAAATACGAACTTGCGGTTCCGCCGCGTGGGTGACCGGGTGAACCTGGAGTTCGACATTTTGGCAAAATACGTGCGGCGCTGGAGGGAAAGATGAGGCTTGCGACCGTAGAAGAAGCCATCGAAGCAATCAAAGCCGGAAAAATGATCATCGTCGTGGACGACGAGGACCGGGAGAACGAGGGCGATCTGGTGATGGCCGCGCAGAAGGCCACCCCGGAGGCCATCAACTTCATGATCAAAGAGGGCCGGGGGCTTCTCTGTGTCCCCATGAGCCGGGAGTGGGCGGAGCGCCTGGATCTTCCCCTCATGGTGAACCCGCCCCGGGATAGCCACGAAACGGCATTCACCGTCTCCGTGGACGCCAAGGAGGGGATCACCACAGGGATCTCCGCTTACGATCGCTGGCGGACCATCCAGGTTTTAGCGAACCCCAACTCCCGCCCGGAGGATCTCGTTCGGCCGGGCCACGTTTTTCCCCTCATTGCCAAAGACGGCGGGGTGCTCCGGCGGGCCGGGCACACCGAGGCCGCCGTGGACCTCTGCCGCCTCGCCGGCCTTGCGCCCGTGGGCGTAATTTGCGAGATCATGAACGATGACGGAACCATGGCTCGCCTTCCCGATCTCCTCAAATTCGCGGAAAAACACGGGCTTCTCATCCTCACCATCGCGGACCTCATCGCCTGGCGAAAGAAGCGGGAGAAACTCGTGGAGCGGGTGTGCGAGGCCGATCTTCCCACGCGCTATGGTCACTTTCGCATCATCACTTACCGCGACAAGATCACGGGGTACGAACACGTGGCTTTGGTAAAAGGGGAGCTAAATGGAGAGGAGCCGGTTTTGGTGCGGGTGCACTCGGAGTGCCTCACCGGCGATGCCCTAGGGTCGTTGCGCTGCGACTGCGGGGACCAGCTCCACCGGGCCATGGAAATGGTGGAGAAAGAGGGCCGCGGGGTGGTCCTCTACATGCGCCAGCACGAGGGCCGGGGAATCGGCCTTTTGAATAAAGTCTGTGCCTACCATCTCCAGGACCAAGGCTTGGACACCGTGGAGGCCAACCTCCGCCTGGGTTATCCCCCGGATCTCCGGGATTACGGGATCGGCGCCCAAATCCTCGTGGATCTGGGCGTTCGGAAAATTCGGCTTCTCACCAACAACCCCAAGAAGATCGCCGCCCTTTCCGGCTACGGTTTGGAGATCGTGGAGAGGATTCCCATCGAGATCGAGCCCAACCCCTATAACCAACGTTACCTTCGGGCCAAAAAGGAAAAGCTTGGGCATGAGCTTCGGAGCGTGTAAGGAGGGAGTATGCCCGTATTCGAGGGAAAGCTGGACGGGCGGGGCCTAAAGGTAGGCCTCGTGGTCTCCCGGTTCAACGAGCTGGTGACCCGGGAACTCCTTTTGGGCGCGGAGGATCGGCTCCGGCGTCTGGGCGTTCGGGACGAGGACATGGTGGTCCTTTGGGTTCCCGGTGCGTTTGAGCTTCCAAGAGCCGTACGGATCCTCGCGGAAAGCGGAAAAGTGGACGGGATTGTGGCCCTGGCCGCGGTGGTCCGCGGGGAAACCCCGCATTTTGAGTACATCGCAAGCGAAGTCGCCAAAGGCCTTGCGAAGCTCTCCCTGGAAGGACCGGTACCCGTGACCTTCGGTGTCCTCACCGCCGATACGTTCGACCAAGCTTTGGAGCGGGCCGGAGGGAAAGCCGGGAACAAGGGCGCCCAGGCCGCGGAAGCCCTCGTGGAACTCCTTAATCTCGAGCGGGAGCTCAAGAGATGAAAGTGGAAAGCGTGCGGGGCATGCGGGACATCCTCCCCGAGGAGGCCCGCCTTTGGCAAACTCTCGAGGACGAGATCCGCCGCACTTTCTCCCTCTACGGCTACAAAGAAATCCGCCTTCCCCTTGTGGAACTTGCCGAGCTTTTCTCCCGCGGGGTGGGCGAGGCCACGGATATCGTGCACAAGGAGATGTACGTTTTCCCCGACAAAAAGGGGCAGATTTTGGCCCTGCGGCCGGAAGCTACCGCCCAGGTAGCTCGGGCCTACATTGAGCACGGTCTCTACGCCAAAGGCGACCTCGTGAAGCTCTTCTACTTTGGCCCCATGTTCCGCTACGAAAAGCCCCAAAAAGGAAGGCAGCGGCAGTTCCACCAATACGGCGTGGAGGCCCTGGGTTCCTTGGATCCCGCGGTGGACGCAGAGGTGATCGATTTGGCCTGGCACCTTGTGGAGCGGGTGGGGCTTTCCCGGGAAGGGCTTTTCCTTCGCCTCAACTCCATTGGGTGCCGGGAGGATCGGCCAGCCTACCGCGAGGCCCTGCGCGCGTTCTTTTCCCAAAGAAAGGAAGAGCTTTGTCCGGATTGCCAGCGGCGCCTTGAGGAAAACCCTCTTCGGATCTTGGACTGCAAGGAGCCCCAGTGCCAAGGGGCCATCGCCCAAGCGCCCAAAAGCCTCGATTACCTTTGCGAAGGATGCCGAAAGCATTTTGAGGAGCTTCTTTCCATCCTTCGGGATCTTGGGCTTTCCTATGAGCTGGATCCGCGGCTTGTGCGGGGGATTGATTACTACACGCGCACGGTTTTTGAGCTCTGTTCCCGGGAGCTTGGCGCGCAGGACGCGCTTTTGGGCGGCGGCCGCTACGATGACCTCGTGGAGATGCTGGGCGGGCCTCCTACTCCGGGCGTGGGCTTCGCCGGCGGCATGGAACGCCTGGTCCTCGTCCTCTCCCAACGCGCGCCCGCTCAAGATGAAGCGCCGGATCTGGACCTTTTTTTGGTTCCCATCGGCGAGGAGGGGAAAAGGAAGGCTTTGGAAATTCTGGCCAAGCTTCGGCGGCAGGGGATCGCTGCGGATTTGGATTACATGGGACGTTCGCTGCGGAAGGTGATGAGCGTGGCCGGCCGCCGTGCCCGCTACGCCCTCCTCCTCGGCCCAGACGAGCTTTCCCAAAATTCCGCGAACCTCAAAAATTTGCGCACTGGTCAAGCCTC
>CAZQXP010000081.1:0-4039 GCA_964597525.1 uncultured Thermotogaceae bacterium | reverse complement strand
CCTGGTGCACCCAAAAGGAGGACTGTTCCGCCCTCGACCACGCTCCAAAGGGCCTGATCCAAGCTGCTCTCGGTTCCGGCGGCGTCGATCACAAACGGAAAACCTCCGCGCCAAGCTGGAGGACCAATAGGGGGCCGGTAGCTTTTCGCCCCCGCGATCTTTGCTGCCTCGGCAGCCGAGGCATGGACAGCTGTGGCACCGATTTCCTGGGCCATTTGGGCCTGAATCTTATGGCGGGCGACTACATGAATTTCGCCGCGATAGCCCGAAACTCTCAGCGCAGCCAACGCCAAAAGACCAATGGTTCCGGCGCCAAGAATGAGGACCTTTTCGTTTTTTTCGGGCGCGGCAAGGCGCAAGCCCCGCAGGACCACGGCCAAGGGCTCGGCCAAAAGGCCCCGCTCGGCGGGTACCTCTTGAGGAAGGGGGTGGACACGGGAGGGATGGACAACGATTCGCTCGGCCCATCCTCCGGGCAAGTCCCGGTGGTACCCGAGCATTCCTGGGGCAAGATCCCCTTCGGCCGCATTTTGGCAAAGCGCATCCTCGCCGTTCTCGCAGGCCGGGCAAAGAGGAAGGCCTCGCTCCCGGCAGGTCAAAAGGGGATTGATCGCCGCGCGCACGCCCCCCACCTCGGCCACGATCTCATGCCCTAAAACCGCGGGAAAAGAGAAGAAAGGAGCCAACCTGGGCGAGCTTTTCCCAAAAAGGAGGGCCAAATCCGAGCCGCAGATTCCCGAAAGGAGGACTTTCCCCTTTTCCCAGCCCGGCGGGGGCGCAGGCTCTGGGATTTCCCGCAGACGCAGGGGCAAAAGTCCTAAAGGTGCGCGTTTCCCCAAGGCCCGAAGGAGGAGGTACCGCGGAACCGAAGCGGTATAGACAAGAGCCTTCATGACATGGGCACCTGACGGATGAGTTTTCCTTCGATTCGCTCGAGGATATCCCGCAAGCTTCTTCCGGTGATGGTGAGGCCGTGATTTTTGAGCCCGACTACGGCCCGCGCAGGATCCGGCGCTTTCCTTATCAGATCGGCCACGGATTTCGCAAGCTCATATGTCCCGCAGGGATAATGGGCTTCCGTGGAGGGCACGCCGTCCATCCAGGCGTGGACGTGGATGATGGCCCCCACTTCCGGATGCTCCCGGTAGATCATCCAGTGCTCGATGGCATCTACCGAAACCCGTCGTGGGGTGATGTTGGGAGGCACGGAAAGGACGATACAGTTCTCTTTGGGATCGTAGTCCTTCACGAGGAGGATATCCCGGCCGATTACGCGGAGGTTTCCCTTGTCCACACCGGAGGCGCTCATCCAAAACCGTTGCGCGTCTTTTCGCACCGAAAGGTTTCCATAGGAAAGGCCTCCGATGCCGTAAAGGCGCTGCACATGCCGGAAATCCTCGGGAGGGAGGATTTTATCGATCGGAAAAGGAGCAGGAAGGAGGTTCCAGGAGTCCAAAATTCTTCCGGCCTCGGCCAGCTCCCGCGTGAGCTCGTCCCCTTCCCAAAGTTCCGGCTCCAGATCCGGCTCAAACCTATTTTTCACAACTAAGGTTGCGGAGGCCATGGGGTGAATTCTTTCCACTAAGCGTTCAAAAAATTGGGGGCCCTCCGGCTCCGCGTAATGGCCCAAATCCAGGGTGAAAAAGTGCGCTTCTTTACCAGGTACATAGGCTAAAAGCAAGTTGGAAAGGGTACGGACGAGGTAGGGATACATAGCTTGAACCGGCTCCGCGGGGATTTCCTTCACCTCAAGGAGGGAAAGGACAAAGGTGGCCTGGGCACGGCGGCGATAGGGCCGGGGATCCTGGATGCTCGTTAGGTTTAGAACAAGCCGCGGCGCGGGATCATCGGGAGCGTATTGATATCCGCGCTCTTCCAAAGCCTTTTTCAATCCATCGGCAAGCCGAGCTAAATTAGGGCCGGCCTCGCCGTGTAGGGCAAAACTCAGGGACATCCTTCACCTCCATGCCCAGATTACCGGGCTTTCCCCTTTTCCGCCAGTGTATAGCCGCAATTGTTTTTCCCAAGCCCAAAGCCCCGAGTGAGGTGGGGTTTTCGCAAAATTTTCTTTTGGTTACCCCATTACGCTCCCTTCGCGCACAAGATGCCAAGAAGTTTCTGAACCTCTTCCTGGGCTTTTTGGGCCAAGGTTTTGGGAATGACTTTCTCTGCGGCCTTTTTCTCGAGGATCTCCTGGTCCAGCACCCGCACGTCTCCCTGGATTACCGCGATATCCACCTCCAAATCGAGATAGCGTACGCCGCTGGGTAGAAATTCCGGAGGGGTATGGATGTTGTAAAGTTCGCCAATAGGTGCGCCATCAGCCCGAAAATATAAGCGCCTTCCCCACCATTGCTCGGGATAGAGTTCCACAAGCCCGTAATCCCCCGCCTCTTTAGGGACCCCCAGCCCGTCGTAAACCCCGCCGGCTTTAAAGACCCGGCGCAGGACCAGTTTTTTCTTTGTTCGTTCTACTACTTCTCCACTTTGATGGATTGGGCTTTCCCCAGCTTTGAGGTGCCAAACGGCCAAGGTTTTCCCGGGGAGGTAGTACGAGGCCAAAAATTCCTCCCAGAGGTTTTGTGCGGCCGCGGCAAGTTCTTCCGGCGGAACCTTGGCCTCCACTTCATCCACTTTTGCGGCATCCACCGTTTTGAGGAGGTGATGGTCAGGCATCGTGGGCACAACCTTAGCTCGTACGGCATCGAGGAAATCCTTGGCTGGCTTGGGGAATTCCGCTTCAAAGCGGGAAAGAAGACCTGCCGCCAAGGCCAAGGGAGAGTTGCACTTTTTTCGCACCTCCGCTTGGCAAAAGATCGCCCACGGGATGGTTTCGCGAAGAAACTCGGTAACTTCTTGCGCCGCGCTGCGCACACCCTCGATCACAATCCCATGCTTGTCCGCCTTGTCGAAGACGTTCACGTCCGCCGGCTCAAAGGAGGCGGGGATTCCCAGGCGGGCTTGTATCACCTCACTGGGTTCCACGATCTGGAATTTTTGGGAAAGAAGAAGGGTGAGGGCGGTGGCGTAAATTCCCCGCACTTTGACCCTAATCTGGCTCATACCCCACCCCCAAAATGCGCAAAGTATTCCCTGAAAGCTCATGCCGGGCGCCAAGGAGTTCCTCTACAAGCCAGAGGTTTGCCTCCACGTGATCGGTGACGGAAGGGATACGGAAAACGCTTTCGCCTTTGGCCAAGGCACAAAAGAGGATGAGCTGGTCCGCCAAGTGTCTATCCACGGTGGCGCCCGTTTGCAGATCCTCAAGGAGGCTTTGGGCCACGAATTCCGCGATCTTCTCCGCGGGCCTTCCCGGGGCACCCGCTTGATCTGCGCCAAGGCGGTTTCCTTTTTGGTCCTCGGCGAAGAGGGCCAAAGCCGCCCCGGGCTGAGGCGCGGTGTCATCGTGCAGGATGCGGAATTCCGCGGCAATCCCCCTTCGGGAAAGCTCCTCTTGGCAGCGCTGGGCCATGCGTTCGGCCACTCTCCGCTCGCGAAGGTGGGAATCCAAAGAAATCCCCCAGAATTTGAGGGGTTTTTGTAATTCTAGGCGCGTCAAAGGTTTTAACGGCTGGGAAAGGGGTTTTACCCGAAGCTCGATTTCCCCGCCTCCTTTGGGGACATAACCGGGTCTTAGGATGCGGAGCTCCGCCGCAAGCCCCATTTCCCGGAGGGCCGGAAGAAGCACCTCTTGGGTGTGGAAGGCCGAGGGCGCGAAATCCTGGAAGAGTCCGCCGCGGATACGGAAAACGCAGGGTTTTTTGGCGAAGGCGGCGATGGGAAGGACGGTGAGGGCAAGCATTGTCGTCGAGCCGGCGGTTCCGATATCCCAGAAGAACTCTCCGCCTTTGGGCGCGATTTTTGGGGAAAAGGTGAAAGCTGAGCTTCCCACGTGGGCGCCGGAGAGGGCGGCCTCGGTGAGGGTGGCCGCGGCCTCCACAGCTTTGAGGTGCTGAGGCCGAAGTCCTGGATTATCTCGCTTGGCCCGCACGTTATGGATGCGCACGGGCTTTCCCAGGAGGGCCGCCAGAGCCACCCC
>CAZQXP010000080.1:0-4154 GCA_964597525.1 uncultured Thermotogaceae bacterium | reverse complement strand
GATATGACCATTCATGACTTCGACATGGCCCGCTTTCTTTTGGGGGACGTGGAGGAAGTTTATGCTGCCGGTGCAGTTCTTGTGGACCCCGAGATCGGAAAAGCTGGGGACGTGGATACAACGATTGTGACCCTCAAATTTAAAAGCGGGGCCCTCGGGGTGATCACCAACTGCCGCAAAGCGACTTATGGACACGACCAACGGATTGAGATCCTTGGGGAAAAGGGCGGGCTTTTTGCCGAAAATCCGCTTCCCCACGCAACCCGGATGGCAAACGAAAGCGGGTACCGTACCCCACCCCTCCACTACTTCTTCGTGGAGCGTTACCGCGAGGCCTATGTTGCTGAGATGAAAGCATTTGTGGAGGCAGTGCGAGAAGGAAAGGAACCACCGGTCACCGGTTTAGATGGAAAAATCCCTGTAGTCATGGGGTATGCCGCAAAAAGGTCCTTTTTGGAGCGGAGGCCTGTCCGGCTTTCCGAAATCGACCCTTCGTTGGGCTGATTCCAGAGGACGAAAAGCGGTTTTGTTTCGCCTTACTTACGAAGTATAATCGGCTGCTTTCAAACGTTTGCGAAAGGAGGATGGTGTGAAGGCTTTAGTGTTAGAGGCTAAATGGGAACCGCGGCCCGGTTACCAGCTCACGGAGTTTGAGCAGAAAACCGGTAAGGCTATCGAGGGCGCTAGCGTTTGGCGCTATCCTAAACTGGAATTGCGAGAAATTCCCGAGCCCAAACCTGGACCGGGAGAGGTTCTTCTGCGCGTGCGGGCTTGTGGGATCTGCGGCTCCGATATCCACTTTTACGAAACCGACAAAGATGGCTACATGCTTTATCCCGGCCTTACTAAGTTCCCCACGGTGATTGGCCACGAGTTCGCCGGCGAAATCGTGGAAATCGGTCCTGGACCGGAGGGGAAGGCTTTCCAAGTGGGCGATCGTGTAACCGTCGAGGAAATGGTATGGTGCGGGTATTGCCGGCCTTGCCGTGACGGTTTCCCGAACCAGTGTCAAAACTTGGAAGAAATCGGATTCACCATCCCTGGAGCTATGGCCGAATATATTGTTGTTCCCGCTAAGCTCTGCTGGAAAGTGGACGCGATCTTCGAGCGTTATTCCGATGAGAAGGTAGCCTGGCAAGTGGCAGCTACTACCGAGCCTACTTGTGTGGCCTACAACACCATTTTCGAGTGCGCCGGCGGCTTTCGCCCCGGAGCGTATGTGGTGGTGTACGGTGCTGGGCCCATAGGACTTGCGGCCATTCAGCTTGCGAAAGCTGCAGGTGCGGCGAAAGTCATTGCCTTTGAGGTCTCTCAAGTACGTCAGGAGCTGGCAAAGAAAGTGGGAGCAGATTATGTCTTGGATCCCACGAAAGAAAAGCCGGCGGAAGCGGTGATGGAAATCACCCATGGCGAGGGTGCGGACCTTTCCGTGGAGGCTGCAGGGGCCCCGGAGAAAACTATCCCGGAAATGGAGAAAACCCTCGCGGTAGGAGGAAAGATCGCGGTAGTTGGGCGTGCTGCTCAACGGGTTCCCATGTATCTTGAGCGTTTTCAGACAAGGAAAGCCAAGCTTTTTGGGGCCCAGGGACACTCTGGGTACGGCATCTTCCCTTCAGTAATTCGCATGATGGGTGCTGGCCTCATCGATAACTCCCGCATCATCACGGCGACCTTCCCCTTGACCCAAGGGGTGGAAGCCATTAAGCGGGCCACCGAGCGCCGCGATGGGAAAATCATGATCCTTCCCTGAAAGGAGAAAAAATGGCGAAGGCTAATTTTTGGATTACTACGGAGCATCCAGCGATCGTTTTTGAGGACACCGAAGTTGGGCGCCTAAAAAAGAAGATTTGGGACGCCTCTGAGGAGGAGATCGACCGGATATTGGCGGAGTTCGAGATTCCCTCTCCACCAGAGCTAGGAAAGCCTGGGAGCTATATCCAAACTACCGTGCGGGCTAAAGTCATCGAAAACCGCAGGAAAAACGACATCGTTCTCATTCCCGTGGGGTGCACGGAAAACCACGGATTGCACACGGTTTCTGGTCTGGACACCTTCATGGTAACTCAAATCTGCGAGGCTGTTCGGCGGTACACGGAAAAACAAGGCCGCCCCGTGGCGTTGGCCCTTCCTCCCCTCAACTACGGCGCTCATCCCTACCATCACATCGGTATGCCCGGAACGGTGATTATTCCGGAGGAGGCGGTGCGGGAAACCTTGATTGCCGTAATGCTTGGGCTTTGGAACGATGGATTTCGCAAGCAAATCATCGTCAATAACCACGGTCAACTTTGGGTTTTGGAATCTGCTTTGCACGAGTTCATGTACCGTTATCAACTGCCCGGAATTTTCCAGATTCTCGACTGGCACCGGGCGGTACGGGAGTTCTTCTATCCTGCGGAAAGGCCGGACTCTTTGGAGACCCATTTTGTGCATGCCGATGAGGCTGAGACCTCGGTGGCTCTCCTTCTTTTCCCGCCGGAAATGGTAGATATGTCGTTAGCCCAAAAAACGCAAAGCGAGAACCTTTTGCCTGTGGGGCACTTCGACAACGCTGTGGATAACTTGCGCCGGCCGCACAAGTGGTCCGAAGGAGAAGGGCATATCGCTATCGAGATTGCTGCGACGCCGGAGGGAGTTGTAGGTGACCCCACTCGAGCTTCCGCTAAGAAAGCCAAGCGCCCCATTGCGGCTATCCTTTCCTATCTCGTGCTGGTGATTGATCAAATCCTTGAGGCTTTCCCGCCGGGGACTGTTCCACCAGTGGAGAAGGTGACCCTGCGGACAAAGGAAGAGATGGAGCCCTATCTCCGGGAGCCAGGAAGTCCGGGATGGAAGCCAGTTTATGCATTAGCCCGCCGTGGGCTTTAATCGTGACGGGGGACAGATTACAAAAATGGCCGCTGGGTTTGATTGTCCCTATCCAAGATCCCACACCGTTCTCGCCGTTTTTGCCTGGGGACTGGCCGGAAAGCCTGGGCCGGGTTCGCTCCGCAGGCTATTCGTGTGTGGAGTTGGCCATCACCCATCCCTCACACCTACAACCCTCCCAGCTTGAGGTCCTGCTGGGGAAAACCGACCTAAAATGGGTTTCTGTAACCACCGGGCAGGCTTTCTGGAAAGAAGCTCTTTCCCTTTCCTCTCCGGATGAGAAGGTGCGTGAGCAAGCGTTAATGCGGGTCAAGGCCCATATGGACTTAGCTTCTCCTTTTGGTGCGGTGGTGATCATCGGGCTCATTCGCGGAAAGGAAGGGGAAAAGACCCTTCTTATGGAGGCGCTACGGGAGTGTGCAGATTTTCGAAAAAATGTGCGGCTAGCTCTGGAGCCCTTAAATCGTTATGAAACAAGTCTTCTAAACACTGTGGCCGAAGTCATGGAGTTTATCGAGGTGTTAAATCGGGAAAACGTTGGAATTCTGTTTGATACGTTTCATGCCAACATCGAAGAGGCCTCGATCGCCGCAGCCATCTTGTTAGCAAAGGATCGGCTTTTTCACGTACATGTGGCTGACTCCAATCGCTGGATCCCGGGCTTTGGGCATCTGGATTTCTCCGAGGTCTGGGAGGCCCTGGACAAAGTAAACTACAAGGGGGGGTTGGTGCTCGAGTGTTTGCCAAAACCTGATGCGCGGTTTCTTTTCCGTCCTAAGGAGGTGAAAAAGCGTGTCGGCCTGGAACTTCGCCCAGTTTAAGGATCAGGTGGGCAATGATTTTCACGTTTACCCTGAGTCTCTTCTTGTTCTAAACCAAACTTGCGTTGGTCTTGTGCGCAATTCTTATGGTAAATGGCTTTTCCTTTCTTCAAGGCTTCCCGGATTTATCGGCAAGCCGCACCGCGGCGGACTTCTTTGCCCTCTTTCTCCGGAAAATGCTCAAGCCTTGTTGCGGGTTTTTCCGCACTTAAAGCCGCAACGCCTTGGAGACGGGCCAAGTTTTGGGTTTGGGGACCGCCTGGGCCTTGGTACACCGGGACATATTCGCGCTGTTTTGAAAGCCCGGGTATTTCCGGTGCTTGCTCAGCAATCCGTACGCGAGAACAGCCGTACAGGCCGCACCTTTGCCCAGGTTTTAGCAGATACAGTTTTTGGGGTCTTGCAAGAGGGCTATACGGGGGGCTTTGCTGCCGATGCCGATCACCTAAAAAGCTTGGAACAGGC
>CAZQXP010000079.1:0-4202 GCA_964597525.1 uncultured Thermotogaceae bacterium | reverse complement strand
CTCCTTGCGCAAAACCTGGGCGGGCCAGAGATTGGCCCTTCCCAAGAACTGCGCGACAAAAAGAGTTCTCGGTCGCTCATAAAGATCCTGGGGCCGGTCCACCTGTTCCAGCTTCCCCTCCCGCATCACCCCGACCCGATCGCCCAAAACGAGCGCTTCCTCTTGGTCATGGGTAACGTAAACGGAAGTGGTCCCTCGCTCTTTTAGGATGCGGCGGAGTTCCCGGCGTAGCTCCACGCGCAACGCCGCATCCAGCGCGGAGAGCGGCTCATCTAAAAGGAGAACCTTGGGCTCCACCGCCAAAGCCCGGGCCAAAGCCACCCTTTGCTTCTGCCCCTCCGAAAGCTCGTGAGGCTTTCTCCGCTCGTAACCCGAAAGCCCCACCAAATCCAAAAGTTCTGCGACCTTTTTCTTGCGCGCCAGGCGAGGCATTCGCTGCCTTCCGTGGCGCAATCCGTACGCGATATTCCCAGCCACCGTGAGATGGGGGAAAAGGGCATAGTTCTGGAAAACAAGGCCCACATCACGCTTTTCCGGAGGAAGAGGGAGCAGGGAAAGGCCATCTAGGCGGATCTCCCCGCGATCTGGTTTTTCCAAACCCGTAATACACCGGAGAACCGTGGTTTTCCCGCATCCTGAGGGACCGAGGAGGACGAAGATCTCGCCTGCGTCCACGGAGAAGGAAACCTCATCCACAGCGACAACTTCGCCGAAACGCTTGTGCAATCTCTCCACATCAAGCCTGGCCATAGGCGCGAAGGCTCCTCTCGCCGATCCATTCCCAGACGGCGACTGCAGCCACAGTGATGAGGATGAGGAGGGAGGCCATGGCCGAGGCGGCCCCAAACCTCCGCGCGGAAAGGAAGTGGTAGATCGCAAGGGGAATGGTCACGAGCTCTCCGCGGGAAAGCATCGAGGCCGCGGTCATCTCCCCAAGGGAAAGGGCGAGACTAAAAGCTCCAGCTACAAGGAGGGCCTGGGAAAGAAGGGGAACTTCCACGGTAAGGAAAGCGCGGGCGCGGCTCGCACCCAAAGCGCGAGCAGCTTCTACCCAAGAAGGGGTGAGACCTCCCCAGATTGGCCGCACCACCCGCACCACAAAAGGGTAGAACATGAGGCCGTGGGCCAAAACCAGGGAGAACTTTTCCGGAAGGTAGGAAAAGGGTGGGTTTCGGAAAGCCAAAAGGAGAGCCAAGCCCAACACCACGGAGGAAACAGCCATGGGCGCCATAAGCAAGGCCTCCAGCGCCCGGGAACGCAAAACCCGCAAGGCTCCGCTCACCGAAAGCCCAAGAAGAAGGGCCAAAAGGGTGGAAAGACCCGCCACCTCCAGGCTCACCAGGATGCTTCCCAAAGGAGAAGTACCGATGAACGGGTTCTGTTCAGGAGAAAAAATGGCGCGATACCAACCAAAGCCTGGAGGCTTTCCTCCCAGGGGACGGGAGAAGGAGTCCGCCACTACCGAAGCCATAGGCCCCAAGAAAATCATGGCGCTCACAAGAAGCCAAAGGATCCAAAGGAGATGCGCGGGGCGTGAAGGAAAGCGCAGAGTGGGAACAGGACGAGTTCGCCCTTGCTGGCCACCCAAAAACCCGCTCCCCCGCACGTAGAAATAAGCTAATCCAAGGGTTACCAAAATTTGGACCAAACCCAAGGCTGCGGCGCGGGGAAAGTCGAGATAGACACGGGCATAAAGGTAAATACCCACCTCTACCGTAGCAAAGCGGGCCCCACCAAGGGAAAGGGGAATGGCGAAGGAGAGAAAGCAGAGGACGAACACAAGCGTAGCCGCGGAAAAAATGGCAGGAAGAAGGAGGGGCAAGGTCACGGTGAAAAAAGCCCGCAGCCGGGAAACGCCAAGCACCGCGCAGGCTTCCTCCAAACTGGGGTCAAGGGAATCCCAGGCGGCGTGAACGAAGCGGGCAAATACAGGCGCATTGTAGAAAGCGTGGGCCAGGACGATGGCCCAAAGGGAGTAAAGGAGGCGCAGGGGCGGCTCGCGAAGGCCGAAGGCCGCGCGCAAGGCGTTGTTGAGGTACCCCGTGTTTCCGAAAAACAGGAAAAAACCGAGGGCCACGGTGATGGGAGGAAGAACAAACGGCGCAAGCGTAAAAGCCCGTACCAACCCTTTTCCCGGGAAGCGGTAGCGGGTGAGGAACCAGCCTAAGGGAAAGCCCAAGATGAGGCTGAGAAGCGTGGAAAGAAAGGCTTGAAGGGAGGTGAAGGAAAAGAGGTGCCGCACGTAAGGGTCGGAGAGGACGGCCCGCAGGTTATCCGCGGTCCAGCGATTTTCCGTGCGCACGCTGAGGAGAACGATATTGGCCAAGGGGAGGAAGAAAGCGAAAACCAAAAAGAGAAGGGGCAAGCCGGCAAGGGCCAGGCTTGCCCCCGTCCTTAAGCTCAGCCGCCGATCAAGAACCTTTGCCACAGCGCCAGCCACTCCTCAAGTTTTTCTCCCACGAGCTCCGGATCCAAGGAAACAGGTTTCTCCGGAATCACCGCGTATTCATAACCTGCAGGAAGCTTAGCCTTAGCGTTCACTGGGAACATCCATTGGGTGGTGGGCAGGAGCTCCTGAATTTCCACGGAAAGGACGAGATTCAGGAAAGCGTGGGCCAATTCAGGTTCCTTCGTTCCGTGGACAATGCCCATTCCCTCGACCTGGCGGTAGGCCTCGCCATCGGGAGTAATCACCCGGTAGCGCAAGGATCCATGCTCGATGTAGGAGTAAGCGGTGTCGGTGGAGTACGAAAGAACGATAGGGGCTTCACCGGCCAGGAAAAGATCGTAGGCCTCGGACCAGCCCTTCGTGATGGTAAGGACGTTGGGGATCAGTTTCCGCCAGTAGTCCAGCCAGCCATCGCCATAGTGGGCGATCGTCCAAAGGAGGAAGGAAAGGCCGGGAGAGGAGGTGCGGGGATCGGTGAGGATGATTTTCCCACGCAGCTCCGGCCGAAGAAGGTCATCGAGGGTTTTGGGCACGAGCTCTTCGGGAAGTAGCTCGGAATCGTAGACGAAGGTCACGTAGCCGTGGTCGTAAGGGAGGACGTGGCCCGTTTTGTCGAAGATGAGGTCCTCCGGAACGTCCGCAAGATTGGGAATTCTCGCAGGATCATAGGGCTGGAAAACGTTATGGGCCAAAGCCCGGGGTAGCTCCACGTCTGCGAGGCCCAAAAAGACGTCAGCCGTGGGTACGCCAAGCCGGAGCTCGGCGATCAGGCGGGCGAGCATTTCCGAGGAGTCGCCCACCGCTACCCAGACGAGGTCCACACCAGGGAACAGGGCCTCGAATTTTTCCTCGATGGCCCTAGCGGGCCCCCAGGAAACGAAGGAGTCATAGGTGTAGACCACAAGCTGCCGTGCACAAGCCGACAAAGCCAAAGATACCAACACCAAAAGACTTAAAACGATGCGCCTCATCGCCCACCTCCTTGGGGTTTGTGGATGAGGAGGAGCTTTCCCTCGCGCACCCTCACCCCGCAGGGAAGGCCAATGACCTCATTGGACACGCCGCGCGTGGAGGCCCGAAAAAGAACGCCATCTTGAAGGGGATAGCGCAAGCCCCAAGTGAAAATTCCCTGGACTTCCGCGGAAAGAGGAATGAGAGAAACGAGGTCGCCCAACGCCGCCGGGATCTCGAGTTTTTGGACCACAAGGTACACGCGGAACCCTTGGTGGAAGAGCACCACGGGAAGGTTGTACTTCTCGAGGAGGTTAGCGTTGGCCAGGGTATGGTCGAGCCGGGCACCAAAGGCCCCCACCACCAGGATCCGCTCGGGGTTCAACCCGCAGGCGTAATCCAGAGCGAGCTCCAAATCGGTAGCATCCTTTTCCTGTGGGAATTTCAAGGTAGGCACGTGTTCAGGGACGCAGTCGAGGGAATCCATGTCCCCCACGAGGAGATCTACGCGGAGGCCTGCTTGGGAGGCAAGGGAAAAGCCACCATCCGCGGCGATAACGAAATCCGCGTCTTTTGCGGCCTCCCGCACTTCGTCCGCGGAGGCCACCCCGCCTGCCACAATGAGGATCGTGCGCGCCAAGAAAAACCCCTCCTTGGCGGCTAACCAAGGGAGGGGGCTCTCACCTGAGTGGGCCAGCGCTCGGTAACCTTCCCTACGCTGGTATTACCCAGATCAGGTTCCAAGGGTCGAGGCTTTCGCCTCCTCTCAGCCCCTTGCGGAGCTCCCCCGGTTACCGCACCC
>CAZQXP010000078.1:0-4238 GCA_964597525.1 uncultured Thermotogaceae bacterium | reverse complement strand
TGCGCCGCGTACGGCCAGATGGCCCGGGACGCGCTTGAATTCGCCCGAGCAGTAGGACTCGTTCCTACGGAAGTCTTGGGACGGCCCATTGAGCTTGTGTACTTCGACGCCCGCACTGAGCCCGTAGAGGCTGCTACCGGTGCCACCCGTCTTATTCAGGTAGAGAAAGTGGTGGCGATCATCGGCACCATGTGTTCTGGGCCGTTCTTGGGCGCGGCGGAGATCGTGCAGGCTGCCGGTGTGCCCATGATCGGGCCCACCACCACCAACCCCCTCACCACCCAGGTGGGTGATTACCTCTTCCGCGCGTGCTTCAAGGATGATGACCAGGGCCCGGTGGCTGCGGCTTTGGCCCGCGACTTCTTCGGCGCGAAGACCGCCGCGGTGGTGATCGACGTGGCCCAGGCCTACTGCGTGGGCCTCGGCAAATACTTCATCGAGGCCTTCGAGGCTTTGGGCGGGAAAGTGGTGGCCACCCTTTACTGCCGCTCCGGTGACGTGGACTACACCGCCCAGCTCACGGAGATCCAGCGGCTGAACCCGGACATCATCTATACGCCCAACTACTACACGGAGGTGGCCCTCATGGCCCGGCAGGCCCGGGATCTTGGGCTCACCCAGCCCATTTTGGGCGCGGACGGCCTCTTTGCGCCCGAACTCATTGAGATCGGTGGCGCGGCTGTGGAGGGCATCCACTTCACCACCTTCTGGCATCCCGCCCAGGCCACGGGGATCGGCCTCCGGTACGCGGAGGAGTACAAGAAGTACTTCGGCCGCGAGGCCGATGCCTTCGGCGCTTTGGCCGTGGACTGCTACCTCCTCATCGTGGATGCCATCCAGCGTGCCGGTTCCGCGGATCCCAAAGCCATTAAGGAGGCCCTCCAGACCGCGGACCTCGAGGTGGTCACTGGCCGAACCATCATGACGCCCGAGGGCGACCCCATTAAGGACTTCTTCTTCCTCAAGGTCGAAAACGGCCAATTCGTCTACGCTACGATGATCCCGGCCTCGCGGGCTGCAGAAATCAAAGCCCTTATAGGGAAGTAAAGGGGTAAGGGGGCGGGTTTAACCCGCCCCCGCTCCTTTTTTAGGAGGCTAGGTGGCCACTTACGTTCAGCAGCTCTTCAACGGCGTCACTTTGGGAAGTCTTTATGCGCTCATCGCCATCGGCTACACCATGGTCTACGGCATCCTCCGCCTCATCAACTTCGCCCACGGTGACGTCTTCATGTGGGCGGGATATTGGGTGTTCTTCCTGGTGATTCTTTTCCGGCTTCCCTGGTGGATTTCCGCCCTTTGCGCCATTGCTATCACAGCCCTTATGGGCGTGACCATCGAGCGCGTGGCCTATCGGCCCCTTCGGGAAGCGCCCCGCATTTCCCTTCTTATCACCGCCATCGGGGTTTCCTTCCTCTTGGAGAACCTCATCATCGTCCTTCCCTGGGCAGGTGGTCGGCAAAAGCCTTATCCCACGCCGGATTTCATGACCAAGATTTACCAGCTGGGAAATGTGCGCATTCAAGGGGTGACCGTTTGGGTTCCGGTGATTGCCGCAGCCTGCCTTTTGGGCCTCATTTTCCTTGTGTACCGCACGAAAGTGGGTCGGGCCATGCGGGCCATCGCCACGGATATCGAGACCACGGCCCTTATGGGCGCGGACATCAACCGCGTGATTTCCTACACCTTCCTCGTGGGTTCCGCTTTGGCCGCAGTAGGCGGAATCCTCTGGGGTTGCCGCTATCCTCGGTTGCAATGGGATTTGGGGATCATGCCGGGCTGGCGGGCTTTCACCGCGGCCGTTATCGGCGGGATTGGGAACATCGTGGGCGCCATGCTCGGCGGCTTCCTTTTGGGATTGGCGGAAATCCTCATTGTGGCTTTCCTCCCCGGCCTCTCTGGCTTTCGGGATGCCTTCATCTTTGCCATCCTCATCTTCTTCCTCCTCTTTAAGCCCACGGGGATCTTGGGCAAACCTCTCAAGGAGAAGGTATGAAGCCCAACCGCCTTCTCACGCTTTTCTTCCTTTTGGGGCTGGCGCTTTTCATCTGGTGGGGTGACGCCAACCTGGACCGCTTTATCTGGCGGGTTTTGAACTTCGGCGCCATTTATGCCCTCGCCGCGGTGGGCTACACCATGATCAACGGCGTCACCGGCCAATTCTCCTTGGGGCCGCATGGGTTCATGCTTTTGGGCGGGTACCTCACCACCCTCTTCATGCTCCCCCTCCACCAAAAGCGGGTGGTCTGGCTTTTCACCCCCCTCTCCTGGCCCTTTAACCAGTTCACCCTTCCCTATTCGGGGTTCATCCTCGCCCTTTTGGCTGGAGGGATTCTCGCGGTGTTGGCCTCGCTTGTGGTGGGGATACCCGCGCTTCGGGCGTTGCGCGGAGATTATCTGGCCATCGCTACCTTCGGCTTTGGCGAAATCCTTTACGTTTTGGCCTGCAACTTCATGAGTCTCACGAACGGCCCCATGGGGATCAAAGGCATTCCTCAGTACACGGATCTGAAGTGGTCCATGGGCGCGCTGGTGATCCTCACGTACGCCGCCGTGCGGCTGAAAAACTCGAGCTTTGGCCGAGCCTTGAGGGCCATAAGGGAAGACGAGCTCGCGGCGGAATCCATGGGGATCAACGTTTTTCGCCATAAGCTTCTCGCTTTTATGTTCAGCGCCTTTTGCGCCGGGGTTTCCGGAGGCCTCATGGCCACGTTGATCGGCACGATTACCCCTGATCTCTTCCGCTTCTTCATGACCTTCTACCTCCTCATGATCATCGTTTTGGGTGGCCTGGGAAGCATTTCCGGGGCCATTGTGGGCGGGTTCATCTTCGCCGCCGTTTTCGAGGCCTTGCGGTTTGTGGATACAGCGGTGGTGCCGGGGATGCGGATGGTGGTGTTCGCGGTGCTGCTTATTCTCATCATGCTCTTTTTCCGGCGCGGCCTCTTTGGCAGGGAGGAGTTCACCTGGGACTGGATTTCCCAGGGAGCAGCGCGGGCCTGGAGGTGGGCATGGGCCAAAACGAGGTGATCCTTCGGCTCGATAACCTCACGATGCGGTTTGGAGGCCTTGTGGCCGTGCGGGAGTTCTCCATGGATATCCAACGTGGGGAGCTCGTGGGCCTCATTGGCCCAAACGGCGCGGGGAAGACCACGATTTTCAACATGATCACTGGTCACTACACGCCCACTGAAGGCCGCGTGATCTTCGAGGGCCGCGACATCACGGGCCTCCCGCCCTGGCAGGTGGCCCGGCTCGGGATTGCTCGCACCTTCCAGAACATCCGCCTCTGTAAGGAAATGACAGCCCTTGAGAACGTGCTTATCTCCTTCCATCCCCGCCTCCGGGCCTCCCTTTTCGACGCTCTTATTCCCACATTCCGCTACCTTCGGGAGGAAAGGAGGATGCGGGAGCGGGGGATGGAGCTTTTGGCCGCGGTGGGCTTGGAGAAGTGGGCGAATTTCCGAGCGGGGGCTTTGCCCTATGGGCTTCAACGGCGGGTGGAGATCGCTCGCGCTCTCGCGACTTCCCCCAAACTCCTCCTTTTGGACGAGCCCGCCGCGGGGATGAACCCCGCAGAGGCTGCCGATCTCATGGGCTTCATCCGCCACATCCACAAAGTCTTCAACCTCACGATTTTCCTCATCGAGCACGTGATGCAGGTGGTGATGGGGATTTGCCCGCGGATCCGCGTCATCGACTTCGGCGTTTCCATCGCGGAAGGGACTCCCGAGGAGATCAAAAACAACCCCAAGGTGATTGAGGCCTATTTGGGCGAGGAGGCGCTCCGTGCTTGAGATCCAAAACCTCCATGTGTTCTATGGCGGGATCCACGCCCTTCAGGGAATTTCCATTTCTGTTCCGGATGGGAAAGTGGTGACCCTCCTTGGCGCAAACGGCGCGGGAAAGACCACGACCCTCCGGGCGGTTATGGGCTTGGTGCGCCCGAAAGAGGGCCAAATCATGCTGGATGGAAAAAGCCTTCTTGGGAAAAGGCCGTATGAGATCGTGCGGATGGGCCTTTCCATGGCGCCGGAGGGAAGGAAGATTTTTCCAGACCTCACGGTGATGGAGAACCTCCTTTTGGGCGCGTATGCCCGCACCGATACGGCGGGGATTTCCCGGGATTTGGAGTTCGTCTTCTTCCTTTTTCCCAGGCTGAAGGAGCGGCAGAACCAACGGGGTGGAACCCTTTCCGGAGGCGAGCAGCAGATGCTAGCGGTAGCCAGGGCCCTCATGGC
>CAZQXP010000077.1:0-4263 GCA_964597525.1 uncultured Thermotogaceae bacterium | reverse complement strand
GGCGGGGTGAGGGTGATGTCCAAAGTCCCCGTCCGGGTAATGGGGACAGCCAAGGTCAAGGTGGCGGGCAGGGTGAAATCCCCTTTGGGCCTGGTGACAAGAATGCCCACCACGATACCGATGACCGCTAAAACAGCAACCCCTATCCCAATCTTCGTTGTTTTGCTCACTCTTTCCTCCTTTCGCAATCCGTCGCTTCCCTATTCTACGCGACGGTTTCCGTTACAACCAAGGTAACCTGACTCACTTCCCGCACGGTTTTTTCGGCTGCTTAGGCGTTTCCGTTTTCTTCTCTTTGCAGAGCATCGAACATCCCCTCCTTATCGCCTCACCCGAGGCGACTGGATGGCCAGTATAGATCTAAGATGGTTTTGGGGCAACTCCGCTAACTTCTTTCGTGGACACGGGAACTTTCCCGTGCCAGCAAAAATAGATGCTTGGCTTTTTCAAGGGAAAGCTGCCCCTCTCTGAGTCGCCAAGCCCAATTTCCGTGGGGGCGGCTCGGGAAATTAAAACGCGCCTCGCTCCCAAGCCCCAAAACGTCGGGCATGGCCACCACCGCTAGCTTTGCCCGGCTGCGGAAGGCCACCTGGATGAGGGCCCAGGGAATGTCCTCCTCACCCTGAACGTTTATCCCGTGTCTAGCCAGATAAGTATGGAGATTTTCCCGCACCTCCTTCGGCGCGGTCCGATACCACCCTAAAGCGGTGTCGTTGTCGTGGGTTCCTGGGTAAACCACAACGCGGCCGTGTTCGGGGAAGTTCTCCGGAAGATGGGGATTGTCGGGTTTCCCATCGAAGGCGAATTGGAGGACCCGCATCCCGGGGAACCCGAACTTGTCGCGGAGTTCTTCCACGTCAGGCGTGATCACGCCCAAGTCTTCGGCGAGGATGGGAAGGCTTCCTAAGACTTCGCCCATGCGCGTGAAGAGTTTTTCTCCGGGTGCGGGGACCCAGCGGCCGCGCACCGCGGTGGGCTCCTCGGCGGGAATTTCCCAGTACGCGGCGAAGCCCCGGAAGTGATCGATCCGCACAAGGTCGCAAAGCCGGAGGACCTGGCGGACCCGCGCGATCCACCAGCGGAAATCCTCGGCCTCGTGGGCCGGCCAGCGATAAAGAGGGTTTCCCCAGCGCTGTCCTGTAGGCGAGAAATAGTCTGGCGGGACCCCGGCCACCACCGTGGGCCTTCCTTCCTCATCGAGCTCGAAGAGCTCGCGCCTTGCCCAAACATCCGCGGAATCATAGGCCACGAAAATGGGGATGTCCCCGATGATTTGGATCCCCCGCGCGTGGGCATAGTCCCGGATCTCCTGCCACTGCCGGAAGAAAACCCACTGGGTCCAGGCATGGAATCTCACACCCGGTTCTTCCCAAGAAGGCAAAGCCTCTGGAGCGCGCAAGCGGAATTCCCGGGGCCACTCGTTCCAAGGCCGGCCGCCGAACCGGTCCTTGAGGGCCATAAACCGGGCGTAGTCCAAAAGCCAAAAGCTTTCTTTCTCCAAGAAAACCTGGAATTCCCGGTGCTCCGTGGGATCAGCATTTTCCAGGAACCCCTGGAAGGCCCGGCGCAAAAGATCCCATTTCCACCGGTAAAGGAGGCCGTAATCCACCCGATCAGGAGGGACAAGAGGCGGTTTTTCCTTTGCTATCCAGCCCCGCTGGAAGAGGTCCTCGGGATCGATGAGGTAAGGGTTTCCCGCAAAAGCGGAGAAGCTCTGGTAGGGCGAATCCCCAAACCCCGTGGGGCCGAGGGGGAGGACTTGCCAAAAGCGCGCCCTGGCCTCGGAAAGCCAGTCCAAAAAGTTCTTCGCCTCTTTACCCAGGACCCCGCACACCCAGGGTCCGGGAAGGCTTGTGGGATGCAGAAGGATGCCGAAGGCGCGGGGAAGCTCCATTTAGGCCTCCGGGTTCAGGCGGGCGATCCCGCAGAGGATGTGCACGGGCCGGCCAGCCCGCGCCCGCTCCAAGGCTTGAGCCGCCTCATCCCAGAGCCGATCCCGCTCCTCCCGGTCCTCGTACGCTACCTCCATGCGGAGGAGGTATTCGCCGTCCCGGGTAAGGAGGGCACGGAGGCGGAAGGGCCGGCCGTGGGCGGCAAGAATCCCATGGATTTCCTCAAGGGCCCGCTCCAATACCTCCCGCAAAAGGGGGTCCACCTCCGCCCGCCGGTTGATCCTTGGATCACCGAATTTCTCCACCCAGCTCATAGCTTTCCCGCCAGCGCTGTTTCCAAAAGCTCCCAACGCCGCTGTTCCTCATACGTGGGATGCGGCCGGTATTTCTTCATCGCCGCCTGCAAGGGGTCGCCCACGATCTCCCACTCCCTTTCCTCAAGAGTTCCCAAGCCCAAGCGCGCGCAGAAGACAAGGTACCCGATTTCCCGGGGATCAAACCCCATGAGATGGGCCGCGGCAGCGTCCACCGCCACGGGATCGCTTCCAGCCAGGGCAAATCCGTGGAAAACCGGGCTTCCCTCTACCGGGCCTTTGCCCTCCATTCCCTCGAAGCCATCCACAAGAGAAAGGTGGGGTGCCAGTTCCTTGGCCAAAAGGGCGATATTCAGGTTGATGGCCGGGTATCCCTGGTGAATTTTCGGTTTGTCGGGTTTCTGGATCGCGCCCACTACGAGGTTCTTGATTCCCAGGGTGACGATCACCGTATCGTGGGTCTTAGGCCTGGCCAGGGAAACGCGGAAGGAGTGGAGGGTGGTCTTGGCGATCCTTACAGGAACCCTTTGGCCCTGGGAATCGTAGACGTAGCGGGTCTCAAAGTCGTCCGTATTTAAATCGAGGATCTCCGCGCCGAACTTTTCGGCCCAAAAGAGGTAGCCAAAGTTCTCGAAAGCCTTGAGAGTGTCTTCGCTTGAGCCCTCGCCAAGGATGAGGCGTTTGGGGCGGAGTTGGGAGAGGACTTCCAAGGCCGCGCGCACGGCCTCCGCGTGGGTGGAGGCAAGGCGAACCGTGGCGGAAACGCAATTGGGCTTCACGAGGATGACCTTCCCTTCGGCTTTTTGCCCCTCGTAGTTGGCCCAAAGCTCCAAGACTTCGCGCAGGCCGCGGTACCGCTCGGTAAGGCCGGAACGAAAAAATAGGCGCGTAGGCATCGGGGGATTGTACCTCTCCAGGGTTGTTTTTCCTGAGGAAAGGGGTATCCTTCGGATCCGATCTATCGGAACCGACATGATGGGCCGAGGTTTTCTCCGCTATTGGGTTCTCCGACTTCTTTCCGAGGGGCCGCGGACCGGCTAGGCCCTGGCCAAGGAATTGGAAGGCCGAGTGGGCTGGCGGCCCTCCCCCGGCTCCCTTTACCCCCTTTTGGGCTCCCTCGCCGAGCAAGGCCTGGTCGAGCAAAGCGGGGAAAAGCCTCCCCGCTGGTGCCTCACGGAAAAAGGAAAGGAAGCCCTTGCGGAGATGGAAAAGGGGAAAGAGGAATGGAAGATCATCGCTAGCCTCCTCGCACAAGCTCCCAAAAATATCCCGCATTTTTCGGAGTTCTTGCGCCTCTTTGCCGCAGCTTTGGCTTCCGGAAAAACTCTGGAGCTCTCGAGCCTTCTTGCCCGGACCAACGCGGAATTAGCCGCGCTTCTGGGAGGTGAAAGCGATGGAAGCCGTAACTGTTGAAAACTTGGTGAAGATCTATCGCGGCGGGATTCGCGCAGTCGACGGCGTTTCCTTTTCCATAAACGAGCAGGAAATCTTCGGGTTCCTTGGCCCAAACGGCGCGGGAAAGTCCACCACCATCAAGTGCATCATCGGCCTCCTTCGGCCCACTGCCGGAATGATTCGAATCTTCGGAGTGGATGTGAGCAAAGACCCGAGCGTGACCAAGCGGAGCATCGGGTACGCCGCCCAGGAAACGGCGGTGGACGATTCCCTCACCGGCTGGGAGAACCTATATCTCCAAGGCCGGCTTTATCACCTCCCCCGGGAGGAAATCCGCAAGCGGGGCGAGGAGGTCCTCCGGCTTTTCGGCCTTTGGGAGCGCCGAAACGATCTTGCCCAGACGTACTCCGGAGGAATGCTCAAGAGGCTGGACATCGCCTGCGCCCTCATTCACCGGCCGAAGATCCTCTTTTTGGATGAGCCCACCCTGGGCCTGGATGTGCAAACGAGAACCGCCATTTGGGAGTACATCCGCAAACTCCGCGAGGAGCACAGGATGACCATCTTCCTTACCACCCACTACATGGAGGAGGCCGAGGAGCTTTCCGACCGGGTGGCCATCATCGACCGCGGGAAAATTCTCGCTCTGGATAAACCTGGAG
>CAZQXP010000076.1:0-4281 GCA_964597525.1 uncultured Thermotogaceae bacterium | reverse complement strand
GAACGACGGTCAATTCCGACCCGATTTGCCCTGTGGCTCCAGTGACCAAAATTTTCATAGCCATCACGCCATTCTAGCTTCCTGTTCATTTCCAGGCAAATCCGATCTTGCTTTTTTCAGGATCCCTGGGTATCTTAGGGCAAGGAGGAGGCTAATGGGAAAGTACGACTTCATTGTGGCGGAGCTTGAGTCCCTTAAAGCCCAAGGGATGTACAACATCATCCGCACCATCGAAAGCCCGGTGGGCGCTTGGACCGTGGTGGACGGAAAAAAGGTCCTCAACATGTGCTCCAACAACTACCTGGGCTTTGCCAACGACCCGGAGCTGAAGCGGGCGGCGATCAAGGCCATTGAGGAGTATGGCGTGGGCCCAGCGGCAGTGCGTTCCATCGCCGGCACCATGTCCCTCCACCGGGAACTCGAGCGGAAGCTCGCGGAATTCAAGGGCTGCGAGGACGCCGTCACTTTTCAGTCCGGATTCTGTGCGAACTTGGCGACGATCCCCCTCATCGCTGGCCCAGGAGCGGTGATTTTTACCGATGAGCTCAACCACGCCTCCATCATTGACGGTTGCCGCCTCACCAAGGCCGAGCGCGTGATCTATCCTCACCTGGATGTGTCGGCCCTGGCCAAGGCCCTGGAGGAGAAAAAGAACGCGCCGGTGAAACTCATCGTTACGGACGGGGTTTTCTCCATGGATGGGGATCTGGCGCCTCTTCCGGAGATTGTGGAGCTCGCCGAGCGGTATGAGGCCATCGTCATGGTGGACGACGCTCATGGGGAGGGCGTTTTAGGTTCACACGGCCGGGGAATTGTGGACCATTTCGGCCTCCATGGTCGGGTGGATATCGAGGTGGGCACGCTTTCCAAGGCCTTCGGGGTCATGGGCGGCTATGTGGCGGGAAAGCGGGAAATCGTGGAATTTCTGCGCCAGCGGGGCCGGCCCTTCCTCTTCTCCAGCGCCGCCACCCCCGCGGATGTGGCCGCCTGCATCGCCGCTGTCGATATCCTCATGCGCTCCGAGGACCGGGTGAAAAAGCTTTGGGAAAACACCCGCTACTTCAAATCCAAAATGGTGGAGCTCGGCTTCGATATCGGAAACTCTCAGACCCCTATCACCCCGGTGATGCTCGGAGAAGCTCAGACCGCTTGGGATTTCTCCAAGATGCTCTTTGAAGAAGGGGTCTTCGCTCAGGCCATCACCTACCCCACGGTGCCAAAAGGAAAGGCGCGCATTCGCGTTATGGTCTCCGCTATCCACACGAAGGAAGATCTGGACTTCGCTTTGGACAAATTCGCCAAAGTGGGGCGCAAGCTCGGGGTGATCTAAAGCCCAAGTTCCGCGGAAATCCCTTTCATCGCTTGTAAGACAATGTCCATGAAATGCAAAAGCTCCAGGCCGAGCTTTTGGCAGAGAGCCATATTTTCCCGGGAAGCGGAGCGGGCAAAGCCTTTTTCCTTGTAGCGGTTGAGGACATTTTGCGCAGAAAGCCCGGCGAGCTTCTCCGGATGCACCAAAGCCGCGGCCACGATGAGCCCTGTGAGGGGATCCACAGCGGTAAGCCCGATTTCCATGGGTTTTTCCGGTGTTTTGTGCCCGGCATGGGCTAAGATAGCGTTGAGAATTTCCTCGTCCGTAACCCCTTTCTCCTTAAGCATCGCCACCGTGCGGTGGCCGTGGAGGTCCGGCCGATCTTTCGTTTCTTCGTAATCGAGGTCGTGAAGGAGGCCGGCGAGGGCCCAGCGTTCCGGGTCCTCTCCCAAGTATTGAGCCAAAGCCCGCATCCCCGCCTCCACCGCCAACATGTGCTTCACAAGGTTTTTCGTCTTCACCATCTGCTGCACGAGCGTGAGCGCCTCGTCCCGCGTCATCTTCCCTCCTTTTTCTTGCCATAAGGGCAAAGCCGAAGAAGAGGGCAAGTTGTACACCGGGGATTCCGCGGCCGGCAAACCGTCCGGCCAAGGGCAATCAGGTTCAAATGCAACGCGTATGCTCGTCCTTCAGGAATGATCCCCTCGAGCGCCTCATGGGGATCGCCCTTCCCATTCCAAAAGCCCAGCCTCTGCGTTACCCGCCGGATATGCGTATCTACAGGAAATTTCTCCCAACCGAAGCCAAAAAGGAGAACCACGTATGCCGTTTTCTTTCCCACCCCAGGAAGGGAAAGAAGCCATCTTTCCGCGTCTTCCGGGGAAAGCCCTTTCAAAAAATCGAGGCTGAGTTCACCCTGTTCCTTTTTGATCCTCTCCAAGACCGCGCGGATTTTCTTCGCCCGTTCCCGGTAGAGCCCTGCGGGCCGAATGGCCTCCGCCACCTCCGCCTCTTCCGCTTTCAGGAGGTCTTCCCAGGTGGGGAAACGCGCGCGCAGGTTCTCGTACGCGAGATCGCGGTTTCGGTCGGAGGTGTTTTGGGAAAGAATGGTGCGGATCAAGAGTTCCAGGGGATCCCGATCCCGGGGACGTGGAGGCTCCCCGAAAAATTCGCGAAGGAGCCGATCCACTTCGGCCATTTTCTCCCTTGCCTTCATGGACTCCCGAGGATAGAAGTGAAGGGCATGGCGGACAAGGCGCTGCGGGAAGAGCTTCTTTCCTTGGCCCGAGAGGTCCTGGAAGA
This sequence comes from uncultured Thermotogaceae bacterium, assembly GCA_964597525.1. Taxonomy (GTDB): domain Bacteria; phylum Bipolaricaulota; class Bipolaricaulia; order Bipolaricaulales; family Bipolaricaulaceae; genus DTER01. Next base: position 1,667 of record CAZQXP010000076.1, on the reverse strand, counting down.
GCTTTCCCCACATCGTCTTTTGCCGCGCCATTTGCAGCGCCGGGGAAACAAACTCGTTGTGGGAGGGCAAAGCTACGAACTTTCTAAGTTTAGGCGCATTGTGGCCGTGGGCTTTGGAAAGGCTGCGGCGGCCATGGCCGAGGCCCTGGAGGATGCGCTCGGCGAGCGCCTCGATGGCGGCCTTGTGATCACCACACCCGGCCAAAAGCCCTCCCTCCGGTGCATCGAGATGAGGGAAGGCGGTCATCCCGTTCCTGACGAGCGCACCCTCCGGGCAAGCGAGGAGCTTCTCGATTTCATCAGGGGTCTCGGGCCGGATGATCTCCTTTTTGTTTTGGTGAGTGGCGGCGGTTCCGCGCTCTTTGAGGTCCCCGCCGAGGGCCTTTCTCTGGAGGATCTGCAAAGGGTAAACGAGCTTCTTCTGAAAAGCGGAGCGACGATTCAGGAGATGAATATCGTTCGCAAGCACCTTTCCGCGGTGAAAGGCGGCCAACTTTTGTGCCACACCCGGGCGGGGACGATCCTGGTTTTGGTTCTTTCCGATGTTCCCGGCGATGACTTGGGCACGGTAGCCTCCGGCCCGACATTTCCCGATCCCTCCACGTTCGCCCAAGCACGGGAGATCTTGGAAGCGCGGGCGCTTTGGCCGGAGATCCCGGAGCGTGTGCGCCAGCGCCTTCTTGCGGGCGAAAAGGGAGAAATTCCCGAGACCCCAAAGCCCGGCGATCCCCTTTTCTCCCGAGCTTCCCACATCTTTTTGGGCTCGGGCCGCACGGCCGCGGAAATCGCCCGGAATTGGGGAGAAAAACACAGCTTTCACGCGGAGATCCTCACTACCACCATGCGGGGAGAAGCAAGGGAAGTGGCGAAAGTTCTTGCGGGAATTGCCGAAGAGGAGGTGCGTTTTTCCCGACCCTTTGCGCCGCCTTGCCTCCTTGTGCTCTCCGGGGAAACCACGGTGACCGTGCGGGGCGGAGGAAAAGGTGGACGAAATCAGGAACTTGCGCTCGCTTTTGCTTTGGAGATCGCGGGCCTAAAAGGCGTGGCCCTGTTGGCTTTGGCCACGGACGGAAAGGACGGGCCCACGGACGCCGCCGGCGCCATTGTGGATGGGGAGACGGAAACGCGGTGCAAAGCCCAGGGGGTGGATCCGTATCGGGCCCTTCGGGCAAACGATACTTATCGGGCCCTGGAAGCCTCGGGCGACCTTTTGTTCCTCGGCCCAACGGGCACAAACGTGGCCGATCTTGTGGTTTTGGGGGTGGGAAAATGTTAGTGGCCAAAAGCGGGGAGACGCTTGTGGTGCGGCTTTTAGATGGGGAAAAGCTTCCTGAGGCCCTGAGCCACCTTCCTCCGCAAGCGGCGGTGGTCTGCGGCGTAGGAATGCTCCGGGAGGTGGTTTTGGGATACTGGGAGGCCGGGAAATACCTGGAGGAGAGGATTTCCGAGCCAGTGGAGCTCCTTTCCCTGCAGGGGAATATCGGGGAGGGGCCAGAGGGCGTGGTGGTTCATCTCCACGTGGTGGTGGGCGAGAAGGGCGGGAGGGCCTTGGGCGGGCATCTCCTTTCCGCCACCGTGCACAATACGGTGGAGGCCGTGGTGCTTGGGCTTTCCGGGGTGAGGCTTTTACGCAAGCGTGAGCCCACCGGCCTTTTAGGCCTTTATCC
>CAZQXP010000075.1:0-4355 GCA_964597525.1 uncultured Thermotogaceae bacterium | reverse complement strand
CTCTTCCAAGCCAAAGAAGGTCCTTTCTGAACCAGACAAGAAGAGCCAAAAGGGTTCCTAAATGAAGGAAGGCCACAAGAAGGGGGGCTGGTGTCCTAATTCCCAGCCACCGCTGGGCGAAAAGGAGATGGGCGGAGCTACTTATGGGCAGAAACTCCGCGAGCCCTTGAACGAGCCCCAAAAAGACGTAGGGGAGCAAAGCCAAATCCTCCAGGAAAGCCGAAGCCCAGGGACAAAGCCTTATGCGGGCACGCCTCCACGCATTCTCCGCACTTGATGCAGTTCGAGGAGTTCCCCTCCAGATACGGATCGATGCCCATGGGGCACGATTTGCTGCAAAGCCTGCATTTTGTGCACTTTTCCCGCCGGATCTTTAGGCCAAAGAAACTTGCCCGGTTGAAGAGGGAAAGAAGGGCTCCCATGGGGCAGAGATAGCGGCACCAAAATCTTGAGATGAGAACCATACCCAAAATCGTGCCCGCGAGCGTCCCCATATGGATCCAAAACGGCGTCGTAGGCTGAGCGAGACCTAGCGCAAAATGCGGAAGGGAAGCGGTGAGGGAAGCTGCGGGGCAGAGTTTGCAAAACCAGGTATCCAAAAGCCGCCAGGCCGCTACCACCGTCCCGGCCAGAACTAAAATTTTCAAAGGCGAAAGAGCCCGCACAAATCTGACTTTGCGGAAGGCCAAAAGATCGTTCACCGTGCCAAAAGGGCAAAACCAGCCGCACCAGCCCCGGCCCAACGCCAGCCCGTAAAGGGCAATCACGCCTAACAGGTAAAACGGAACCGAACCGGCGATCACAAGGTTCTGCAGAAGCCCAATGGGACAGACGGTAACGGAAAGGGGACACGCATAACAATGCAAACCGGGAAAGATGAGGTGGGTCATGCCGATCCCGGTGATCCCAAAAATGCCAAGAAGAATCCCAAGACCTTGGGTTCCGCGGCGCAGGTATCGAAGCCTCACGAAATCTCCTTCAGGGCCGCGAGGATTCGCTGGGGCAAATCCTCAGTACCAAAAAGGATTTTCCCCGTCTCCTGCACCACAATCGCTGGTACCACCGTTTTCCCACTGCGAATAACCCCATATCTCTCGGCTTCCGCCCTCTTTTCATCAGCATCCACAAGCTCAAAGGAGATGCGCGGATTTACACTAGCAATTTGGGCTACCAAAGCCTTTGCATAAGGACAGCTCTTGCACCAAGGCGTATAAAAAACCAGAAGGTGTGCGGTTTTCGGGAAATTTTGGAATTCCGAAAGAAGGGCCGCAGGGATTTCCGCCACCGGGGCCTTCGCCTCCTCAATGCCCACGCAAGAAGTGCAGAGGACGGAGGCGATGCGCTGGGCTTGCCGCGCTTGTCCCCAAAAGATCCCGAAAACTAGGGTAGCGATCCCTAAGCCTACAAGAAGGAGGGAAAGAAAAGTCAGGTTTCGGCCAAAAACAAGCCAGGAAAGAAGAACTCCAGCAGCTAGAAGAACAAGGATCCACCAAGGAAGGGATGGATTTCTTGCGGGCGAAGCTCCCAAAACGAACGTCAGCTTTTCCTCCTGCGATATTTGGAAACACGCATCGTCAATGCAGTAGTGGTAATCCACGGATAAGCGCACGGAGGCGGGAAGCGTTTTCTCCGCGGAATCCCTTAAGCGGATCGTTATTTGAGCTTCGCGCTCGCCAAAAGCCGGGAGATTGAACGGGGCAGGCACCTCTACTTTCCACCCTTGGGGAAGATCAGGAAGAGAAAAACGCACCTCCTCCGCTAAATAGGGAGAAGTGTTCACTACACGCACGGAAAGCGTTGTGGCCTTTCCCTCCTGGACACCTGTTTCCTTAGGAACGCGAAGCTCCAGGATCGGCTCAGGGCGGAGGGAAATTTCCGGGAAACTTGGGGCTGGTGCTGGGGCCTCCGCCACCGCCGGCTCAGCGAGGAGTTCAGAGATGGCCTTACGCAAAGCTTCGCCCTCCAGGTCGCGGAAGCGGATGATCCCGTTTTTATCCAAAAGATACGCCGTGGGGATTTGATAAACCCGCCAGAGATTAGCCACGGAGTTATCCCAGCGCTTCCCCTCAAAGGCGATAGGCCAAGGGAGGCCATAGGATTCAATCACGCGCCTCAAATCCTCGGCGCTTTCATCAAGGCTTACCCCGATGATCTCGAAGCCTTTGGCATGGAACTCCTTGTAGAGCTCCAAAAGCTTGGGAAGGCTAGCCATGCACGGCGGGCACCAGGTGGCCCAAAAATCGAGGAGCACAACTTTTCCGCGGAAGCTCTCAAGGGAGAGGTTCTCTCCGCTCCGGAATTCCCGAAAGGTGAAGTTCGGAGCGGGGGAACCCGGGATTAGGGGAACTTTCGGGGGGGTGTAAGGCGCTGGCAAAATGCGAATCTTTCGCCCATCCGAAGGAATTTCGGCTTTAAAGCTTTCCCTCTCTATGGTGAAAGACTCGTTTAGGGAAAAGCGTTCATGACCATCGGGTTCCGCGTAGATTTTTCCATCTCCATCCACATCCACAGCGAGAAAATCTCCCTTTGTGCCAAATACACCATCCAAATCTCCATCCACGAGGGCAATCCTTCGGCCGCGAAACTCGCCAGCTCGGGCTGCGCCCCCCACAAGAAAAAGATAACCCCGACCCTCAGGCCAAAGGATCTGAAGCGGATAATCGTAGGGAGCCCCTCCCGGAGGGTCGGCCCGAAGGGTCACGGTCCACGCCCTTCCCCCACTCACTTTGGTTCCAGGGAGCCTCTCTTCGGAGCTAATGCGGTTATCTCGGTCCAAATCCACGTAGAGCTCGGCCACATTTTGAGGGGTAACCCCAAGGAGAAGGGCATAGCGGGCCTGCCCCAGGGCCAAATCCCCCCAAAGTTGGGTGGCCAAAGTTGGCCCCTCGTAGCGAACGGAACGCGAAGGCGTGGGGTAAAGGCGGAAAGCCTGCACCACTTTTGCCCAGTCCCCAAGATTCTCAGGGCTTTCCGGAACGAGGCCTATTTCTTCGGCTTGGACGCTAAACGCCAAAAAGAGAAAAGCGAAAAGGAACGCCAAGGCTCATCCTTTCTTTCCCAGCTCCATGGCTGCTTTTCTCAGGCGCTCGGCCACGAGTTTCGGCCCAGCCATGGCCAGGACCTCAAAAAGCCCGGGTCCAACCCGGGAACCACTCACCACAACCCGGATGGGAAGGGCCACGTTTTTCAGGGGAAGGCCGAGTTTCTCCAAGGCCTCCCGGACCGCGCGCTCGAATTCCTCGGGCGAAGGCTCGGCGAGCCTTTCCACCGCCTCCGCCACCTTCAAAAACGCCTCCGAAAGCTCGGGCTTTAGGAGATCCTTCGCGTCCTCCGGCACGGAAATCTCCCTGGGGAAAAGGAAGCGCGCGCTTTGGGCAAGCTCCACCAAGGTGCGGCTTCGGTCGCGCAAAAGCTCCACCGCTCGCAAGAATCTCGTTTCCGGAATGCCGGCGATCTCCTCCGGCGAAGCCACGCCCTCAAGGGCCAAAAACTCCCGCACAAGCTCGGCAAGTTTAGGAAGAGGAATTCTCCGCATCCACTCCCGGTTCAGCCAAAGGAGTTTCTGCTCGTCGAAAACGGCCGCAGACTTTCCCACCGCGGGAAGATCGAAATAGGCGATGAGCTCCTCCCGGGTAAAGATCTCTTGATCTCCGTGGGACCAGCCCAAGCGGGCGAGGAAGTTCACCATGGCCTCGGGGAGGATCCCCCTTCGCCGGTATTCCAAAACGGAAACGGCACCGTGGCGCTTGGAGAGCTTCGTGCGGTCCGGCCCCAAGATGAGGGGAATATGGGCAAATTTCGGGGGTGTGAGATCCAAAGCGCGGTAAATGTGGAGTTGCTTAGGGGTGTTGGGAAGATGCTCATCCCCCCGAATGACGTGGGTGATCCCCATTTCTGTGTCGTCCACGACACAGGCGAAGTTGTAGGTGGGGGTGCCGTCGGAGCGGAGGATCACAAGATCCTTGAACTCCCGGTTTTGGAACTCCACCTTTCCGGCAATTAGGTCTTCTACCACCGTCACGCCCTCTTTGGGCATGCGGAACCAAACCGCACCGTCCGCCTCATAAGCGGCGCCGCGCCGGAGAAGCTCTTCCGCGTAGCGCTGATGGATGGGAAAACGGTCCGTTTGGCGGTAGAACTCGTCCCAATCCAGGCCCAGCCACCGAAGGGAGGCGATGATCTGGTCAATGGCCTCATCGGTGGAGCGGGTGCGGTCCGTATCCTCGATGCGGAGGATGAAGGAGCCTCCGTAGTGCCGGGCGAAAAGCCAATTGAAAAGGGCCGTACGCGCTCCGCCCACATGGAGATATCCTGTGGGGCTTGGAGCAAATCGCACGCGAACTTTCTCCATAGCC
>CAZQXP010000074.1:0-4507 GCA_964597525.1 uncultured Thermotogaceae bacterium | reverse complement strand
CGCTACCTCTTTCCTCGGCGGAAATGGCCGAGCCGCGGGAAACTTTTTCCTATCGTCCTCATGCTCGAGCCCTTGGAGGCCTGCAACCTGCGTTGCGCCGGCTGCGGCAGGGTGCGGGAGTACCGGGAGGTCATGAACCTCCGGATGTCCGTGGACGAGGCCCTTTCCGCCGCGGAGCGGGCAGGCGCGCCCGTGGTCTCCGTCTCCGGAGGGGAACCCCTTTTGCATCCCCAGATTTCCGAAATTGTCCGCGGCCTGATCGAACAACGGCGCTGGGTGTACCTCTGCACCAACGGCCTCCTCCTCCGGGAAAAGCTCGACCAGTTCCCGCGCAGTAAACGCCTCTGTTTTGTGGTGCACCTGGATGGAACGGAGAAAGTCCACGATGGCATCACCGGGAGGCCGGGCACGTTCAAGGAGGCCATTTCCGCGATCCAGGAGGCGCGGCGCCGAGGCTTCCGGGTGGCCACCAACACCACGGTCTTCCACGGCTCCGATGTGGAGGACCTCCGGAAGCTTTTCCGCCTCCTCACCGATCTCCGCGTGGAGGGGATCATGATTTCCCCGGGTTACGCCTATGAATCCGTCCCAGAGCGGGAGCTCTTTTTGCAGCGGGAAGAATCGGTGCGGGTCTTTCGGGCCCTCCTTTCCAAAACGAACGGGTTCCGCCTCTACGATAACCCCCTTTTCCTCGCGTTCCTCCGGGGCGAGCGGGACTACCGGGAGTGCGCGGCCTGGGCCATTCCCACCTACACCGTCCTGGGCTGGCGTGTCCCCTGCTATCTCATCGCCGACAAACACACCCAGGATCTTGGGGAAATTCTCGATCCGTCCCTCTGGCAAAGGTATGGACCTGGAAAAGACCCGCGGTGCGCGGGGTGCATGCTCCACGCGGGCTTTGAACCCCAAAGCGTCCTCGAGGCGGTGAACCGGCCATGGGCGCTCCTTCGGAGGTGATCGTTCTGGCGGCCCTGCGGACGGAGCTCCTTTTTGTGCGCGGCCCCAAAGCCGCGTTGGGGATGGGCGAGGCCGCCCGGACTGGCCTCCAACGCGTTCTTAGCCGCTTTTCCCCAAAAGGGATCGTTTTCCTTGGGTACTGCGGCGGGCTTGCGGAAGGGCTTCCGGCCGGCGCCCTGATCCTCGCCGACCGGCTGGAGGGCCCAGAGGGCACGGTCCGACCGAGCGCCGCGATCCTGAGCAAGGCGAAAAAGCTCCTTCCCCAAGCCCATATAGGGCCCCTTTTCACCCATCCCGTGCTCCTCCGCAAGGAAACGGTGCGGGAGAGGGCCTCCGAAAGAGGCCTGAGCCCCTTGGGCGTGGATATGGAGGCGAATTTCGTAGCTGCTGAGCTTTTCCGCCGAAAAATCCCGTTCCTTGTGGCCAAGATCGTCCTGGATTCCTGGAAGGAAGAGGTTTCCCTTGGGTTTGGGCGCTTCCTTTGGGCTCCAAGGGCCCTTTGGTGCTCGTGGAAGCTCGGAAAGATCGCGCCCAAGCTGCGCCAAGCTTTGGAGGAAGGCCGTGGCTGAGCGCCGGAAAAGCCGGGTGGTTTCCGTGGGAAAGGTCCCCCTGGGTGGGGGGAACCCCATCGTAGTTCAATCCATGACGAATACGCGCACCTCGGACGTTCCCGCGACGGTGGAGCAGATCCGGGCTTTGGCCCGCGCCGGCTGCGAGGTCGTGCGCGTGGCTGTTCCGGATTTGGCCTCCGCGGAGGCCATCCGGGAGATCAAAAAAGAGGTGGATATGCCCATCGTGGCCGATATCCACTACGACCACCGGCTGGCCCTGGCCGCCCTCTCCGCCGGCGCGGATAAACTCCGCCTGAATCCCGGAAACATCCGGGATCCGGAAAAAATCAGGATTGTGGCCCAGGCCGCCAAGGAAAAAGGGGTCCCGATCCGGGTGGGCGTGAATGCTGGCTCGGTGGACGCCCGCTTCCTTGGCCCCAGACGAGAGATCACCCCGGAGGGATTGGTGCGGGCGGCCCTCTGGGAGGTGGAGCTCCTGGAGAAGGAGGGTTTCCGGGACATTGTGGTCGCGATCAAGGCCCACGACGTTCCCCTCACCGTGGAGGCAAACCGCCTTCTCGCGAAAGAGGGCGATTGGCCGATTCACCTGGGGATCACCGAGCCTGGGCCCGAGCTCGAGGGGATTGTCCGGTCCGCGGTGGGGATCGGGATCCTCCTCAGCGAGGGAATTGGCGATACCCTGCGCGTTTCCCTTCCCGGAGATCCCGTACGGGAGGTGGAGGTCGCCTGGGAGATCCTCAAGGCCTTGGGGCTCCGGAAGCGGGGCCCGTCGTTCGTCGTCTGCCCCACCTGCGGAAGGACGGGAATCGACATTCCTGGGATCACCGCGGAGGTGAAACGCCGGCTTTCCGACCTCACCGTGCCGGTCTCCATCGCCATCATGGGCTGCCCGGTGAATGGTCTCGGCGAGGCCGAGCGCGCGGATTTCGCGATTCTTGGCGGAAAGGGCTTTGGCACCCTGTACGCCCACGGAAAGGTCGTTCGGGCCAAGGTTCCCGAGGAAAGGCTCGTGGAGGAACTGGTGGAACTCGTCCTGGAGGAGGTGGGAGGCGGATGAGCACCACCATGCCCGGGGTTAAGGAGAGGAGAGATCCCCGGGAGTACCTCATCGTGGATCAGCCGGCTCCTTGTACGCACGGCCGGGAACGGTTGGAGGACCTCGACGAGGCGATCGGCCAGGCCGTGGACTGGCTCCTTTCCCGCCAGTCGCCCGAGGGCTGGTGGTGGGCAGAGCTCGAGTCCAATGTCACCATCACCGCCGAGCACCTCTTCCTCACCCACATCCTCGGGATCGGCTCCCAAGAGCTTTGGGAAAAGATCGCGCGCTACATCCTTTCCCAACAGAGGCCCGAGGGTTTCTGGGCGAACTGGTACGGCGGGCCTGGCGACCTCTCCACCAGCGTGGAGGCCTATGTGGCCCTGAAAATGGCCGGGGTCGACCCGAATTCCCCGGCCATGCAGAAAGCCCGGGAATGGATCCTCTCCCAAGGCGGGGTGGAGAAAACCCGGGTCTTCACGAAGATCTGGCTTTCCATGCTCGGCGAGTGGCCCTGGGACGCCACCCCCATGCTTCCGCCTGAACTCGTCCTCCTTCCCGAGCGGTTCCCGGTGAACCTCTATTCCTTCGCCTCCTGGGCGCGGGGAACGATCCTTCCCTTGGCCATCCTGCGGGTCCTAAAGCCTGTGTGGCCCATTCCCGCTTACGCCCGAATCGACGAGCTTTTCGCCCGCGGCCGGGCAAATGCCGATCTTTCCCTTCCCCGAAAGAAAAGCCTTTGGGGACGGGTTTTCTACGGTGTGGACAAGGCGTTGCGGCTTTATGAGCGCCGGCCCCTGCGCTCCCTCCGGGAGCTTTCCCTTAAAGAGGCCGAGGAATGGATCGTGGAGCGGCAGGAAGCGGACGGGTGCTGGGGCGGGATCCAGCCGCCCTGGGTGTATTCCCTCATCGCCCTCTATGCCCTGGGCTATTCCCGCGAGTCCCCGGTGCTTGCCAAAGGAATCGCGGGCTTTGAACGCTACAGCATCGAGGATGAGCGCGGCTTCCGTCTTCAGTCCTGCATTTCTCCGGTGTGGGACACCGGCCTCGCCATGCTTGCCCTTGAGGACGCCGGGCTTCCCCCGGACCATCCCGCCCTCGTCCGGGCCGGGACTTGGCTTCTTGGGGAACAGATCTTCGTGGGCGGTGACTGGCAGGTGAAATGCTCCGCCCGGCCGGGCGGGTGGGCCTTCGAGTTCGATAACGACATCTACCCAGACACGGACGATACGGCCGTGGTCCTCATGGCCCTCCTGGGCGTTTCCCTTCCCGAGCGGGCGAAGGACTTCGCCCTTAAACGAGGCCTGGAGTGGCTTTTGGGGATGCAATCGAAAAACGGCGGTTGGGGGGCGTTCGACCGGAACAACACCAAGACCTTCCTGCGGGAGATTCCGTTTGCCGATTTCGGCGAACTTTTGGATCCGCCTTCGGAGGACGTGACGGCGCATATCGTGGAGCTTTTGGGGCGACTCGGTTACCGGCCGGGCTTTGCACCCTTGGACCGCGCCCTGCGCTATCTCTTCCGGGAACAAGAGGCTGAGGGGCCCTGGTACGGTCGCTGGGGGGTGAACTACCTCTACGGGACCGGAGCGGTCCTTCCAGCGCTCCGGGCCTGCGGCTTCCCCATGGGCGATCCCCGGGTACGCCGGGCCGTCGACTGGATCCTCTCCCGGCAAAACCCAGATGGCGGCTGGGGCGAGGACGTCCTTTCCTACCACAAAAAGGAGCTCTGGGGGCGAGGGCCTTCCACCGCCTCCCAGACGGCTTGGGCCCTCCTCGCTCTCCTCGCCGCGGGCGAGGCGAAGAACCCCGCGGTCCAACGGGGGATCGAGTACCTCATCCGCACCCAAAACGACGAAGGAACCTGGAACGAACCTTACTTCACGGGAACAGGCTTCCCCACGGACTTCATGATCCGCTACCACCTCTATCGCCACGTGTT
>CAZQXP010000073.1:0-4511 GCA_964597525.1 uncultured Thermotogaceae bacterium | reverse complement strand
GGACAAAAGGGAGGTGTTATGCGGACAGGTGTCCTAGTTCTGGCCGTGGGCCTTTTGGTGGCCATGGCCGCTGGGCAGTCCATTCAGACCCTCAAGCTTGACGCCGTCCAGCCCGTTTACCTTGTTTCCGCTGATCTCAACCGTGACGGCTTTCCCGACCTTGCCGTGGCCTGTCACTCCTCCAACAGCGTCGTCCTTTTCGAGAACACACGTTCTCCCTGCACGAGCTTCAAAGAAAAAGTCCAATGGGTTTTGGAGGACTCGCCGGTGGCTCTGGCCGTGGGCTACTTCATGGATCCCGTGTGTTCACCCGCCGCGCCCACTTGTTTTCCGTATACTTCGGTCTTCCCGAATCTCGTGGCTGTCACCCAATACCAACCGGGTGTGGTGCGTTTCACCCCTGTTGAGGCGAAAGCTCCTTTTCTGAAGCTCGTTTCCGGCGGTCCTATAAAAGTGAACGGGCTTCCCTACACAACCCTGACGCACCTCGCTTTGGCGGACTTCAACAACGACGGTGCGGTGGATGTTGCCGTCTTGGACGGGATTTCCATGAAGGTGGGGATCTATGCGGGAGATCGGGTGAGCCTTCGGCCGGCTGTGCCGGCTCAGGGAAGCGTTTCCGGCGCTCCTGCTTTGATCATCGGCCTGAAGGGTGAGGATGCGAATTTCCTTGGAGTAAGCGATTTCGACCGCGACGGATTTATGGATCTAGCTGTGGCTGTGGATGGGTATGTCTATTTGTTCCGGAACGAATCCACCGCAACCGAGTTCAAGTTCACGTTGGCCGGGGAAGTGAAGCTGGGGAAGAAAATAAAGTCCTTTGCCATTGCTGATTTCAATCGCGATGGATACGCGGATTTTGCCGTAGTAGATCCCGAGTTTTCCGCCCTGACCATCGTGTTCAACCGGGGCTGCTGGAAGTTCGAGCGGGGACAGAGGCTTAAGTTCGATGCCGGCCCAGTATTCGTAGTAGCTGCAGACTTCGATCGCAATGGCCTTCCTGATTTAGCTGTAGCGGAAAAGGATGGGAACCGCGTAACCATCGTCATCAACGAGCTCTCGGAGCTAGGGAAGATCACTCGGCCCGATCCTTGCACGAATACGGTGAACCCACCGGAGCTTGTGGACATCCAAAGCTTCCGCATCCTCAAGGTGATCGACGTGGGAAAGGCTCCTGTGGCGTTGGTTGCCGATGACTTTGACTTGAACGGGATTACAGACCTAGCGGTGGCCCTCTACGGAGACAACGCTGTGCAGGTCATCTATAACCCGCTTCTTTGTCCGGATTGCTCCGGGAGGATCCCGTGCAGCAAACCCTCCGGCACTGGGAGGTTGGAGGTCGAACCTCAGAAGACCGAGGAGCCCGTGAAGCTCGAGGCTGTTCCTCCTGCTCCCGAGCCAACTCCAGCGGTGGTCGTCACAGAGGTGGGTTCGTTCTACCTAGCGCTCGCCGGGGCTGAAGTATTGGCTCTGGGTGACCTCAATGCGGACGGGAAAGCAGACCTCGTGATCGCCGAGAAAACCGGCTTTCTCTACCTCTACGAAGGCCTCGGCGACGGGGGTTTCGTAGCCAAGGGCGACGTATTCGTGGGATTTAAGGCAGACAAGCTCTTGGTGGCTGACCTCGATGGAAACGGGCTTTCCGACATCCTCGCGGTGAACTGGCAGACCCGCGATGCGGTCATCTGCTACTTCAAAGGGCCTTTCCTCATCGGAAAAAGCAGCTTTTTCTCCGTGCCCTTGAAAGCAAAAGATGTCTGGGCTCTCCAGGTTAACGATTCCAAGGGGTTCGAGATCGTCTGGATAACCGGGGAGAAACCGCTTGTATGGAGCGTATCGCCTCAGGGAAGTTTCCTGGAATTGGCCCAAATCCCTTCCTATCTAGCCTCCCTTACTGCGCTTACAAGTCCCATGCAGGCCTACGCGGCTTTGGGTCCGAACGAAATCGCTTTGGTTCATTACTCCTCTAACCCCGGTGAGATTTTTGTGACCGTGGGACAAAAGCACATTGCCGAAATTCGCATTGGTACCGAAACAGGACTTAAAGCCCTTGCCGTTGGAGATGTTGATGGAGACGGGGCTTTGGAGGTCATCACTTTGGAGGAAGGGGCAAAAGTCCGGACATGGCGCATGAGCGCCCCATAGGAGCCGGGAAGGAGGCCTCATGAGGCGCGTTTTGCTTGCGCTCTTGGTTCTCTGGGCCGTTCCGGTGATGGCGGTCACCGTCCGCACCGGGGCGGGGAGGCCGAGCCTGGAGGGATGGTGTCTCCTTGGCTGGGGAACAGGCTCCCTTGTCGGCCATGGTGGCCTTACGGATCAGGGCCTCCTCCTCAGTGCTGCCCAGGTCCCGCCCACGCCCGCCTACGAAATCAACCTCAAACTCCTCCCTCAAAAAGCCCTTCTTTTCCTCTTTCAATCCCCTGGTCCAGCGGGGAAAATTTTAGTTTACGTCGATAATGAGCCCGTTTTCACCTCCCCTATCCCTGCCCCTGGGCCGTGGTGGATGCAAATCACCAATCTTCCCAGCACGGGGATTTTGCGGGTCGAGCTTGGCCCTTACTGCGAGGCCATTTTCATCGAGGGCATCTATGGGCCGTGTAAGGCCCCGCCACCGGCCATCAAAATCCGATCGGGCACAGGAAAACCAAGCCTTGAAGGGTGGTGCGAGCTTGGCTGGGGAGGCGGCTGCGTCATTGGCCAGGGGAACCTGACCGACAAAGGCTTAGAGCTACGTTCCCTTCAGGCTCCACCGGGAACCGCCTATGAACTGAACCTGAAGCTCATCCCGCACAAAACCCTTCTCTTCCTCCTCGAGTCGCCAGAGCTCGGGGGGAAGATCCGCATTTACCTGGACTGCCAACTCGTCGCTACCCAAATCGTTCCCACAAGCGGTCCCTGGTGGTTGGAGCTTTCGGAGCTTCCGGATTCTGGGGTGTTGCGGATCGAGCTTGGCCCCTGCTGTGAATACCTCCTCATCCGCGGGATCTACGGGAAGTGCGTGGAATGCCCATCTCCTTTTCCTTGGCTTTTGGGCGGGCTTTTAGTGGGGGCTTTGCTCGTGTGGTTGGCACTTAGGTAGGCAAATCATAAGGGGGTGGTTTGGATGAAGCGGATAGCGGTTTTGGGGTTGTTGGCAGCTGTGGGACTCGGGGCTTTTGCGCAGGTGCCCCTTATTCAGGACTTGAAATGGGACTGTGTGCGGCCGGTGTACATTATTGCTGGGGACTTCAACGCCGATGGCTGGGATGACCTCGCGGTAGCCTGTCACTCCTGCAACACTATCCTGGCCGGTCTCAATCCCGGAAGCGCAACGTGTCCCGCACCGTGTCCTGTGGCCTGGCCGGCTCCCAAGGCCTTTACGCTTCCGGATTCACCCGTGGCTCTGGCCTGGGGCCTGGTCTACGACCGGACAAAGGACGCTTACGAAATCCGGATTTTCACGGCTACCCAGTACTTGCCGGGTTGGACCTCTTTCAAAGTGGCGGACCCAGCGAGCCTGAAGCTCACCACCCTTCCTACTGTTACCGCCACCCACATTACCCTCGCGGACTTCAATGGCGACGGAATTTTGGATCTGGCGGTCCTCGATTCCCTGGGGCTTAAAGTCTATTTCCCCACGGCAAAAATTGACCCCATTGATCTTTCTCCCTTTGCTCAGATTTGCCACGTAGCCTTCATCGCTCCGGGCGACTTCGATCGCGATGGCGATGTGGATCTCGTCGTCGCCTCCAACAACAGCCTCCTCTTCTTTGAAAACGAGTGTTTGGGCAAATTCAAGTTCAAGACGAGCATTGTCCTCGGGCACATGCTGCGGGGCATCGCCATTGCTGACTTCGATGACGATGGAAAGCCAGATCTCGGCATAGTAGACCCGGCTTTCTCTGCGTTCACCTATGTCCACAACGACGGGTGCTGGCGCTTCTCCGTGGCTCAGAGAATCAAGCTCGATGGTGAGCCTGTGTTCGTGGTGTCCGCGGACTTCAATCGGGATGGGAAAACAGACCTCGCTGTGGCCGAGTACAGTGGGGATCGCGTCACCCTCCTTGTGAACCTGGGCGGTAAGTTCGGGGTGGAGCGCATGATCCCCGTGGGCAAGAATCCGATTTCCCTGGCCGTGGGTGACTTTGACCGCAACGGCATCCCCGATCTCGCCGTAGCCCTGTTCGGCGGTGGCCCGGCTGGGACCGGCCCAGCAGTCCAGATCATCTACAACCCCATGTGCGCCACGGACGACTGCACGAAGAAAGCACCTTGCTGTGAGACAGGCACTCCTGCCGGTCCTTGCAAGTAAGGGTTTAGGGAAGGGAGGGCAGGTTTTCAGCCTGCCCTCCCTAAAAGGAGGCGGGCATGGCCAGGAAGACCGTGCGCACCACGGTGGCAATTAAGCGCGAGCATCAAGTGCTTCTTCGAGCCCTGGCGGCTAAGCGCGGCCTCCGCGGGTATTCCAAGATCATCACCGAGGCCCTTGATCTATACTTAAAAGAGCGGTCCGAGGAGGTGAAGGAAATTCT
>CAZQXP010000072.1:0-4602 GCA_964597525.1 uncultured Thermotogaceae bacterium | reverse complement strand
CCGAAGGAGGGCGGCCTCCCGGAACCCGTGCTTTTTGTAGAAGGCTTGGGCCGCGGCGTTGGAAGCCCGCACCTCAAGCTTCACCCTTTTCGCATCCTTGGCTTCCCGCAAAAGATGGGCAAGGAGGGCGCTGGCGATTCCTTTCCTTCGGTGTTCCGGCAGGACCGCAAGATCGTGGATGTGTACCTCTTCCTCTTCCCAAAAGGCGAGGAGAAAGCCGACGATGCCCTCCTCTTCGGCCACGAAGGCCAAGGAATCGCGCTCCAAAACGTAGGGGAGAAAAGCTAAAAGGGGCCAAGGATCAGGAAAGCTTGCCTTCTCCACGCGGTAAATGCCCAAAAGATCCAAAGGCCCGGCGCGCCGGATCCGCACAAGCCCATTTTAGGGGATAGGATCGAAGGAAAGGAGGGAAGATGCGCAAGTTTTTGGGGTTTTGGATAGTGGCGTTTGCGTTCCTGAGCTTTGCCCAAGGGGCACCGGAAGAGCTTTTGGCCCGGGCCGATGCCCTTTACGACCGCTGGCAGGGTACCTTCGAGTTC
This sequence comes from uncultured Thermotogaceae bacterium, assembly GCA_964597525.1. Taxonomy (GTDB): domain Bacteria; phylum Bipolaricaulota; class Bipolaricaulia; order Bipolaricaulales; family Bipolaricaulaceae; genus DTER01. Next base: position 4,063 of record CAZQXP010000072.1, on the reverse strand, counting down.
TTCGCCTACGAGGGAAGACTAAGGGAGGCCATCCGCCTTTGGGAGGAAGCCCTTCCCAAGCTTTTGGACGAGGGAAAGCGGCGCGAGGTTTTGGTGAAGCTCTCCCGCGCTTATTTTGAGCTTGCCGAGGGGTACCTCGGGGAGAAGGCCGAAAAGGAGAGCGCCTATGGAAAGGGCAAGGAATATGCTCTTTCCGCCCTGCGCTTGAATCCGGAATTTTTGGAGGCCGAAAGGAGGGAGGGCTTTCGGGCCGCCCTGCGCCAGGGGAAAGATGTGGAGGCCCTTTTCTGGTACGGGAACAACCTCGGCCGCTGGCTTTCCTACCACTACTGGGAGGCGTTGGTGGGCGGGACCCGCGACGTTTTGGCGGCCTTCGAGCGATGTGTCGAGCTTGACGAGCGGTATTGGGCGGCGGGGCCGCGCCGGGCCCTGGCCAATTTCCTCGCCCAGACCCCGGGATTTTTGGGCGGGGATTTCGGGCGGGCTAAAGAGGAGTTCGCCCGGGCCGTGGAACTCGCCCCGGAATTTCTTCAGAACTACGTGGACTACGCCGAGCACTGGGCGAAGAGAGCCGGAGACCAGGGCCTCTTCTGTGGGCTTTTGGGGAAGGCTTTAGCGCTAGCCCAGGATCCGGCAGTCGTTTCCGCCTGGCCGTTCTACAACCAGTTGGCCCTGGAGCGGGCGAAGGTTTTGGCCCGCGGCTGCCCGTAACCCCCATTACCTTCAATCCCTTGACACCATTTTCCACTTGCATATAATTGAAGCACCTGGACAAAGGTCCGGGGAAAGGAGGGGGAAGAAGGGCAGCCGAGGCGCGGAAGACCACCTGGCCTTCCGATAAAGGCAAACCCGTCGCAAGGCGGGGGCGCAAAGCCACAGGTCCCTCAGGGACGGCTGGGCTGCCGAAGAATGGCCAGGATAAGCGTTCTGGGCTTGGTCATTATGGCCTTAGGGTTGACTGCCTTGGGAGCAAGTGTATCTCGCAGCACTACGATCTCGCTGACCATTCCCCCTATCACCGTCCTAAGCATTCCCAACCGCGAGCTTTCCGGTTCGGAAATCAAGGTGATCTTTGCTCCTGAGGAGTGGGCCCAGGGCTACGTCCTCCTTCCCCTCGAAGTGAAGAGCAACGTTCCGTGGGCGGTGACGGCGCGGGTCCTCTCTGAGGATCCCGTCAGTCTCATAGGTGAGGCTTTGGGCGGCCCGGAGGTGATGGTCACTACAGAAGAGGTTCCAATCCTCACGGGCCGGCCGGGAAAGCACGAGCTTCTCCTCCGCTTCAAACTCGGCCCTGAGGCCGAGGGAAAGGCGGTGCGGCTCGTGCTTAGGATCGCGGGAATCTGAAGGGCCCGCTTTGGGAAGGGGGTGAGAGCCAAAAGCAAAATTCGCTGTTGTTTGGGGTGACCGATAAGGGCAAACCCGGGGTGACCCGGGGGCGCAAAGCCGACAGATCTCGGGAGGACCGCCTAGGCTTCTCCTGAGATGGCTGGGCTGCCGAAGCACCCCAAGAGAAGAAACTTCCGGGCAAAGGCCCGGTAAAAACAAAAACTTCTCTTGGAGGTGCTCAAATGCGCAGCGTGAAAGTTTTGGCGGTTTTGATGGGAGCGGTTATGGGCGTGGTGACGGGGATGGCGGCGAGCGTGAGCCAGGGGTCCACGGCGATCTTCTCCGTGCCGACCCTCATTCGGCTCACGGTGAACACGGCCACCATCAACTTCGGGACCTTGACCATGGATGACTATGACCTCGGGTATAAGGAGCTTTTGGGCGCCCAGATCGTGACGGTTTGGAGCAACCGGGACTGGACCCTTACCGTGGCGGCGAACAGCGCCACCTGGACTGGTCCTTGGGCGAAGCCCGCGAGCGACCTCGAGCTCAAGGTCGCAAGCGTGAGCAAGCCCGATCGGGTCACCTTCTACGCCAGCGCTTACTTTGGCCTGGCTATGACCGCGCAGGATGTGGCTGTGGGCGTTCCCGGAGGGAACATCGCTTTCACCATGGACTTCCGGGTCCTTTTGGACTGGGACAACGACGTGGCCGGCGACTACTCCCTCGGGTTCACCTACACCCTCACCGCGCCGTGACCGGAAAAAGGACGGGCAGCCCGGCTCCGAAAAGCCGGGCTGCCCTTTTCCCTTCCATGGGGGTGCTTTTCCTTTTCGCTCTTTTGGGCTTTGGGGTTGCGGCCACCGGTCAAGATACCGGATGGCTCAACCCTTCCGCCGATTACGGCGACTTCCGTAATCCCACCTATGCGTACTACGACGATGCCCTTTGGGCTACCGCCTATTCGGAACAGATCCATATCTTTTTTGGCTACCCCATCACCTTACCTCCAGGGGCCAGGGTAGAGGGAATCGAAGTACGGCTGGATGCTTGGCGCTGGCCGGCCGGGATTCCCTGGTACGCGTACCTCGACGTTCAGCTTTCCTGGGACGGCGGTTCAAGTTGGACTCCCCCGTACACCGCCGGTCCCCTTGAAGGGTACGAGCAAAGCTGGATTTTGGGCGGCCCCAAGGATGGATGGGGACGCACGTGGTCGGTTTCGGATTTACAGCCTGACCGATTCCGTGTGCTCTTGCGCGCAAGCGAAGGCCGTCAAATTCGCCTCGACTGGGTGGCCGTGCGCGTTTACTTTTCCGGTGGGCTCTCCCTCAGTTTGGATCCGGTGAAAGTCAATCTGGGCACCTTGACCTTGGAGGATTACGAGCGGGGATATCGCGATTGGGATGGTATTCAATGGATCAAGCTTTCCGCCTACAACTCCTGGGCCCTCTACATCTCCGCCACCAGTTCCGCCTGGAGTTATACCGGCGATCTCCCGGACCCAAAGAAGCCCTGTGGACATCTCCTTTGGCGGGTTCTCCCCACCCTAAGCGGGGGAGTCGGTCGTTATCAGGCTCATTTCACCCCTCTTTCCACGGCCGAGGTGGAGGTGGCTTCCGGCCCGGCCGGGGATGCTCTTTTGCCCATCGCCTTCCGCCTCCTTGTGGACTACGATACCACCGTGCCCGGCACCTACACCTTGGACTTCCGCTACACCCTCGTGGTCCCTTGACCTTGTCCCCCCGTGGGAAATCGGGGGAAGATCGAGCGCCATGAAGAGAATCTTTTTCCTTTTCGTTTTGTCTTTTTCCGCGTGGGCGCTGGAGGTGAACCTCCTCGAGGTGGATCTTTCCGGAAGGCCCGGCGAGCTTCTTTCCTTTTCCTTCATTGTGAGGAATGAGCTTGCCGAGCCGGAGCGGGTCACGATCTACCTTGGGGACTGGGATCGGGACGTCACCGGCGAGAACCGGTTTTATCCGCCCGGAACAGTGGAGAGGAGTGCCTCGTATTGGATTTCCGTAGCGCCCACATCCTTTGTTTTGGCGGGCGGTGAGGTGCGGGAAATTTCCGGTTTGGTAAGTGTTCCCGCGGAGGTCCAACCCGGAACCTATTGGTCCATCGTGTTCGTCCAAGGCGAGCCGAGGCTTGTTCCCTACCAAGGCGTGATGGTCACGGTGACCCGCCGCATCGGCATCAAAATTTATGTGACCATTGAGCCTGCGGAAGCAAAAGGGATGTTGCAGGCCGTGGAGCCCAAGGGACTCAACCCCCTTTGGGTTTTGGTGAAATTCGCCAACGTAGGAACAAGGAACTTGCGGGAAGTGAAGGGAACACTCCGGGTAATCGATGTAGGGGGAAACGAGCTTGCCTCCCTTCCCATTGGGCCTTTCCCTTGTCTTCCGGGAAACGAGCGTTGGGTTCCGGTGGAAACGAATTTGCGGCTTTCCCCGGGAACGTATTTGGTGCTCGCTGAGCTCGATTATGGTGGGGAGGCGGTTTTGGCCATGCCCGTGCGCCTGGTGATCCGGCCTCTTTCCTTGCGGCCGCTGGAGGAAGGGCTTGGGATACCCCAGGACCTCGATGGTGATGGCTTCTACGAGGACGTGGATGGAGACGGAGCCTTTACAGAAAACGACCTTAAGGTGTTCAGCCGCAATCTCGCTTCCCCCTTGGTGAAGGCCAACTTCCGGGCCTTCGACTTCAACAACGACGGGGTCGTAGACGAAAACGACCTCGC
>CAZQXP010000071.1:0-4702 GCA_964597525.1 uncultured Thermotogaceae bacterium | reverse complement strand
GCCCAGCAGGGGACGTTGGAACAGCTCTACATGTGCCCGTTTGGGTTTCGTTTCGTGAGCTTTGCTTGGATCGTGAGCTCTTTCCTCACCACTTTCGTGTTTTCGGGTACTTTGCTTTTCCTCATGATGGTTACTACAGGCAAATACCTCCGCCTTCCCCTGGGAACCCTTTTGCCCCTGGCCTTCCTCACGGTGGCCCCCATCTATGGCCTCGGCTTCGTCATGGCCGGCTTGGCCCTGGTATTCAAGCGAATTCAGGCGTTTTTCCAAATTCTCCAATTCGTGTTCGTGTTTTTCCTCTTCATCCCTCCGGATAGTTGGTGGGCGAAAACCCTCCCCCTTTCGCTGGGAACGCGGCTCATCGGAAAAGCCATGACGGAGGGGCAAACCCTCCGGGATCTCCCGCCTTTGGATCTTCTCGTCCTTTTGGGAGTGGCCGCGTTCTATTTGGGCTTAGGGCTTTTGATCTTTAGCTTTTGCGAAAGGATTGCGAAAGACCGGGGTTTGCTTGCCCATTACTAGAGGGGAATGCGAGGGATGAGGGCAGAAAGGAGGTGCCCAAGCTCCTCCGCTTTTTCTTTGGTCACGGCCAAGACCTCTTCGTGGGAAAGTGGGAGAGGCGATACCCCGGCGGCGAAGTTGGTCACAATGGAAATTCCCAGGACTTTGAGGCCGGCGTGGCGGGCAGCGATGACCTCAGGCACGGTGGACATACCCACGAGATCCGCACCCCAAGCCCGGAAGGCCCGGATCTCCGCAGGCGTCTCATACGAAGGCCCCATGGCCGCCACATACACGCCCTCTTTGAGATAGATCCCGAGCTCCACACCCACCTCGCGCGCGAGTTTTCGCAATCCTTTATCGTAGGCCTCGGACATATCGGGAAAGCGGGGGCCAAGCTCTGCCAAATTCGGACCGCGCAAGGGGTTTGCGCCCAAGAAGTTGATGTGATCGGAGATAAGGACGAGGTCGCCCGGAAAGAGTCCGGGAGCGATGCCTCCTGCAGCGTTGGTGACAATGAGAACTTTCACCCCGAGCTTAGCGTAAACGCGGACAGGAAAGACCACTTCGGAAAGCTCATACCCCTCGTAATAATGGATGCGGCCGCGCTGCACCAAAATTTCGCGGCCGCCGAGCTCGCCCACCGCCACCTCGCCGATATGCCCCTCCACCGTGGGTAGGGGAAACCCCGGGATTTCCGCAAAGCTTTTCCTGCGCTCAGAGGAAAGAGGGAGGATTCCGGAAAGTCCGGAACCCAAGATCACCGCGATCTTTGGGGAACCCAGTTCCTTCAGAGTCCGTGCCGCTTGATTCAGACGCTCCGTGTAGTCCATAGGCCCTCCTAGAACCCTTCCAGGCTAAAGGTGTAGCCCTCGCGGACCCGGGCCAGGCCATATTGGATGGCGCGGGCCCGCGTTTCCGCAATTCCTTTGATGCGGGTGAGCTGCCGCCGGCTGAGGCGGGCAATTTGATCGATGCTCCCCCCTTCCTCCACGAGCCTTTCCACCACTGTGGGCGGAAGGCGAGGAATCTTGGAGAGAATCCGATAACCCCGGGCCGCCAAAGGCTGATCCGGATCGCGCTCATCCAACCCCAAAATGGAAAGAAGTTTTTCGGGGTTCATGGCCTCCTTTTCCTCCAAGGAAAGAAGGGCTTCCCCGATTTCTTCAGGCAAGCGCCGGGGATCCCGGGCGTAATCACGCAGAAAAAGGAAAAACTCTTCGCGGATTCCGTGAACCAAGGCCGCAAGATAGCGAGCGGAAAGCCCCCCAAGCTCACCAAGCTCCACGAGCATTCCGTGGATCTCCTCCTCCAAGTGGAAGAGGGAGAGAAAGCGGTGAAGAACGGAGGCAACATGAATAGGCAAAACCCGGCGTTCCAACTCCAGCCTTCCCAGATCGCGAAGCATTTCCCGCAGATCCCGACGATAGCGCTCCAAAATAGAGAGAGCTTGACCCACCCGCTCCAAAAGGGCCTGAGGATCGGGAAGTTCATAGCGCCAGTCCCCAAAATAAAGGGTGACACGCCTTCTTTCCTCGGACACCGCGATCACCGGGCAGAAAAGCTCTTTCGCCACCTGTTCGGCCACGCGGTGGCGGGTTCCCGTTTCTCTCGAGGGAATTTTGGGATCGGGGACAAGGTGGGCGTTGGCATAGAGGATGGTGCGGAGTTCCGGATCCAAAACTACAGCGCGGTCCATTTTGGCTAGTTCCGCCAGGGCTTCCGGGGTGAAGGGCGCGTTGAGCTCAAACCCCGCGGCGATGAGACGCTCGGCCTCTTCCCGCGGGGCCACAACGATGAGAGCGCCGCGGCCGAATTGGACAATGCGGTCCAAAGCCAGGCGCAGGGGCGTTCCAGGCGCGAGTTTCCGCAAAAGTTCCCTTTGCTCCTCCCTTGTGGGCTGCATCCTACATCAGCTCCAGAGCCTCCATCGCCTCGCGCAGGGTCCTCGCCCGCACCACTTCCAAGGCCAATTTGCGGGGGAGGGGCTGGTTCGCTACAACGGCCTTTCGGAAGCCGAGTTTGGCCACCTCCGAAAGGCGTTCCGGCCCTTTGCGCACCGGCCGAAGATCCCCGCCCAATCCCACCTCGCCGAGGATCACCGTGTCCGGAGGAATAGGGCGGTCCCGAAGGCTTGAGAGAATCGCCGCGCAAACCCCCAAATCCGCCGCGGGTTCGGTCACCTCCAGGCCTCCGGCCACGGCCAAGTACACATCCAGCGCGCGGGTATGAACGCCAAGGTGCTTCTCGATCACGGCCAAAAGGACGAGGGTCCGGTTCACATCGAGGCCGGCCATGCGGCGCTGGGGCGGCCCATAGCCTCCGGAGGGCGTCACCAGGGCCTGAACTTCCACAAGAAGGGTACGTGTTCCCTCGAGGACTGGGACGATCGCCGTTCCCGGCCGGGGCAACGCCTCCTTGGAGATGAAAAAAAGCGAGGGATTGGGGACCTCCACAAGGCCTTTCCCCGTCATCTCCAGGACCGCTACTTCCGCGGTGGAGCCGTACCGGTTCTTCACGCAGCGAAGGATGCGGAGGTCCCCTTCCCGAATGCCCTCCAAGTACACGGCCACGTCCACGAGGTGCTCCACGGTTTTGGGGCCGGCGAATCCGCCCTCCTTGGTGATGTGAGAGACAAGGAAGGTCACGATTCCCGCAGTTTTCGCCACGCGGGAAAGCTGGGCTGCGGCCTCCCGCACCTGAGCGAGGCTCCCCACCTCCCCGCCCTCGGGATTGGCCAAAACGGTCTGAAGGGAGTCCACCACCAGGGCGATGGGGCCGACCCGGCTTACGGCATTGAGGATGGCCAGGAGATCCTGAGAGGAAAGGAGAAAAAGGTTTGGGGGCTGGTGGCCCAGGCGCTGGGCCCGAAGCTTGATTTGGGAGGGCGCTTCCTCCCCGGAGACATAAAGCACTTTTCCGTAGCGTTCCGCCAAATTGGCGGCAATTTGGAGAAGAAGGGTGGATTTTCCGATCCCCGGTTCGCCGCCGAAGAGGACCACCGCGCCGGGAACAAGTCCTCCCAAAACCCGGTCTACCTCAGGCATGCCGGTGGAGAGCCGTTCCGGAGGCGGAGCCGGGACCTCGGGAAGGGGCCTTGGAGGCTCATAGGAAACGAGTTCCGGTGGGATCTGAGATGGGGTTTCTTTCTCCTCCACGAAAGTTCCGTAATTACCGCACTGAGGACAGCGGCCGAGCCATTTGGGCGAGCGATAACCGCACTCCTGGCACCGGAAGCTCATTCCGCTTTCCGGACCAGGATCTCCCCGTTTTGGGCCTCGGCCACGACCTTGCAGCCGTCAGGAAACTCGTGGGAAAGGATTTTCTCGGCGATGGGGTCCTCAAGGAGACGCTCGATGGTGCGGCGCATGGGGCGGGCCCCGTACTTTTCGTCGTAGCCGCGGCTGATGAGGATCTCCATGGCCTCCGGCGAAACCAAAAGCTCAATGCGGTGCTCCTCCCAGAGGCGCTTGCGCAGCCGATTGATCATGAGCTCGGCAATGGCCTTGACCTGCTCTTTGGTGAGCGGGTGGAAAACGATGATGTCATCGAGCCGGTTGAGGAATTCGGGCTTGAAGACCTTGCGGACCTCGCTCATCACCCGGCTCTTCATGTCCTGATAGGCTTCCTCAGATTCCACGTCGGCAGTGGCAAAGCCCATGGAGGTCTTATCGGTAATGAGCTTGCTCCCGATGTTGGAGGTCATGATGATCACGGTGTTGCGGAAATCCACCTTGCGGCCCTGGGAGTCCGTGAGGACTCCATCGTCCATCACCTGGAGGAGGATGTTAAAGACATCGGGATGGGCCTTTTCAATCTCGTCGAAGAGGACCACGGAGTAGGGCCTCCGGCGCACAGCCTCGGTGAGCTCACCCGCCTCCTCATAGCCCACGTAGCCAGGAGGAGCACCGATGAGCCGCGACACGGAGAAGCGCTCCATGTACTCGGACATATCGATGCGGATGAGGGCGTCCTCATCGCCAAAGAGGAACTCCGCCAAGGTGCGGGCAAGCTCGGTTTTGCCCACGCCAGTAGGCCCGAGGAAGAGGAAGCAGCCAATGGGCCGGCGCGGATCCTTGATCCCCGCATAGGCCCGGCGGATGGCCCGGGCCACGGCCTTCACCGCCTCATCCTGACCCACCAGCCGTTCGTGGATCTTCTCCTCCATCCTGAGGAGCCGGGCGGTGTCCTCCTCCTGGAG
>CAZQXP010000070.1:0-4723 GCA_964597525.1 uncultured Thermotogaceae bacterium | reverse complement strand
GAAGAGATCGGCGATTTCGGAGAAGTACAAGAGGAAATCCGCCGGAAACTCGCGGAAAAACTTCCGGAGTTCTGGCGCCAGGGACTCCAAGGCGCGGATTTCTTCATGAGCGCCATCGGCCCCGCTGTGGAAGCCTTCGGGAAATACGCAAAAGTGGTGAAGCTCTCCGGAGAGGAAGTTTCCGTACGAGAACTTCTGGACTTTGCCCGCCGTGTTACCGCCGAGTTCGCTGTCCAGAGAATCCTGGAAAACGGGAATCTGGGCGCCGTGGATCCGGAAACCCAGTTCTACCTCCTTTGGCGGTGGAGCTACGGGCAAAAAAGCCTGGAATTCGACGAGGCGCGGAAGCTTGCCCAGGCCCGCGGCGTGGACTTGGAATTCCTTTCCCGAAAAGGCCTTGTGCGCACCCAAAGGGGGATCACCCGCCTCCTTCCTCCTCAGGAGCGGGAACGCTGGCCCGAACGGCCGCAAACCATGATCGATGCCCTTCAGCTTGCCGCCATCCTCTGGAAACGCGGCGAAGCGAAAGAGCTTGACGAGCTTCTGGCGAATACCTATGGGCATCTCGAGGCGTTTTGGCAGGTAGCCCAAGCGGTTGCGGAAACCCTTCCGGAGGGGAACGAGGAACGCCGCCTTCTCCACGGCCTTTTGGGCCACAGGAAAACCTTGCGCCTGGAGGGCCCAGATCTCTTTGGCGGCTCAGAGGGGTGAAGGATGGCTGGAAGGATCCTGGGCAAGGAAGAGCTGAACAAAAAGCTTTTGGCCCTCGCGGAGGAGTATGCGCGGCTCGCCCAAGAGATCCTCGGCGAAAATTTGGTTTCGGTGGTCCTTTTCGGGTCGGTGGCGCGGGGCGAAGCCCATGAGAAATCCGACATCGACCTTTTCATCGTGGCCGAAAAACTGCCGAAGGGCGCGTTCAAAAGACGGGAGCTTTTGGAGCCCATCAAGGCGTACCTTGATCCGGAGCTCGAGAAGCTCTGGAAGCACGGGATCTACACGGATTTCGTGGAGATCATCCGCACAAAGGAGGAAGCGGGGCGCTTCCACCCCTTTTACTTGGACATGACCGAGGAGGCCATCGTCCTTTACGACCGCGACGGATTCTTCGCCGACATCCTGGAGCGTGTGCGGAAAAAGCTCCGAGAGCTAGGGGCAAAACGAAAAAGGATGGGCAAGGTTTGGTACTGGGATCTCAAGCCCGATTACAAGCCGGGCGAGGTGATCGATCTTTCCCTATGACCCAAAAGGATTGGGCCCTTCAGGATTTCCGCCGTGCCGAACTCATCCTTGCGGAAGCTCATGCTTACCGGGAAAAAGGCGCGTGGAACTTGGTTGTCCGTAGGTCTCAGGAAGCTGTGGAATTAGCGCTCAAAGCAGCGCTGCGGTTTGTGGGTATGGACCCGCCGCGGGTGCACGATGTAGGCCCTTCGCTTCGTGAACACGCTTCCAAATTTCCTCCAAATTTCGCCGCTGTGATTCCCAAGCTTGCCTCGATCTCCCGTGCCTTGCGCAACGAGCGCGAAACCAGCCTCTACGGTGAACCCGATACCGGCACTCCACCCGAGGCCCTGTATTTTGCGGAAGACGCTCGTGAGGCTTTGGAGAAGGCAGAATTTGTGTTTAAGATTTGTCGGGAATTGTTGGCGGGGAGGGATGAGCGGTGACCGATTTGCGCAAGGAATTCACTGAGGCGTGGCGCTTCTTTGAAGGGGGGTACTTTAAACCTGCGGTGCAGCAAGGGGGCCAAATTCTTGAAGCTTTGCTGCGCGAACTTTGCCAAAATCTCCTCCCTAAACTTCCCGCTTCCGAGGCGGCAAAAGTCAGTGCCGCTTTGGAAGAGATCGGAAAAGGAAAGCCGTTGGAAAAGCTGACCTTGGGCGAACTCGTCGCCGTTTTCTACAAGGCCCATCTGGCAGAGGCTTGCCAAAAGTATTTGGGCTTGAATCTCTCCACCCTGGCCAACGAGAACATGGTCAAAGGCTGGGTGGATCTGCGCAACCGCGCTTCCCATGCGGGAGCAACCGTCAATGCCGATGAAGCCGAGCTTTTTCTTGTGAATCTCAGGGCCCTTTTGCGCGAAGCCAAAGTGCTAAAACCCATTCCGGCAGGGAAAAAGGTCCAGGCGTGGTGGGAGGTGGCCACACCCCATCGGGACATCCGCGAAGGGAAAACGGAAGCAAGCAGATTCGCGGCGAAACTCGACGAGGTAGTGGCTGGCCGCGGGGACGTGGAATACGTTAATGCCAAAGAGTTCTTTTCGCATACCTACATGACGCTTGGGCTTCGGAACCTTATTTCTGAGGCCCTGAAAAGGCTTTCCGGAAAAGGCGGAAACGGCGTGCTGCACCTGGAGACGGCCTTCGGCGGAGGAAAGACCCATAGCCTCATTGCCCTCTATCACTTTTTCACCTCCGGCAACGAGCTTGCGGATCTCCCTTGGGTCCAGGGCATCCTGGAAGAGGTGGGGCTGGAGAGGATTCCGGCCGCAAGGGTTCTCACCTTTGTGGGCACCGAGGCCGACCCCCAGGGTCCCACGCCCTGGGGGCTGTTTGGGCAAAAGCTTGGGAAATACGAGCTCATCAAATCCTATGACGAACGCCGCCAATCCCCGGGTAAAACCAAGCTTCGGGAAATGCTGGGTGATGAGCCCACGCTGATCCTCATTGACGAAATCGCAGAGTTCCTGTGTCGGCTTGTGGAGCCGCAGGCTTTGGCTGGAGGTAACAAGGAGGCGGCACGGGCCTATCAGTCGCAGGTGCTCACCTTCCTCCACGAGCTCACGGAGTTGGCAACTGAACTACCTCAGTGCCTTCTTGTCCTCACCACTACCACGAGCACGGCGTACGGCGAGGAAGGGGAGCGAATCCAACAGAGCCTAAAACAGATCGCGGGACGGATGCACCGCCAATTCGAGCCGGTGGGAAGCGAGGACATTTACGAGGTGGTGCGTCGCCGGCTCTTCGAGGATGTGGGCGATCTCGAAATCCACGAGGCCGTCGCCGAGGAGTTCTTCAAACTCTACCAGAACCAGGCCGCGAGCCTCCCCGACGAGGCCGCGGATCCGAAGTACCGCCAGAAGATTCTCCGAGCCTATCCGTTCCACCCCGAGCTTATCGATGTGCTCTACAACCAGTGGGGATCTTTTTCACAATTCCAAAGGACCCGGGGCGTGCTGCGATTTTTGGCCTTGGTCGTGCAGGAGGCCTGGAAAAATAAAATTCCAAGCCCGCTCATTCGGCTGAGCGATGTGCCGCTGGGCCATAGGGAGGTCCGGCAAAGCCTCCTCTCCTGCATTGGGCAAGAATACGAATCTGTGCTGGCTTGCGACATTGCTGGCGGCCGGGAAATTGCGCGGCACATTGATCGCCGGATGCCCGAAGAGCTGAGGGACCTCCACCTTGCCGAGGGCTTGGCCACGTGCATCTTCCTCCACTCCTTTTCAGGAGCGCAAAAGGTGGAGCGAGGAGTTCCCGCATCCCGCCTGCGCTTGGGCATTTTGGTTCCGGACTTACCGACCACCGCCGTGGGCGACGCCCTGCAGAAGTTGGAAGAAAGCCTCTTTTACCTGCATAAGCGCGACAACCGTTATTTCTTCTCCACGGAGCTCAACCTCAACCGCGCCATCGCTGAGGCCCAGGAGACGATAAGCGATGAAGCCATTCGCGAAGAAATTCGCAAGGCCCTGGAGAAAAAGGTGGGACACGAGTCACCGCTTTTGGGAAGCGAGCTTTGGCCGGATTCACCGGAGAAGGTTCCCGAACAGCGGGATCACCACGTCCTTGTGGTTCTTTCCCCGGAATTTCCGTTTGGCGCGAAAACCACGGAGGAATTTGTGTCAACGCTGTTCAATAAAGCGGGAGCGGGGATGCGGACGTGCCCTGGTGCGCTTTTGGTCCTGGCTCCTGACCGGGAGGAGCTCTTTGGGTTGCGGAACAAGGTGAGGAGGCTCCTTGCCTTGCGCGATGTACAGAAGCGCTTTTCCGCCGAGCTTGCGGAGGAGGACCAAGAGAGGCTCAAGCGCGAGCTCAGAGCCATGGAGGGCGAGGTCCCGGATGGGGTGGTGCGCGCATGGCGGCATTTGGCACTTTACGGGCCTGAAAAGCCCGAGTGGATATCCCTTTCCGTCTATGCCAGGCCTGGTCTCACCTTGGCCTCGATGGTTATCGAACACCTGCGTTCCGCAAACCGGCTTACAGATGAACTCTCACCGGAGAACTTCTTGCGTCTTGCTCCGATTACGGAGCGAAAATCCTACAAAGAGGTATGGGCATTGTTTCTCAGCACCCCCAAGATGCCAATCGTTTCCCAAAGGGCTGTGCGGGAGGCGATTAGGCGTGCAGTGCGCGAGGGCTTGGTGGGTGTAGAGGTGGAGGGGCGAATTTATTTCCGGGAGGACATCCCGGACGCTTATCTGGACGAGGCCTGGCTTTTGCCCCCAAGCGCAGTTCCCGCAAAGGAAGAGGTCGTGGCCCCGCCGGCGGCACCGAAAGCGGAGCCAACTAAAGTTGAGCCGAAGCCCACCCCTGTGGAGAGGCCGAAGACCACCTATCGGCTTAGGGCCAAGGTGCCCTGGCAGAAGATCACCGATGTCTATCGCGGCGTCATCGTGCCTCTGCAGAAGCAAAGCGACGATTTGGAGCTCGTGATTGAAATTCGGGCAAAAAAGTCTGAAGGAATTCCCAAGGATGTGATTGAGCGCATGGTGCGGGAGACCCTGCGCCAG
>CAZQXP010000069.1:0-4737 GCA_964597525.1 uncultured Thermotogaceae bacterium | reverse complement strand
TTCCCATCCGCGCGCAGACCCGTCCCGAAATCCAAGGAAAGCCTGGCCTGGCTCAAAGTGGGCCTCAGGGAAAAGTTCAAAGAGATCGGTCCTTTCCACGCTCCCTCGATGCCGCCGCTTAGCCGCAAGGTAGGGTTCGCCGTGATTTCCGAAAGATCCGCCCGACCCCGGATACTTGCGGAAAGCGGTCCGCCGGCCTTGTATACGGCGGAAAAGCTCAGCCCATGGGCATCCGATCGCTTAGAGCTACCGATTTCCTCGTATCCGGGAAATTGGGAGTACAAGGAAACGTCCAAATCCCAGGTGTTGAGCTTGCGCCGCAAGGAAAGAGAGACGCTGGGGCCTGCGCGCGTGCGCTCTTCCGCGGGAGGATCAAGGAACTGGCCCAGATCCCGACCATCGATTTTCGTCTGGGTTTGGGAAAACCTGGCCCTATCTGGGTCGATTCGCCAAAGATCCAAACGGTAATCGGAATCGGCTCTGGTCCCAGCCCAAAGGGCATTGAACCCTACACCAAGAACCGTGAACTCGCCGGAAAGGACGAGCTCACCTTCTCGATAAATTCCCTCCGGCGTTACATACCACACAAAATCCTGCCAAAAAGCCAGGGCTCTTATGGGGCTTCCGTACGCGATCCACCCAGAGCCCACGCCTCCTCGGAGAACCCGTATTCCTTCATCGTTAGCAACGAGGAGCTCGCCCCCACGAAAGAGAAGGCCGTGGATTGGCCCGGATACGCCGGCTATCCTTTCCCAATTTCCTTCGACGAGGCGGAAAAGGCCGTCTTTCGTGCCCAAATAGAGGGAGTCCGCCCAAAGGAGGGTTGTGGCCGTTCCTTCGGGAAGTGCAAAGCGCTGCCATTCCTTGGGGTTCGCAAGCTCTTGCGGTGAAAAAACGATTAATTCTGCATCGGTGGCCATGAAAACCCGACTTCCATCGAAGGCAAAGGCCACCACCTTCTTTCCCGCAAATTTTTCGAGGCGATTCTTGTTCCAGTCATCAGGATAAAGACGGGTCCAGCTGCGCACGCGATCGAACGCTCCCGGCTCGGAAAGGTCCACAATGGTTAAACCGGAATCCGTGCCGATGAGGAGTTTCTGGGGAAGGGGAAGCAAAGCCAACGCCGCCCTTCCCGCCATCCCTTCAGCTGGGCCATAGGAGGAAAAGCTCCCTGCCCGGTAAACCGTGATCCCGTTTTGGTGAGCGAAGACCAGGGCTTCGCCATCGGCGGTGCGTACAGAGGTTATGGCGTTGATCTTATTTCTTTCCGGAAGGCGCTCGTTGTCATCAAGGGGGAAGACGTTGTGGGAAAATCCCAAGCGAAGGGTATATTGCCAAGCGCCCAAGGATCCTCCCCACGACAAAACCCCAAGGGAATGGGTATTGGGCATGGTGCGGGAAGCGGGGGTAGGCTGTCCCACATCCGTAGCTTGCCAAACCCCAAGGCTTCCCGGTCCCAAACTTAGGCTTGCGCCGAGGAAATAGCGCTCGTACTCGGTGGGAACGCCAAGGCCACCGCGCTGGCGCTCAAAGTCCACCCGCAGCTCGTCCTGAGGTCCCAAAGTCACAAAAAGCGTGAGGATGCCTGCTTCATAGTCAATGGAGTAATCCTGATCCTTTTTCAGAAGCCCCCCATTGAGGTAAACCCGTTCGGATCCGGGGATAAGGGAAAGGCCGAGGAAAAAGGTGGATCCCTCGCGGCTATAGTCGAAGCTCACCCGGAGGGCCGCTCCGGAGCGGAAAAACTCTGCCGGAAAATCCAGGCGCAAAACGCCCTTTTCCCCAAAGAGGCGCACCGAATATGCGGAAAGGGCGGGATCCGTAAGGGGAAGGAACTCCACCTCGCCCGGAAGCCGCACCTCCACTTGAAGAGAATCCTCTTGGATTCCAATCTCACCCAAGTGCAAGTAGCGGCGCCTTTCCGCCTGTTCCAAGGGATAAAGCTCGCTATCCACTTCAAGGTCGGCAAAGCGCGCAAGATGGGAAAGGAAGGCGGCCTCGAGCTCGCTATCGAGGATGAAGGGATAGGACTTTTTGTTCGAACCGCTTAATCCTTGGGCGGCGTTGTAAAGATCAATGAGGTCGAGTACCCGATTCCTAAGTAGCGTCTTGGGCTCGGTACGCAAAAGGAGGACGTCGCCCTCGTCTTGGATCACCAGATAAGCGCCCGAAGGCAAGGTCCAAGAGGAATTTTTCTCCGCGGTCTCCCAGAGGTAATCAAGGCCCCAGTCCGCAAGGAATTTTTGGAAATCTGGGCCAATGCGGAAAGAAACCTTGGGCAGGGAGAAACCCTCAATGAAGGGAAGACGTAACGGGAAATAAAAAAGGCCTTCTACGGAAATCGTGTAGGGAGCGGGAAGCCAGGGCCGATCGGGATCATCAAAAAAGAAGGTGAGCTCCCGATGGGCGGTGGCGCCCCGGAAGATGAGGGACTCCGAAACCCCCTCGAGGCGAGCCAAAAGGACGCCAAGGCGGATTTCCTCTTTGGCGACCTGGACTTTGGCCCCTAAAACCCGCTTGTTGTAAACACCTAACGCGTCGCCCTCCCCGCCCACCACGAAGCGGCCAAGCTCCGCATACCAGGGCTTGCGGTCCAAGATTACCAGGAAATCCTGGAAGCCCGGGCCAAGCTGGTCGTTGAAACTCGCGCGGACCTTGAGGAAGTCCAAGACTGTGCCCTCGATTTGCGCCCAAAGGGACTGGGTGAGGGTGAGCTGGCCGGCCGAAAGTCCCTCCAGGGAAAGAAGGGTGGGATCACCAAAGCCCATCTGGATGCCCCAGGTTTTTTGACCCGTGACGTGGATAGTGAAGGACTGGGTTTGATCTTGGGCCCATCCCGCGGCAAAACCCATAAAAATCAGGGCTAGAAAGATCCTCATGGCCATTCCAAGGCAAAGGATACGCGAAAGCTTAGGGGAAGGTCAGGGTGGAGGGTGAAAACCCAGTCCAAGGAAAAAGGGGGAAACTCGAGCCCGCCGCCGAGGTTCAGACTCACCCCATGGAGGCCGCCGCGCAAAGAAAGGGGACCAAAGCGGGCTTCCGCCCCAAAGGCCCAGGTGGGCAGGACAGGAAAATCCAGAAAGGCCGCGCCCAACATGACGGAAAAGCCCGAAAACTCGAGAGGCCAGGCCAAAGCGAAGGAGAAGCTCGGCGGCCAGGGCTCGCCAGGGAATTCCGCGAATATCGCTTCGGAAACAAAACCCGCGTACACTGGGCCCTGCCAGAAAACACCCGCATCCACGGCCAAGCCGAACGACCCTTCCGGATCGGTCGGCCGCAGAAAGCGCAGGCGTCCACCGAATCCCAGTGAGCCCAAGCGCAACGCTCCCGCCCCTTGAAAAGCCCAAACCCGGTAGCGCACATCGGGCCCGATCTCCCCAGCATCGAGCAGCACAACATCCGCCGAAAGGCCAGGGCCGCCCAAGGACAGGGTCCACACGTGCACAACGCCAAAGGGCCGCGCATAGGTGGAAAAGATGCTCCACTTAGGGAAGAAGGCCAGGGCCCCGGGATTACCCGTGGCATCCGGTAAAGCCAAATCCACTCCGAAGAGGGCAAAACTGCGTGCGGAACGACCAAGGGCAAAGGGAATTTCCAGGGATCCAGCGAATCCCACGAGCCCAAAGATCAGAAAAGTTGTGAGAAAAAGCATGCCCTGGAACTGCCCGAAGCCGCCCTGAGCCGTGGATCTCCCTCTCCTTGGGGAGACGGGTTGCTCATTTTTCATGGTTCTCATCGGTTCACCACCACGCGAACGGGGTCGGAGGCTCCCTGATCGGTCACAAGAAGTGCCAAATACAGTCCGCTTGACACTCGGAATCCCGAAAGGGAAAGAAGATCCCAGCGCACCGTTTCCGTCGTAAGGGAAAGGATTTCCCGCCACACAAGTCTTCCCAAAAGATCGTAGATCCTGAGCTCCGCCCACTGCGCATTCTCCGGGATTTGGCAACGGAAGTGCGCGGAAAAACTCACGGGATTGGTAAGGAGAAAGAGCCCTGGCTTTTGTACCGGGGAGGGGGGCTGAAGGGCGGCCCAGGTCTTCGGCAGATCGAGCTTACCGAATCCCCAACTCGTGTTGGGTATCGAGCCCACGAAGGAATCCACCCGGGCGCCCGCGCGCAGGGCAGCGAGGATCTCCGACCAGGAAAGGCTTGGCCGCAGGGAAAGAAGGAGGGCACAGGCTCCGGCCACATGAGGAGCGGACATGCTCGTTCCCGCAAGCATCATGTTCAAGCCGTCCGGAAGGCCATACCAAGGGGAAACCTGAGCGTCGCGGGAGCGGGCGGAAGCGATCCATGCTCCGGGCGCAGCAATTTCCGGTTTCAGGCGGCCATCCCGGGTAGGCCCCCGGGAGGAAAAGGGCGCAAGGTTGTAAAGCTCATAGCCCTCGGCGCGGAAAAAGCCGGCCTGGGAATTCCAGGAAATTTTTGTGACGTATGCGCCCACGGTGATCACCCGCTCGGCGTTCCCCGGCTCGGCAATGGTCATTTGGCCGTCGCCCTCGAGGAAGTACCCCATGGAAGGGCTTTCGATCCAGCCGTCCACACGGCCAGGGAAAATCGGCTCAAAGGTGATCTTCCAAGCTGCGCCCGAAGAAGCGCCCGTCAAGGTGAGAAAAACCTCTTGGGTGGCGCCGAGGGACGTTCCCGTGTTATCGAGCCAGAGGACCCCGGAAGGGGTGGTGAGGCCCCGGGCCTGCCCGGGGAAAACGGTTAGGGTCTCGCTCGAGGGGGAGAT
>CAZQXP010000068.1:0-4789 GCA_964597525.1 uncultured Thermotogaceae bacterium | reverse complement strand
TGCACGTTGCGACCCGAACGCAGGGAAACTTCCCGCTCCGCGGAGGTTCCGCCGCAAAGGACGGCCACTTTCATCGAGCTAAGCGTCCCAAAGAGAGCCACCAAGGCAACCCCACGTGTACCTCGAGCTCCTTACTCTCGACTCTTCCAGAATGTCGGCACGCTGGTTCAACCCCTTGAGGGTTGCCGGTTATTCCGTGATGGGCTTTCCGGGCACCTCGAACTTTTACAGCCCAAAAGCCCGTTTCAGTCCCTCTTCGTACGCGCGAACAAATTCCGCGACGAAGGCGTTTGCCGGATGATCCCGGATCTCCCGGGGAGTTCCCACCTGAAGGAATCGGCCATCCCGCATCACCGCCACGCGGTCTCCCAGAAGAAAGGCCTCAGCGAGGTCATGGGTCACATAGATGGTGGTGGCGCCCAACTCCGCGTGGAGGCGGCGTATTTCCTCGCGGGCTTTGCTTCTTGCCGGCGGGTCGAGATGGGAAAGGGGTTCGTCCAAAAGGAAGACTTTGGGAGGAAGCACAGCCGCCCGGCCCAACGCCACCCTTTGTTTTTGCCCTTCGGAAAGCTCGTGGGGCTTTCGGGAAAAAAGTTCTTGGGTGATCCCGAGTCTCCGCACCACTTTCCCTACCCTCTCCGCAATCCCCGGCGCCTTTTCCTTGCGGAGTTTGAGGGGAAAGGAGAGGTTGGACCAGCGCTTTGGATGGTAGATCTCCAGGTGGGGGTAGAGGGCGTAGTCCTGGCCTTGGAAAACCATGCGCACGCCGCGGCGATCCGGCGGAACCTCGTTCATCCGCACCCCATCGAAGAGGATTTCCCCTTGGTCCGGCCGAAGAAGGCCGGCGACGAGGCGCAGAAGCGTGGTTTTTCCGCAGGCCGTGGGTCCCACCACCACGAAAAATTCCCGATCAAAAATGCGGGCGGAAAGCCCGTCCACCGCCACCACGGATCCGAAGCGCTTGGTGAGCCCGCGGAGTTCTATCTCCGGCATCCTCACCTCCGCCACGGCCAAAACCGCCGTCGGGGCTTAGGAGAGAAGGTCTGAATTTCTCCGGATTCCCGGGCCATGCGCACCGCTTCCTCCCAGGTTCCTCGGGCCCGGGCTTTCGCCTCCCAAAGGGCCGCAAATTTCTGCACCGCCGCCTCCGCATCCTTTCGAGAAACGCCGCGGCCCCCTTGGGCCAAGGAGCGCAAAACTTCGGAGAGCGCAGCCACATCCGGCCGAATGTGGATTTCCCCTCCTTCTTCCACAAGGATGTACCGTGTGGCATCGGCAATGAGGCCGAAGGCGGCCTGGTCCACCGAGCCCAAAGGCAAATGCTCCTCCACAAACTCCCGGTCCGCCTCGAAAAACTCTCGCCTAAGATGCTCCTTCCACCCCATCGTGCCCCCTTAGGATTTTCTCCATTTCCCGAAGGGCTTCGCGGAGGAACCCCTCCGAAAGTTGGCCAAAGGGCGTGGGCGTCTCCAGCGCCCGTTTGGGAATCGACAAATTCTCCAGGGAAAAGCCTTCCCGGACCTTGAACGCGAATTTTCTCCGCAGGATTTCCATCCCCAATTTTTCCAGGTCTTCGGGCGAAAATTCCATTCCCATCGTTCTTAAAGCCGCGGAAATCGTTTCTCCATCGTAGAGGTTTCGAGCAAAAAAGCACACCACGAGCGAGGAGAGGATTTGACGGCGTGCCTCTTCCCGAAAGAGTCGCTGCGCCATCTCTTGAGGGGAGAGGGTTTTCCCTTGGGCAAGGAGCTCCTGATCCAGGGCGTACCCCGCGGAGTCCAAGTGGGAGTGGCGGCTTCCGGAAAGATAGGTGAGGAGGGCACCCGGTCCGGTGTGGTAGCCGGGCATTTCGTTTCCCCCAAAATGGAGGGCGAATTCCCCACCGCCGTAGCGTTCCGCGGCCTTCCGTACGCCTTCTCCCAACACCCGGTAAAAATCGCCGCGGCGCTCGGCAATCCGGCGGATCATCTCCAGATACACGTTGACTTCACCCCAGGCAGGCCGAAGCCCCTCGGTTTCCGCCTCACCGATGCGCCCGCGGGAGAAGGCTTCCGTGGCCCAGGCCAGGACCACTCCCGTGCTTATGGCATCCAAACCGAAGATCTCCGCGGCGTCGATGAGCTTGAGCACCCCTTCGGTTTCCCGGACACCAAGCATGCTTCCCAGGGCATAAAGGGGTTCGTGGTCGTAGGAGACGAAGGTGGTTTTGTAAAAATAGGGCTCAACGGGGTGGGGTTCCCGCAGAAGGGCCAAATGGATGCAGGCCACCGGGCAAGCGGAACAGGCCAACCTGCGGCCGAGGAAATTTTCGGCAAGACGCTCCCCGGTAAACGGGGGTTCCTCTTCGTAGCGGGCGGCCAAAAGGTTCCGCACAGGAAGGGCAGAAATCATGTGGAGGGGCCGGATGTTCTGGGAGGTCCCAAGATCGTGGTACTTCTTCATGAGCTCCGAGCGCGCGGCCTTCTCCCAAAGTTCTCGATAAAGCTTTTGGTAGTGGGCAGGCTGGGGAATCGGAATCGTGCCAGTACCGGAAATCACTACGGCCTTAAGCTTTTTGCTTCCAAAAACTGCGCCCAAGCCGAGGCGGCCGAAGTGGCGATAGGTTTCGGCAATCACCGTAGCGTAGCTCACGAGGTTCTCCCCAGCTTTTCCAATGCGGAGGATCGTGCGCGCGCCGGATCCGGGCTCGATCTCCCGCAGCACCCTTCCCACCGTAAGGGAGGAGGACAATCCCCAGAGGGCCCGGGCATCCCGGAACTGCACCCGGCCGTGGTGGATGGCCAAATAAACGGGGACTTCGCTTCGGCCTTGGATGACCAGAGCCCCAAAGCCTGCAAGCCGCAGAGCCAAGGCTACCCTTCCCCCGCAGTGTGACTCCCCGAGGTTCCCCGTATGGGGGGATTTGAACATGGCCACAGCCTTGGAGGCGAGAGGAAAAAGGGGATTTAGCGGGCCTACGGCGATGATGATGGGGTTTTCCGGTGAGAGGGGATCCACCCCCTTCGGACAAACCTCATGCAGAAGCTCGATGGCGACACCTGCTCCGCCGATTCTTTTTTCGAATAGATCCGGGCGCTCTTCCACCCAGGATTTTTTGCGGGTGAGGTCCACCCGCAGGATGCGGGGCAAATATTTATCCACTGCTGACCTCCTCGAGAGCTAGCACTCCGTGGGGGCAGAAGGAGGCGCAAAGCCCGCAATGGACACAAATCACGGGTTTGTTGTTCTCCTCATCCCAATGGACGGCGCCGAAGGGGCAGGAAAGAACGCAAGTCCTGCAGCCAATGCACCGGTCGTAGTGAACGCGCACGCCTACCGGGGCCTTGGTGATGGCGCCCACCGGACAAGAAGCCGCGCAGGGAGGGTCCGGGCAGGCCCGACACACGATTACAACAAAACCGCGTTCCACACCACCTACCGAGCGCACGGCGATGGCGGAACGGGCTAGGCCTCCTTCCCCAAAGCGGCGGGAACAGGCCAAAGCGCAAAGAAGGCAATCCACACAGCGCTCGGAATCCACCACCGCGAGTCTCTTCGGCACCTTGCCCCCTTCCATTCTAGCGCGATTTTTGTGCGACGGCCTCGGCCACTTTTCGCCCCAATTCCCGAAGCCTTTCCAAGTCGGAGGAATCCGGAGCTCCGGGGAATTCCACCGTGTCTACGAGCTCCCAGCCCAGTTGCCCAACTTTTTCCGCAAGTTTACTCACCGCCCCGCCCTTCCATCCGTAGGACCCGAACAGGCCCACGACGCGATTTTTGAGACGCTTCCGCTCCAACAGGCGAAGGGCCTGCTCGATGGGCGGGAAAATCCCAGTATCGTAGGTGGGTGTTCCCAAAACGAGGCCGCGGAAGCGCCAGGCATCGCGCACGATGAAGCTTTCGTGAACACGGCTTGCGTCCAAAACCCGCACGGGAAGGCCCGCTTCATGAACGCCCTGGGCCACGGCCTCCGCGGCTTTCCGCGTTTCTCCGTACATGGATCCGAAGACCACGATGACGCCAGCCTCGCCTTCCATTCTCGCCCACCGCTCATAAAGTTCGACGATCTTTTGGACATCTTTCCGCCAAATGAGACCGTGGGCAGGGGCGATCACTTCGATGGGAAGAGCCCTTAGTTTCTCGATCGCCCGCAAAACCGCTTGGCTTTGCATGCCCACGATGTTGGAGAAATAGCGAAGGACCTCGTCCTCATAGAGGCGGGAGTCCGCCTCGTCCGCGAAAATGGCTCCATCAAGAGTACGAAAGCCGCCGAAGGCATCGCAGGAAAAAAGCACCTTTTCCGTAGCTTCATACGTGGCCATGGTTTCCGGCCAATGCACAAAGGGGATATGGTGGAAGGAGAGAATTTTCCCGCCGAGGTCCAACGTCTCGCCGTCTCCGAGAGCCCGCACACTCTCCCGAAGCCCATAAAAGCGCGCAAGCATAGGAAGGGCCGAAGGGGTGGCCAAAATTTCCGCCTGCGGCGCCATCCTGCGCAAAAGGGGAAGCGCTCCGGAATGGTCGGGCTCCATGTGGTTCACTACGAGATAGTCGATCCTCGCGGGATCCACAACTTGGGCGATGTTGTCGAGCATTTCCTCGGCATAGTGGTTTTTCACGGCATCGATAAGGGCCACCTTTTTTCCCACCACGAGGTACGCGTTGTAGCTCACCCCATGGGGGAGAGGCCAAAGCCCTTCGAAGAGATCGGTGGTACGATCGTTCACCCCTACCCAAACAATCCCCGGTCGAATTTCCAAACTCGGCATATACCCCCTTTCTCGTACGGCCCAAAGGATACCCTGTTCTT
>CAZQXP010000067.1:0-4925 GCA_964597525.1 uncultured Thermotogaceae bacterium | reverse complement strand
TGGAGCCGCCAGTGGAGCCGCCGTTTTTAGGTTTGATCGTCTCCGGAGGGCATACCCTCCTTGTGGGCGTGCCCCGCTGGGGCGAGTACAAGGTTTTGGGCGGAACCCGGGACGACGCGGCCGGTGAAGCTCTGGACAAATTTGGCCGGCTTTTGGGCCTTCCGTATCCTGCCGGCCCCAAAATTGACGAACTCGCGCAAAAAGGTGATCCCAACGCCGTTCCTTTCCCAAGGCCCATGCTGGAGGCCGGGCTTGATATGAGCTTTGCCGGCCTCAAAACCGCCGCCGTCTATTGGCTTCGGGATCATTCCGGAGCTCCGCTTCCTGATCTCTGCGCTTCCTTTTTAGAGGCGGTGGTGGAGGTTTTGGTGGAGAAGGCCCTGCGGGCGGCGCGGCGGTTTCAATTTAAGCGCATCGTCGTTGCCGGTGGGGTGGCTGCCAACCGCCGCCTCCGCCAAGTGTTTCCCGAAAGAGCCTCCGCCCGGGGGATGGAGGTTTTCTTCCCCCCACCGGAGCTTTGCACCGATAACGCCGCCACAGTGGCAGCTTGTGCTTACCACCGTTTCCGTGAGCTTGGCCGTTCCGATCCCCTTTCCCTTTCGCCGGATCCCAACCTCCCTCTTCACGGCTGGTCCTGAGCTCAACTATAATGACGTGAAAGGAGCGAGGATGAAGCGCACCCTTTTCGGCGCGGGCTTGCTGGTGCTCAGTCTCTTTTTGGTTGGCTGTTTTTATATCCCCCGGGAGCCCACGTTTAACCCGGTGGGAAAAAAGATTTTGCTGCCGCTTTACATCTATCCCATGTGGTGGGATTCCGATCTTTATCGATGGGATGAAGTGGCGGCCGCTGCGGCGAAAGCGGAAATCTGGGCCATCATTAACCCCGCAAGCGGCCCGGGTACCCCTCCCCCGAACACTGATTACATCCGTGGGCTTTCGGATCTGCGCGATGCCGGCATCACCATGCTCGGCTACGTCTGGACAAACTATGGCGCCAAGCCCATGGATGACGTGAAAGCCGAAGTGGATATTTACGCCGAACATTTCCAGCCCCTAGGGCTTTCGGGGATATTTTTTGATGGCGTGAACTCCTCCGCCGCCTGGCTTTCCTATTACCGAGACCTCTTTAACTACGCCAAAAGTAAGGGTTTTCGCTGGGTGGTGCTCAACCCGGGCACCTCCATCGCCGAGGATTATCTGACCCAAGGCGTGGGGGATGTGATTGTCATCTATGACGACAACTACGCGAACTTTCTCAACCACGCGTTTCCCGCGTACGTGGGCCGCTATCCTCCTGACCGCTTTGCCATCCTTATTTGGGGCGTTTCTACGCTAGCGGAAGCCCAGGAGGTACTGCGCCGCGCCCAGGGTATCGGTTTCGTCCACTGCACCGATGACACCCCACCCAATGAGTGGGACACGCTTCCCGCATATTGGGAGGAGTGGGTGGAGCTTTTCCGCCAACCCCTTTATTACGTACCCTAGCGGGGGACTTTCTCCCAGTCCGCCAAGAAACGGGCGATCCCCTGGTCGGTGAGAGGGTGGGAGAAAAGCCTCTTGAGCACAGCATAGGGCACGGTAGCGATGGGCGCGCCCAAAGTGGCGGCAGCCACCACGTGTCCGGGATGCCGGATGCTCGCTACGATGACTTTCGTAGCGAACCCGTAATTCCGAAAGATCTGAAGGATTTCGGCCACCACGCTCATTCCATCGCCGCCGTGGTCATCGATGCGGCCCACAAAGGGCGAAACATAATCCGCCCCGCATTTCGCTGCCAAAAGGGCCTGCGGTGCGGAGAAAACCAAGGTTACGTTGGTCTTGATTCCCAAGGGCTTGAGCATTTTCACGGCTTTGAGCCCCTCCACCGTGAGCGGGATCTTGATCACGATGTTGTCCGCGATTTTTGCCAATTCCTGAGCCTCGCGGACCATGCCCTCGGCATCCTGGGCCACCACCTCCGCGGAAACCGGCCCGCGCACGATCGAGCAGATCTCCCTCAGGGTCTCGCGGAAGGGCTTCCCGGCCTGGGCCATGAGGGTGGGGTTGGTGGTCACACCATCAATGAGCCAAGCGAACTCCCGAATCTCCTCCACCTTCGCTGTGTCCAAATAGATCTCCATCGCCACCTCCTCTGCGAATTTACCGGATTTTCCGTAGAATGAGAGCCTAAGGAGGCACGATGATCGGGTGGATTGTGCTTGGCGTTGTGGCCGTGCTTTTCCTTTGGGTTGCGCTTACGTACAACAAGCTTGTGCGGCTTCAGATCCGCGCCGAAGAGGCTTGGCGGGCGATTGATACCCTTCTGCGCAAGCGGGCGGATCTCATCCCGAACCTTGTGGAGACGGTGAAGGGCTACGCGGGACACGAGCGGGAGATTTTTGAGAAAATTGCCCAGGCCCGGGCCGCCTCCCTTGGGGCGAAAACCCCGCGTGAGCAGGCCGAAGCGGACAACGCCCTTCGGGAAACCCTGAAAACTTTGTTTGCTGTGGTGGAAAACTATCCAAACCTTAAGGCCAACGAGAACTTCATCGCCCTCCAGCGCTCTTTGGAAGGGATCGAGGAAGAACTTGCTCGGTCCCGCCGCTACTACAACGCAGTCGTGCGGGATTTGAACTCCGCGATCAAGGTCTTTCCCCAGAACTTGGTGGCCCAGCTTTTCCGCATCCAGGGCCGAGATTTCTACATGCTTCCCGATGAGGCCCTCGCCGAGCCTCCGAAGGTGAGCTTCTCCCGATGAGGAAGTTTCTCCTTCTTCTTTTGGCCCTCCCTTTCCTTGGGGCCGCCCAGGAGATCCGGGATTTCTACGTCGGCCTTAGAGTCGGAAGCGATGCGAGCCTTGAGGTAACGGAGAAAATCGCGGTCTTTTTCGATCTTCCCCGGCACGGGATCATCCGGGAAATTCCTGTTTCCTACCGCCTTCCCACGGGTGAGCGCTACCGCCTTCGGCTCGATCTTCTGGATGTCCTTCAGGATGAAAGGCCCGCGGTTTACGAAACCTATCGGGAGGACGGAAATTTTGTGGTGAAAATCGGGGATCCCAGCGTTTTGGTGCGGGGTCTTGTCTCCTACACCTTGCGCTACCGCGTTTTTCGGGCCCTCGTCCGCTACGGAGATGAGGTTGAGCTTTACTGGAACGCCATCGGCACGGAATGGACCATGCCCATCCGCCGTGCCCGGGTGGAGATCTTTTTGCCTCCGGAGATCCCCCCGGAAGCTATGCGATTCGTGGGCTATCAGGGGCCCTATGGAAGCACTTTTCCTTTTACGCTTTCCTGGGAAGGGGAAAAGCTTTGGGGAGAGGCGCAAAACCTCCGGCCCGGTGAAGGGATTACCGTGGCCGTACGGGTTCCCAAGAACTACATTTCCCTTCCCGGTCTGGGCCAACAGGTTCTTTGGTTTTTGGAGGACAACGTCTACGCGGCCATCCCGCTTTTTGTGCTTTTGGGGATGACCCTCATCTGGTGGCGGTGGGGAAGGGACCCGCAGGTGGGCACTGTCGCTCCGGAATTCACCCCGCCACCCGGGATTGGGCCGGCGGAGGCCGGCGTCCTCGTGGACGACCGCTTCGATCCCCAGGACTTCACCGCGGGAATCCTTTCCTTGGCCACGAAAGGCTGGCTCAAAATCCGCGATGAAGAACGGGATTTTCGGCTTGTGCCCCAAAAAGGCGAGAAAGAATTGACCCCTTACGAGGAAGCCTTGCGGGAAGCGCTTCTCAGCGGCGGGAGGAAAGATGGCCCTACCTTTGGTGAGCTCAAATACAGGCTTTACGAGAAGATTCCGGGACTTAGGGCAAAGCTCTTCCTGAGCCTGGTGGACAAAGGTTTTTATCGGGCGAACCCTGAGAACGTGCGCTCTTTTTGGCGCGCCTTGGCCATTGGTATCGCCGTTTTGGGCCTAATCCTCCTTTTCCTTTTCCGCAACGTTTATCTTGGGGTAGCGGTGATGGTTTCCGGTGGCATCGTCTTCCTTTTTGCGCCCTACATGCCCCGAAAAACATCGAAAGGGATCGAAGCCCTGCGCTGGGTGCTGGGCCTTTCGGAGTACATCCGCCGGGCAGAGGTGGACCGCCTGGAATTCGCCGCGAAAGAAAAGCATTTCGAGGAGCTCCTTCCCTACGCAGTAGCTTTGGGGCTAAGTGATCTTTGGGTCGAGAAGTTCGCGGGAGTGCTGACCGCGCCGCCGAGCTGGTATGAGGGGCGCGGGCCCTGGGTTCCCACGGTTTTCCCTGCGCGCCTTATCCTTTTCCATCAGCTTAGCCACGCCGCGGCCACGGCCGTGCCCCGCACAGCGGCGCGGGGCTTTGGGGGCTGGACTGGCGGCTCAGGTTTTGGCGGCCGCGGCTTTTCCGGCGGCGGAATGGGCGGAGGCGGCGGAAGAGCATGGTAGAGCTGGTCATCGCTGCCGCGGTCATCGTCGTGGGCGCCTTCCTTTTCTCCTTCCTTCGCGCCAAACGCAAAATTTCCCGAATGCAAGAGGAACTTGCCCGCGCCTGGCAGGAAGTTTCTCAAGCCATGGCCCTGCGGGTTTCGGCCCTGGAGGAGCTCGCTTCCGCTCTTCGGGCTTCGGGTTATGTTTCCGAAGGGGAGCATAAACTGCGCGAGGCCGTAGAAGTATTGCGGCGCTCTAGCGCAAATCCGCGGGAGCTTGCGGAAGCCCATGATAGGGTGGAAGCGGTCCTGCGCGGAATCTATCGGGCTCTTCCCCGCGAGCGCGAGGAGCGTGTAAAAGTTGCGCAGAACCATTTAGCCGAAGCTGATGAAGAGCTGGATGTTAGGAAAAACCGCTACAACGAGCTTGTTTTGAGTTGGTACGAGCTCTCCCGCCGTTTTCCCTTTCGTCTCCTTATGAGAAAGATCCCGCGGCCTGAGCCCTTCGCCCTTCCTGGGGAGGAAGAAGCCCTTTTGCGTCGCCATCTTCCCGGC
>CAZQXP010000066.1:0-4935 GCA_964597525.1 uncultured Thermotogaceae bacterium | reverse complement strand
GCGGCCAATACCGTTACTCCCGGTGGAACCCGGCGCAGGATCTCCTCACACCGCTCTCGAATGGCCGCGATGTCCACGCCAAGAGTGTAACTTCCCGTGACCCTCCCCAAAGGTTCCGGAACACTTCCCCTTCTCCAGGCAGGGCCCTAGCTTTCGAAAGAAAAAGCCCTCTCCACTAGGAGAGGGCACACATGCGCGGGACGCTTCTTCCTCTTATTCCGGTGGAATTAGCTCCACGCGGATCCTCTCTAGCTGCCCATCGCCGAAGTAGATCTGTAGTTCATAAAAGCCGAGCTGATGGTCCTTGGTGGAGTAAGGGAGGAAGTAAAAGCCCTTCTCTTCGTCAAAGGGGATGCGCATCCAAGCGCGCAGGGGAAGTCGCTCGTCCTCTTCCGTGATTTCCACGCGCAGCACGGTGAGCTCGGGAAAGGC
This sequence comes from uncultured Thermotogaceae bacterium, assembly GCA_964597525.1. Lineage (GTDB taxonomy): Bacteria > Bipolaricaulota > Bipolaricaulia > Bipolaricaulales > Bipolaricaulaceae > DTER01. The sequence goes on along the minus strand of CAZQXP010000066.1, from coordinate 4,503 downwards.
CCGCGCATAGGGGCGGCCGTAGAAGTCCTTGAGCGCAAACGCGATGAGGATATCCGAGCCCAGAGGGTAACGAGCCCGTAGCACCCCGCGGCCCACCTTTGCCTGTTCCTCCGGAGGAAGAACGCGGTCCAAATAAAAGCCACTGGGCTGGACAGCCTCGAGGATGAAAAGTACGTAATAGCCCGCAGCGGCTCTGGCCTCGTTTCCGGCCCGGTCTTGCGCAACGACGACAAACCGGTTTTGACCGGGCGAGCGGGTGTCCAAAAGCTCGCCGGGCATAGCCGGCGCCTCCACCCGGGCGATCCCGGAAAGGTTGTCAAAAACCCACCAATCCACGGGGACAGGCTGGTGCAAAAAGTAACGCCCGCCGGGCTCAGGAATCCGAAGGATCACCGTGGGCGGGGTGAGATCGATACGGACCGTCGCTCGGTTGAATTCTGCTTCGGCAGCGTCCCGGTATTCGACCACGTGAATCCCTTCTGAGGAGAGAAGGAACGACACGGACGCGGAAGGGACGGTTATCACTGGCCCGCCGTTTACGCGATAGTAAATCGGTGGGGTCGTCGCAGTGATCTCCACCAAAACCGGCGTATTGTTCCATCCGTACGCATTCGGAGGGGGATTCAAGGTGATGATGGAGGAGGCTAACCCCAAAAACCAGAACCCAAGGACTCCAAATGCCAAAAAACCACCCCTCATGGCCACCTCCTACTCTTTCGCCAGAATTTCCACCCGGATCCTTGTGCTCTGTCCGTCGCCGAACCCAAGCCAAAGATCGTAAACCCCTGGTCCTCTCTTTTCGGTTGAGTACGCGAGGAAATAGAAGCCTTTCTCCGAATCGAAGGGAACAAGCACCCAGTCCCAAATGGTGTGCCGCTCGCCCTCCTCGGTGAACCGCACCTCGGTGACGAGCACGTTCGGCCGAGCATGGGCCACGGGCTGGTCGTGGGCGTCCTTGAGGAGAAAACCAAAGAGGATCGGCTCACCCACTTTATAGCGGGCAAGAACGGGAAGGGTGCCTATCCTGACTTGCTCTTCCAGGGGAAGGAGCTTGTCCAGCCAAAAGCTCGTGGGAAAAACGGGGAAGAGCTTGCAGATCACCTGGTAATCCACTTCCACCCGGGCGGTGTTGCCCGCACGGTCGCGGGCGAAGACGAAGAAGGTCTGATAGCCCAGGGCCGTGGTGTCCAGGGGCTCCCCGGGCTGGGCGGAAGCCTCCACGAACTCCAGGCCGGAAAGCCGATCGTAGGCAAACCAGTCCACAAGAACCTTTTCGTGGAGAAGGTACTTCTTGCGGTCCTCGGGGACGCGCACGGTGATCCGGGGCGGGCTGAGGTCGATCCTAAGGGTGACGAAGACATGGGAGCTTTCGCCGCTCTCGTCCTCGGCCCACCAATACTCGAGGGTGTGGATACCCTCCGTGGAAAAAGAGAGGATCACGGGAGGGGCCTGGACGAAGGGGCCGGACCCATTTATGCGGTACTTCACCACCAAGTTTTCTCCTCCTGAAGCATAAATGGCCACGGTCACAGGGGAGTTGTGCCAGCCCGAGGCCGCCGGCGCGGGCTCCACCGTGTGCCAGGCCGTGGGCGTAGCCAGCCCACAGCTCGCCAAAATCACCACACCCAAGATGAGGAGCCTCATAACGAATCACCCCTGTTACTTATACATGGGTGAGTCGCCTCCGGTTTCGCGGCCTTAGGCGGCCCTAGGGACTCACTTTCGGCGGAGCTGGAACGTAGCTAGCCCTCCTTCGCCGAACCCGGCGTAGAGGTACTCCCCACGGACCGCCACGGAGGTCGCGGACCCGGGCGCGCTGGCCACAGTCCAGGGCGGGCGGATCTCGGGCAGATGTGAAAGATCGAACATGCCGACCCCCATCTCGAAGAGCACAGCGAAAAGCAGCCCCTCATGCGCCACCATCCGCGCGGGGGCGAAGTTCAGGGAATAGCTACTAACCTCCCGGGGTCGCGCGGGATCAGAAATATCCAGCACGGTGATCCCCCGAAGGCCGAGGAGGAGATAGTTGCCCACACAGGTGCCCAAGCGCACAGAATAAGGGTGGGTGCGAAGGTAACCCACAGGCTGCAGCTCGCCCGCCCCAACGATCCGATAGATCTTGATCTCCCAAGGATCCACGAATTCCACAAAGAGGTGGTCCTTTGCGGCCATCAGGCCAGCGATCCGTTGCGGCATGGTCACACGGCGAACGAGGAAAGGCCGCTCAGGGCTACCGATGTTCACAACCAGAACCGCCTGACCCACGGAGATATACAGGTACGATCCGGCCAAGGCCATGTCCACCCCGGCCTCGGGCCTCTGGAAAGCGAACAAGGTTACGAACGAAGGCCGCGCCGGGTCCTGTACGCTCCAGACGAACAGGCCCTCCCAGCCCAGGATGAAAAGGTGCTGGCCGTGGACGAAAGCCCGCTTCGGGATGATCGCGCCTGGCCAGACCGGATGGGGAAAGAAGGCGCGCAGGGCCGGCCGGGCCGGGTCCCCCAGGGAGAACACCGCAATTCCCGCCCCGTCGATGGCGTAAAGCCAATCCCCCACCACGGCCACTTCCTGCACCGCGCCCGGGGGCAGAAACACTGCGTTCTCCATGGGGATATGGACAGCCGCCTTCTCCGGCGGGCTTGTAAGGCGCAGGGCGTGCACCCCTGTGCCCACGAGGAAGAGCCAATCCTCGCTCAACGCCATGGCCTTGGCCCACCCGCCGCCAGGGATCCGCTCGTAGCCCACCTCTTTCGGATGCAGCGGATCGTCCACGTTGAGGATGCGTACTCCTCCCCACTCGGCCGCCACCCATAAGAGCCCGCCTATCTCGCGGAGCCGAAAGGCAAGCCCCGGAAGGGCAAGCTGCGCCACTAGCCGAAGGCTTTGTCCCTTCACCTCCACCACGCCCAGCCCTCCAAACCCCATGGCCACGAAGGCGTAATCCTCCCGCACGCTCACGGCGTAAGCTGTCCCCGGTAAGGGCAGGGACCCAAGGACCACGGGTCGGTCGGGGTCGGAGATATCCACCACATGGAGTCCCCTATCCCCCGCGGCGACGAAAAGCTTTTTGCCCCGGACCTCGGCGTGCCAGGCGTACCCGGGAAGGAGGAGGTGGGCGCGGAGGCGCGGCCTGAGGGGATCGCGGATATCCACCACGCACACGCCCGCGTGGCTTGCGGCCACGAACGCGAGGTTTTCGGCGAGGGCCACGGCCCGGGCCGAGCCGGGCAGAGGGAGCTTGGCCCGCACCGCGGGCCCGCGAACGTCCACCACCCAAAGGCCAGCCTGCCCCGCGGCGAGGTAGAGCCAATCGCCACTCAGAGCCACCCCGTAGGCTGCCCCCTCGGGGATGGGGATCTCCCCAAGCTTCCTCAGCTCGGACCCGAAAACGCGGAACCAGAGGAGCCCGCGCTCCCCGCCGGCCACGAAGAGGTGGCCCGCTGCAAAGGCCGCGTCGTAGGCGGGGTTCGGATCGCTCACCCCCACGTGCCGCAGGAGGACCCCCGGAGGTAGGGCCCCGGGCACCGGCGGGGCCCCGGGTGCTGGCGCAGCCCAAAGCCGGGGCTGCACCACAGCCTTGGGAAACAGCCGAAGCCCATGCTCCGCAGTGAGCACGCAAAGCCAGTCCCCATGGCTGATGGCCGTCACCCCCGTGCCCAACTGGACGGGCACGACGCCCCGCCGCAGCACGGTGAACGGCCGCTGGGCATCAAGCCACGTCACCTCTTGATCCTGTGTAAGGAGGAGGAGGGAGCCATCCTGATCAACCCGCAGGTCCGCCACGCGCACAAACCTCTCTTGGGCAAGGAGCTTGGGATGGGCGGGGTCCGCGATGTTGTAGGCCACAACCTCAGGTAAATCGTAGAAGAAAAGAAAATCGCCCACGATCGCCCCCAAAGGCGGGGCTATCCGGACGAATCCTTGCGGGCGCCTGGCAAGCTCGCCGCGCGCCTTGAGCCTGGGCTTTTGGGGCGCGGAGAGGTCGTAAATGTGAAGACCGTTGGCGTCGACGAGGATGAGGTCCGTCCCGCGTAGCGCAGCCAGTTTGGAACCCTGAAGGTCCTTGTCGTAGACGTAGGCCAAAAGCTCGGGCCGTTTGGAGGGTGAGCGGGGGATCAGCTCGAACACGTAGAGGGACTGATCGCCGATTCCAACTAGAAAATCCTCGGCGATCGCCCCGTTGGCGAACGTGCCGTAAGGGTAGCTCAGGACCTGCGGCGCGGAGGGCTCGGAGAAGTCCACGAGCACCCCGTTCACCTCCAGGAGGACGAACACCAAATGCCCCTGCACCACAAGATGGCGGACAACGCTCCGGAACTCCATTGTGGTGAGGAGATTCGGGTAGGCTGGGGAGGAAAGGTCGATCACGTGGAGGTAGCGGCCTTGGGCGACGAGGGCGGTTGTCCCCAGTATTTCCAGCTTTGTGGCCTGTCCGCCCAGCTGGTGGGTCAGGCGCGCTTCCGGCGGCGCACCAAGGCCGAACACCACCGCTCCCAAAACGCT
>CAZQXP010000065.1:0-4957 GCA_964597525.1 uncultured Thermotogaceae bacterium | reverse complement strand
TCTGGGCACGGAACGCAGCGCCAGGATTCCGGAGACCAAGGCCATAAGGGCGGCCACCAACGCCAAAGATCGCAAGCCCCATCCTTCTCCTACGAGTTTTGCTAGGATCGTGGTCCAAAGGGCACCCAGGACAAGCCCGATGGTCCAGCCCACGCCGGAGACGGCGTTGAAGAGGCCCAGTTCCCGCTCCCAATGGGCCCGGGGGAAGGTGGTCAGTACCAAAAGCGTGGAAGCTGTGCCCGCGGCCATCCAGAAAAAGGTCACCCCAGCATTCAGCGCATACAACGGCTCCACACTTCTCAAAAGAGCCAAAACTCCGTATCCCAAAACGAGGCTGAAAAAACCGAAAAGCACAAGAGGCCGGCGGTTTGAGGTGGCATCCGCGATCTTTCCCCAAAATAAGCTCGCTACAATGGTGGTAGCGCTTCCCACCGCCGCCAAAAGCCCCACTTCCCGGGCCTTCGCCCCCAGAAAATAGGCATAAAGGGGGAGGAGCTGGGAGAAAATCCCAAGCGCGATATTGATCACCCCGAAGGCCCAGTACCAGGAGGGCATTCTTTTCATAGGGCCAAAACCTTTCTTACGCTTTCGCGGAGGCCTTCTGGGTCAGGAATTTCCAGAATAACTCGGCCAGAAAATCCGTTTTCCCCTAAGGCTCGCAAAGCTTCCTCCCACGGGACATTGCCCTCGCCAAGGGGTAAATGGGCATCGTGGTCGCCGAGGTTATCGTGGAGATGCACATGGATCAGGCGCTTTCCCAAGCCGGAAATGTAATCGCGGGGAGAACGGGAAAAAGTATGAAGATGCCCCACATCAAGACAAGCCCAGAGATCGGGAAATTCCGAGAGAACGCGCAGATGCTCCTCCAGCGAACCCACAAGCCCCAGGTCGCGGGCCCGGTGTTTATTTTCCAAGGCGAGGCAGATGTTCTCCTTTTTCGCATGGGGAAGAAGGATGGAAAGGGAGAAACGCAGAAGCTCCCAAGCCCGTTCACGCCACTTCCGAAAGGGAACATACTCCTCGGGCAAGGTGCCCGGATGGATGATCACCAAATCCGCACCGATTTCCGATGCAAATTCCACGGACCGCAGGACTTCCCCCAAGGAAGCCGCAGAAATACGTGGAGAGGGGCAGGTGAGGTTCACGCCATGGATCGGCATGTGCACGGAGATTCTGAGACCGTCCCGTGCCAAAGCGCGGAGGTTCGCTCGCTCTTTTGGAGAAAGTTCATCGGGATGAGCAATACCTGGATCGGCACGGATCTCCACGGCCCCTAATTCCAGCTCCTCGGCAAGCCTCATCCAGGACCAAAGGTCCATTCCGGGCCGATGGAAGGTGGCTAAACCAAGCTGTGTGCGATCCATTTCAGTCCATGCGGAGGCCGCCGTTTATGGAAAACGTGGCGCCCGTGATGTACCCAGCCTCCTCAGAACAGAGGAACGCAATGAGGGCCGCGACTTCCCCAGGCTCCGCGACCCGTCCCAAGGGGATCTGCCGCAATATTTCTGGCCCCTTTTGCCGCAACTGTTCGCGGTTAATGTCCGTATTTACAAAGCCAGGGCACACGGCGTTTACGGTGATTCCGTAAGGGGCAAGGGCTAAGGCAAAGGATTTGGTGAGACCGAGGAGGCCGGCTTTAGCCGAAGCGTAATGCACGCCGTGGGCTGACCCCGTCAGGGCCCGAAGCGAAGAAACATTCACAATCCGCCCAAATCCCGCTTTCTTCATGTGGGGAACTGCTGCCTGAATAAGGAGGAACGGCGCGGTAAGGCTCACCCGGAGCATTTTCTCCCAATCTTCCAGGGAAAGCTCTTCCGGAGAGATACGCTGGACATATCCGGCATTATTTACAAGGGCGTGCAAGCCCCCTAGGGAACGAGCTACCTCATCCACAACGGTTTTGATGCGCGAAAAATCCTCAAGGTCGAGTTTGACAGGCAGAGCCTGGCGGCCCAAAGCTTCTACTTGCCTCGCCACCTCTTTGGCCTTCTCCTCCTCCTTTTGGAAAGAAAAGGCCACGTGGTAACCCATCTGGGCCAAGCGCAGCACAGTGGCCGCGCCGATACCTCTGGATCCTCCGGTCACGAAGGCTACGCGGCTCATGTTCCAAAGAGGCGATCTCCGGCATCACCTAGGCCGGGACGGATGTACCCGTGGGAATCGAGCTCGCGGTCCAAAGCCGCAGCGTAGACAGGCACATCGGGATGGGCCTGGGCCATGGCCCGCACACCCTCCGGCGCCGCTACCAAGCACAAAAACCGGATGTCTTTGCCTCCCCGCTCTTTCACGAGTCGCACCGCGTGCACGGCCGACCCTCCGGTCGCGAGCATCGGGTCCACCACAATCACCAAAGCCTCGGATAGATTCGGCGGAAGCTTGACAAAATACTCCACGGGTTTCAAAGTCGCCGGATCGCGATAAAGGCCGATATGGCCAACGCGGGCGCTGGGAATGAGGGCAAGAACGCCATCGAGCATGACGATTCCCGCGCGGAGGATGGGGACAAGAACCACCGGCCGGGCCAATTCCACCCCTTGGGTGCGCTCAAACGGGGTCTCCACCTCCACCGGCCGCACCGGGAAATCCCGGGTGATCTCGTACACCATGAGGGCGGTGAGCTCCTCGAGGATTTGGCGAAACTGAAGGCGATCGGTGCGCTTGTCCCGAAGTTTTGTGAGCTTGGCTTGGATCAGCGGATGGTTCACCAAAATCAGGTTCTCCATGGCCGCCGAAGGTTATCCGGAGCCAAAGCCTTTGCCAACCTAGATCAGGGAGGGAAGTCTCCGCGTTTTTCCCAACAGCCCATCTAAATGCTGCTGCCAAAGTTTAAGGGTTTTGTAGAGGGAGGCGACGAGCCATTCCCGCACCTCATCGTGGGGCCCCAAAAGCGCGTAGATGTGGGCGTGCACACCGTCCTTGGCGGGCCGGCCGCGGAGCCAGCGGGACAACGCCTCGAGGATCAACGCCAGTTCCGCCAACCGCTCCGGCGCAAGGGTGGGAAGTTCCCTTAACGCTTCCCCACACACGTAAACCTCGGGCGGTTTCTCCTCGCCCAAGGCCCGGGCTACCCGCTCCACATTGACCAACACGTTGTAGCAGCAAGCATGGCGCAAAAGCCGAGGTAGAGGAGCTTCCTCTCCATCCAGGAGGTCTTTGGTTAAGGAAAACTTGGCCTTCTCTGACCAGTTTTCCAACGCGGCATCGGTGGCAACCCAACCGTGCCCGAAGGCGCAGAGGGCCTCTCCTAAAGCCCGCACAGCTTCGGCTTTGGCGGGGGTAAGTTTGCCCAGCCATCTTTCCACTTTTTTGGTTTCCCTTCCGTCCGCCCAGGCGAGGAAGTCCTGCCCAAGATCCTGTAGGGCGAGGTGAATTTTCAAGGGCACGTCACCGCAGCCGCCGAAGCGGGGGCCGGGCCGACCGGCGCCGATCATGGCCATGACCTGCTCTAGGCCGTGAAAAAATCGGTGGGAACAGGGTTCAAACCCCCAGCGAGGCATGAGGTCTCGCACCAAAACCGCCCAGCGCGGCAGGTTCAGGCTTTCTGCGAGGCTATTGAGAAAGACAATTTCCTCATCGAAGGCCTCGCGGCCCTCCACGCCCGGCGCCTCCCACCACTCCAACACCCGCTTTTCTGAAATCTTCACGTTTCGCCACCTGCGGATTCAAAAGTAATGCCGATTACATTCGCTTTCCTGCCCACCCATTCTACTCCCACATGCGTGGGAGGACACAACGAAGAACCGCGGAAACCTGGGAAGATCGGGAGGTGTAAGTACGGGCGGAGGTGAGAGATATGCGCAAAGTTTGGGCCGCAATCCTTTTGGTGAGCATGGGCCTGAGCGTCCTGGCCCAGGGACCCTCTCCCTTGGGATTGATTCCCCAGCCTGTGCCTGGGCTTTCCGTGGCCATTTGGACGGAAAAGAGCCAGTACTATGTAGGCGAGAGCGCCCGCTTCTTCGTCTACCTTTCGCAGGCCGCGTACCTCTACGTTTTTGACATTGAGCCCACCGGCCACATCCGTCTCATCTTTCCCAACTACTACTCCCCCAATCCCTGGAAGCCCGCGGGTACTCATGTCTTCCCGGACAATCCCAACTATGTGTTTCGCGTGACGCCCCCCAGTGGCAGCGAGACCTTGCAAGCTGTGGCCTGTTTGATGCCCATTCCCGTACCTATGGGCACCGAGTCCGATCCCTTCCCGCGCCTTGGCCCGGATCCTCAAAGTGGCCGAGCCCAGGTTTTGGGATTGATCCCGGGCCCAAGCTGCGGATGTTGCGCCACCGCCTGGACGACCTTCCAGATCTTGCCCGCTCCTTCGGGGCCTTGTTGTCCTCCCCCGCCGTGTTGGGGCTGGTTGGGGCCGTGTCCGCCCTGGCCGTGGGCTGGGTTTCTGCCGGGGATGTGCCTGTACTACAACCCCAGTACAGGGACCTGGCAGGTGGTCGCTGGGGTTTGCCCAAGCCCGGGATGGTGCTGGTGCTTGGGGCCTGATGGGCAGTGGCACTTCCACATCCGCATCTGTCTGGGTGATTGCCCGTAGCCGCAAGGGCCCGCGGTGGGCCTCCTAGCCTCGACAGGCTTTCCTAAGCGCGGTGAGGGAGGCCCACCAACCTCCTAAATACTTTTCCTCAAAGGGAACCAAAACTTTCCCGGAAGTCCGGGTCAAATAGAGGATAAGAAGCCAACGCGCCGGGTCAACCTTGACCTTCTGAAAAAGAAGACCGGGTGGACGCACAGTCTCTGGAGAGAAGGGCGGGATTTCTTCCACCGCTTCCATTTTGCCCCCGACAATATGTTGGAGTCTCAAGTCTCCGGGAAGGGTTTCCGTAGCGCGAATGAGGGCTTCCAGAAGTTCGGGAAGGGCATCCGCGCCGAAATCGGGGCCGATGGTCCAAGAAAGCCACCACGCTGGCCCTTCCTTCGCCGGAGTGATGTGCAGAAAGTTGGGAGGCTTATA
>CAZQXP010000064.1:0-4985 GCA_964597525.1 uncultured Thermotogaceae bacterium | reverse complement strand
ATTTTCTCCTCGGCGAAGTGGAGGTGGAGGAAGCGGAGCTTCCCTGGGACCCAGCCCGGCCCCTCCGGTGGGAGGACTTCCGGGGCGAGCCTCCACCGGGAGCGAATCGCGAGGGCGCGCAAATCCACCTCGCCCTTTCTTGGATCGGCGAGTGGGAAGTACGCTTCGATCGGAGCCGCGGGCTTTGGGTAGCCCGACTCGTTTCCGTGGCCACCTTCAACACCATGGACCGGACAAAATCCTGGGTTCTCCCCCACGCCAAAACCGCGGAGGTCCTCAACCACGAGCAAAGGCACTTCGACCTCCACGAGGTCTATCGACGCCTTCTCGATCTTTCGCTGCGAAGGCTTATAGGGGTAGAGTGGACCGGGACGACGCGGGAAGAGGCCGAGGAAAAGCTCCGCGCCCATTTGGATGCGATCTTTCAGGGCATTTCCCGGAAGTGCCAGGAGGTCCAGGATCGATACGATCGGGAAACCGACTACGGCCGCAACTTGGAAAAGCAACGGAAGTGGGACCGAATGATTTCCGAGTGGCTTTTGGACCCGCTGCGGGCTCCCCAGCCTTAGCTATTCCTTCACCGCGCCGCCGGTGAGGCCGGAAATGATCTGGGATTGGAGGGCGTAGAAGATGATAAGAATCATGGCCGCGCCCATCACGGCGGCGGCCGCAAAGCTTCCCCAGCGCCGGTTGTACGCTTCCCCAATGAAAAGCTGAAGCCCTACAGCGAGCGTATACTTCTCGCTTCCCTTCAGGATCAGGCTTGCCAAAAGGTACTCGGAATAGACGCTGATAAACTGGATCACGAACACGACCGCCAAAATAGGCCTGGCCACAGGGAGAATGATCCGCCAAAAGGCCTGGAAGGGCGTGGCCCCATCCACCAGGGCTGATTCCTCCAAAGAACGGGGGATGGTGTCGAAGTAGCCCTTCATGAACCAGGTATTGAACCCGATCGCTCCTCCCAGGTACACGAGGATCAGCCCTGGATGGGTGTTGAGACCAAGCCAGGGAACTTGTTTCCCCAGCGTCTGGAGGATGAGGTAAATCGCCACCATGCCCACGGTTTGGGGGAACATCTGCACAAGGAGGATGGTAAGAAGGCCGGTGCGGCGGCCGCGGAAGCGGAACCGGGAAAAGGCGTAGGCTCCTAAAGCGCAGAGAAAAACCCCGAAAGCCGCGGTGATCCCCGCCACGTAAACCGTGTTCAGAAGCCAGCGGGGGAAATTAATCTCCTGGCGCTCACGAAAGAGGTAAAGGTAATTCGCCGTCGTGGGCTGCGCGGGGATGATGCGGGCCGTGCGCAAGTTCTGCGCAGGATCAAACGATGTCCCCAACACAAAGGCGGCAGGGAAAAGGGCGAAAGCAATGGCCATCCAGGCGAGGAGGTTCCGCACAAGCCTTCCCAGCCAAAAGCGCGGGGATCTCCGCCTAAAGGCCACGGGATACCTCCTCCAACGCCTTCGTGCGGGTAAAACTGATCCCGGAGATGAGGGCCACGATGATAAAGATGACCACGGCTAGGGCCGCGGTCATGTTGTACTCCGCGCCCCGACCGCCTTGGAAGGAGAGCTTGTAGGCGTAAGAAAGGAGGATGTCTGTGGCGCCCGCTCGGCTCCCGATCTCCACCACCGGCTCGCCCCGCGTGAGAAGCCAAATGAGGGTGAAATTGTTGAAGGTGAAGGCGAAGGACCCGATGAGAAGCGGGGCCACGGAGACGAGAAGAAGGGGGAAAGTAATCCGGGAAAACCTCTGCCAACCGGTGGCACCATCCACTTTCGCTGCCTCGTACATCTCCTCCGGGATGGACTGAAGGGCGCCCAGAGAAACGAGCATCATGTAAGGGTAGGTGAGCCAGACATTGGTGAGGATGCAGGCAAAGCGCGCCCAAAAAGGATCGGTAAGCCAGGGAACCCGCACGCCGAAATACTGGGTCAAGACCTGATTAAAAAGTCCCACCTCCACGTTGAAAAACCCGCGCCAAATGAGGATGGAGATGAAAGCCGGAATGGCATAGGGCACGATGAGCAAGGACCGATAAAACTTGCGAAGACGCAGATGGCGGTCGTTGAGGAGGACAGCTAGGCCCAAGCCCAGAGCGAAGCTCAGCGTAACGGTCAGAACCGCCCAGGTTACGGTCCAGCCAAAAACCCGCACGAAGGCGCGGTGGTAGAGGGGGTCACGCAAAAACCGAAGGTAATTGGCAAAACCCACAAAGGTTACCCACCCCGGATCGAGTTTTTCCCCATCAGGAGCAACGAAGTTCCCCCCTTGGGCGCGGTACACCTTCCCGGTGCGGAGGTCTACCAAGGTATCCGTGGCGGGATCGTAGCGGTATTGCGGGGCGTAGAGGCGAAAAGTGCTGAGGGTGGAAAGGCGAAGGACTCCTTCCCCAAAAGGAACGGCTAAATTCTGCAGGGTGGAAACGAAGCGCACGAACTCCGGTGTGGAAAGGGCGGGTCTGCCATCCAGAAGATCCGGCCTTCCGTCGCCGTCCAAATCCTCCAGGCGATGGAGGGAAGCGGGGTTCACGCGGCTATCCGGAAAAAGCACGTATTCGCCAGCCGGGCCCCAAAGGTAAAGGGCGTAAAGTTCGCTCCCTTCCCCAAAGGCGCGGAAGGTGAAGGTGGGCGCATCCGGCGGGAGGTAGTAGCGGGTGGTGAGAAGCCCGATGACCTGGTCTTTGCTGAGGATGTTGCCGGTGGCGTAGTTCGTGAAGGAGATGTACACGGTGTACACGAGGGGGAGCACCACCATGAGGATCATGAAGAAAAGCCCGGGCGCAAGATACCGGAAGGGATAAAGCCGGCGGGAAAAAGCGAGGATATTGAGGCCCAAAAGGCCCCCAGCGATCAGGCCCACCAAAAGCCAGCTTCCCTCCCAAGCAAGCAGAACAGCGAAAAAGATGGCAAGGGCATCGAGTACAGAAAGGACCACCACCTTAATCAAGGTGGTGGAGACGGGGCCGAAGGCCTTAATTCGAGGCATGAAAAAAGGGGCGGGGCCTTAGCCCCGCCCCATACGGGTTCACTTGCAGCCCAAGGTGGCGCGGATGTTGTCGGCGGCTTGCTTCAGAGCCTCCTCGGGCGTGAGCTGGAGGTTGCCAATGAGAGCCATGGCGTCGTACCAAGCACCCCAAACCGCGCTCATCTGCGGAATGTTGGGCATGGGAACACCATTAGCAATGGACTCGGCAAAGCCCTTCAGGATGGGGTCAGCCGCAACCTCTTTATACGCCGGAAGGAAGGTGGGGATCCGCGGGTCCTTCGCGTAAAGGGCGAGCATGGTCTCCTTCGTGGCGAAGTAGTTGAAGAGGAAGTCAAACACGATGGGGAGGTTCGGGGAGAAGGCGGAGACCATCACGCCCTGCACACCCACGAAGGGCTTGGGGTTCTTCCCCTGGATGGGCGGAATGGGGCCAACGCCAATTTCAATCCCCGCGGCCTTGGCCCGGCCCACAAACCACGGCCCGGTGATGACCATGGCAATGCGGCCCTCGGTGAAGAGGCTCGTCCAGGTGTCCCAGTCCAGGCCCGCCGGGATCAGGCCCTCGGCAAAGAGGTCCTGGAGGATCTTCGCCCCGGCAATAGCGCCCGGGCTATCAAGGCCCACGTCGCACGGGTTCAACTTCCCTTCCGCGTCGTACCCGAAGATGTAGCCGCCGAGGGCGGAGAGGAACGGGAACTCATGGTAAGGATCGGGGTTCTGCACGACAAAGCCGTACTGGGGCACGGTGGGATCCGTGAGCTTCCGCGCAAGCTCAATGAGCTCCTCGAACGTGGCGGGAAGCTGCGGGACAAGCTTTTTGTTGTAGAGGAGACCGACTCCCTCACGGGCATAAGGAAGACCGTAGAGCTTGCCGTAAACGAAAGCCTCCAAGCTCACGGGATCGAATTGAGCCGCAAGCTCGGGCGGGAGGAGGATCTCCGCAAGAAGCCCGCTGGCCGCCAGCTCCCCGACCCAGTCGTGGGCGCCGATGATGATGTCCGGCCCCTCACCTGTAGGCGCAGCGGTCACAAACTGATCGCGGATCTGACCGAACGCGATCTCCACTACCTCGATGGGGATTCCTGTTTTCTCGGTGTAGACCTTTCCGATCTCCCGGAAAACGGGAGCGCGGGTGTCATCCGCCCAAATGAGGATCTTCCCCGGCGTGGCCGCAAAGGCCAACCCCGCCACCAAGAACAACCCAACCAGCACCAACCTCCTCATCCTGACCTCCTTTCGCCCGTTTTGGGCTTTTTGAATTATACCCGCTGTTTGGGTTTGGGCCGGGGCAAGTAAGTTAGCCCCGGCCCTTTCCCCCTTCAGAACTTGAACTCAAAGCCCACGTAGCCCTCGCCAAAGCTGGAGAAGTTCGCCACGAGGGTCAGGTTGGAGAAGATGGGCACCCATGTGTCCACCCAGATCCGCGTGATGTCGAAGATTTTTCCGCTTGGACCAAAGAAAGCGGTGACCGTGAGGGTCCAGTTGCCACCGCAACAGGCAGGGCCGCAGAAGCCAAACTTCACCATTTCAAACTCGTCGCCATGGAAGATGTCGGCCTGGAAGATCTCCTCGATTTTCGCCACGTTGAGGGCGGTTAGGATCTCGAGGTATTGGCAATTTCCGATGTCGCAGCGGAGCTTCCACCCGTAGATCTCGATGCCCTGAAGGGCAAAACCGCTCGTGACGGCGTTTCCGTAGACCGTGAAGCAACCGGAAATCCCCGGCCAGGAGAAGCGCGGGGAAACCTTCTTGAACGCGGTGCCGAACTCCACGTCCAGGCCCAGGAAGATGCCGCAGCAGGGGCTAAAGAGGTTGTCGAAGGAAAGTTTCAGGTGCTGGAATCCTGCCTTGGTGAAGGAAAGCTCGGCGTTATAGGTGATGCCGCAGCAGAGGGAGAGGTTTGTAGCTTTGAGGGCGAGGTCCTTGAACATGATTCCGCAGCAGCAGTCCTCAAAGCGCAGGATTCCTTCAAGGTTTCCGAATTTCGCGCTCAAGGT
>CAZQXP010000063.1:0-5007 GCA_964597525.1 uncultured Thermotogaceae bacterium | reverse complement strand
GTGGTGGAAAGGATCGTGGAAGCAGGAAGAAAACTCTTCGCCCGCCGAGGGTTCCATGCCACCGGCATGCGGGATATCGCCAAACTCGCCCGCGTCTCCATCGGCTCCCTCTACCACCACTTCCGCTCCAAAGACGAGCTTTTCTTAGCGGTGGTCCGCCGAGAATTCGAGGCAAGACTCAACCAGGCCAAAGACCTTCTCGCCCAAGGCCTTCCCACCCAGGAAATCCTCCGCCAGGTGATGGAAATGTACCTTTCGGGCCTCAGTGACCCGGATTCCGTGCAGCTCCTCAGCCGGGCCTGGGCGCCCGAGGACCCAAGGCTCTGGAAAAGGCTCGGTGCCCTCCTTGAGGAATACGCCCGGGCCATTGCCGCCATCCTCAAAGAGGCAGCGGAAGCGGGAAAAATACGGCCGGTGCATCCCCTCCTTGCCGCCTACGCCCTTTTGGGCATGGCCGGCGCCGTGACGGTGCGGGCCGCTGCCCAAGATGCGCTTGCCCAGGAGCTTCGCGAAATCGGGGCGAAAGAGCTCGCGGAATTCGCCTGGCGGGCTTTGGCCCCAAAGGAGGAGGGATGAAAAAGTTTCTCCTTTTGGCTTTCGTCTTTTTGGCCCTTCCGGCTTTGGCCCAGGTTCGCGCCTTCATCATTGACCAATCCACAACCCTTGAGGAGTCCATGCGCCTCCTTTTCCTTGTGCGCGCCCTGAAACCCTTGGGCTTTTCTTTCACCGCTTCCACCACGTTTCCCACCGTACCCTGGGAAGGGGAGCCGTTCCTCTTTGTGATCTACATCCCTGCCCAAGGGCCCTACCTTTGGTTTTGCTCCCCCGCGCCGGAAACCATGCTTCCGGAGCCCCTAAGGGAGGCGGCAAAGGGCCTGAAATCCGCCCTAGCCCAAGCGTTCTCCGGCCTGCGGGAAGTGCGCGGCCCCGCGGAGGACCTCTACCCTTGGCTCCTTAGCCTCTATTTCGCCCGGCTGGGGTTCTTCGGGGAAATCCGGCCATGACCCGCTTTTTCCGCCTCGTCCTCGCGCATCCCGTTTGGACCCTCCTTGTCCTCGCCGGGATCACCTTGGCGTTCGGCCTTTTCCTTCCCCGCATCGGCTTTCAGGCCGATTACTCCAAAATGCTTCCCGAGGACGATCCCATTGTAGCCCAGTACAAAAAGACCCGGGATCTTTTCGGCGGACAGTCCGTCTTCATCTTGGCCGTGGTCGCGGAAGAGGGCGGAACTCTTTTTGATCTTCCATCCCTGCGCAAGCTTTACGCTGTCACAGCGGAACTGGAAAAACTTAAGGACGAGGGCCTGGTGGAGGAAGTGGTTTCGCCGGCCAACGTGAAGATTGTGGAGGGAACGGCGGCAGCCCTCTTGGTCCGTCCCATTCTTCCCGGAGCACCGGAAACGGAAGAAGATGTCCGCGTTTTTCGGGAAAAAGCGTTGGCCGAACGGATGGTCCGCGATAACCTCATCCTCTCCGATGGGAGCGGGGCCATCCTTGTGCTTCGCCTTTCCCCAAAAGTAGAGGTTCGGGAGGACATCCAGGCCCAGATCCTTTCGCACCTCGAGGAGATCTCCGCAAAATACGCAGGGCCTGAGCGCTTTTACATTTCCGGAAATGCCGCGTTTTTGGTGTACGTGAACCGCTACATGCGCCAGGACCTGGCCCTCCTTTTGCCCGTGGTGGTGGTCGTGATCATCCTCGTCTTGCTCGTGAGTTTTCGGAACTGGCGGGGCGTGGTGTTGCCCCTGAGCGTGGTCCTCGTGGGCCTCGTTTGGACCATGGGCCTCGTGGGGCTCACCGATCGCAAGCTCACCATGATCTCTACCTTTCTTCCCGTGGTGCTCGTGGCCGTGGGCTCAGCTTATGGAATTCACGTGGTGAATGACTTCCTCCAGCGGGCAAGACCCGGGGAAGACAAAAAAGCGTTGGTTTTGGCCACGGTGCGGGAAATGTTCGTGCCCGTTTTGGGCGCGGCGGTCACCACCGCCGCGGGCTTCCTCACCCTCCTTTCCTCTTTCCTCGTTCCCACCCGGGAATTCGGGGTCTTCTCCGCTTTCGGGGTCATGGCCTGCTTCGTCTTGGCCATGGTCATGATCCCTGTCCTCCTCGTCCTCCTTCCTCTTCCCAAGGCCAAGGCAGGAAGGGAAGCAAAAGAGAGGATAAGCCCGGCTTTGGCCCAGATCTTTGCCCGCCGACCTTGGGCCCCCTTGGTGGTGGTTCTCGCCGTTTTGGGCACGCTTTTGGCCGGTGTACCCAGGCTCAAGGTGGAATCCGATGTGACCCGCTACTTCCGGGAGGGCTCGCCGGTGGTGGAGGCTTTGCGGGTGGTGGAGGGGAAGTTCGGCGGGAGCCAGGAGCTTTCCGTGGTGATCGACACGGGGAAGCGGGATGGGCTCAAGGATCCCGAGGTGCTGCGGTTCATGGATCGCCTGCAGAGGTTCTTGGAGGAGCGGCCGGAGGTGGGAGCTACCTCGTCCCTCGCGGATTTGGTGAAGGAATCCTATTTCACCCTCCGGGGGGATGATCCCGCGTTCTACACGGTTCCCGAGACCTCCCGGGCCGTGGCCCAGGTGCTCCTCCTCTATGAGATGGGCGGAGGCGAGGTCACCGGGTCCATGGCCACCCGGGATTTCCGCATGGGCCGGATCTCCGCCCGCGTCCGCTCCGTGGGCCTCGCGGGCTACGACGACCTCATCCGCACGGTCTCCGAATTCGTGGAGCGGGAAAAGCCCGAAAAGATCGTGGATTGGTATGTCACGGGTTCCCCTTCCCTCTACATCCAGCTCTCCAAAAAACTCATCGCCTCGCAGCTTGTGAGCCTGGGAACGAGCTTCGGCGCCGTAGGGGCCATCGTGGCTGCCCTCATGCTCTCCTTGGGGGCGGGTCTTCTCTCCCTTATCCCCCTTCTGGTGGCGGTGGCGGGAAACTTCGGGGTCATGGGCTATGTTGGCGCCTATTTGGACATGGCCACGGTGATGATCGCAAGCTTAACCGTGGGGATTGGCGTGGACTATGCCGTGCACTTCCTCAGCCGCTACCGAAACGAACGCGGAAGCGGCTTGGACCACGCTTCCGCCCTCCGGGAGACCTTCCGCACCTCGGGAAGGGCGATCGTGATCAACGCCCTCACCCTGGCTTTGGGCTTTTTGGTCATGCTCTTCTCGCGGTTTGGGGCCCTGAACACCTTCGGGTGGCTCATGGCCCTGACCATGGTGACGAGCATGTTGGGGGCGCTTTTGGTTTTGCCCGCGGTTTTAGCGTTTGTTCCCAAATGGGCCTATTTTCCCTGGCCGGCGCTCTCCGCGTGGCGGGCGCGCCTGGCCGGGGCTTTCGATCCCAAAAAAGGAGGGAAGGATGAAGCGCGCCGTTGAGCTGGGAGTGGTTTTCGTTCTTTTCTTCGGGCTTTGGGGCTTTGCCCAGACGGCCGAGGAGATCCTCGCGCGCGTGGAGGAACAGGGGTTCTTCGGCACGGGGAAGGGCTCCCTCTACGCTGCCCTTTCCGTGGAGATCCAGGAGAAGGGGCAGCCCAAAGTGGATTACGGCTTTAAGGTTTGGGGGAAGGAATACCCCGACGGCACGAAAAAATTCCTCCTCCTTTATGCTGCGCCGGAGGACGTGGCGGGAACCCTCTTTTTGGCCCATGTGCTTCCCGAGGGAAAGACACGGATGTGGCTGTATCTTCCGGAATTGGACATCCTGAAGGAGCTTGTGGGCGAGACGGAAAGGAAGGGAGAGTTCATCGCGGGAAGCGGGATCACCTACGAGGACATCTCCAAGGGCTTCAGCTACCGGGAGGAATACCGTGGAGAAATTGTGGCTGAGGAGACCCTCGGCGCTTTCCCCACGTGGAAGCTTTCCCTCGTGCCCAAAGACAAGGCGGAGTGGGCAAAAATTCTTCTTTGGGTGCACCGCGAGCTTTATTTTGTGGTCCGAATTGAGCTCTACGATGCGGAAGGGAAGCTCGCGCGGCTCATCACCGTGCCGGAACTTGTGGAGGACGAGCTTGGCGCGCGGCCGGCGCTTTTGCGCGTGGAGGATTTAGGGAAGGGATCCTGGGCGGAGGTGAGGATTACCGAGCGCTCGGGCGCGGAAATTTCCGACGAGTACTTCGTTCCGGAGAACCTTCCGAGGCTTCGTCTGTGAAAGAAGGCGTGGGAACTCTGCCGCGGGTGGGGTTGGCCCTGGGCTCGGGCGGGGCGAGGGGCGCCGCCCACGTGGGCGTTCTCAAAGTCTTAGAACGCGAGGGGATCAAGGTTTCAGCGATTGCCGGCTCGAGCATCGGCGCCATGGTGGGCGGCGCTTACGCCGCCGGCATCCCCCTCGCCCGCATTGAGGAGGAATGGCTTACCACAAACCGCGCCCGGCTTTTGCGCAGTTTCCTTCCCACCTTTCCCCGGGCAGGCTTGAGCTCGGGAGCCGGCCTCCGCCGCTACCTCCGGGAAATCCTCGGGGATGTGCGCATCGAAGAGCTCCCTATACCTTTTGCCGCAGTGGCCACGGATTTGGATACCGGGGAGCCTGTGGTTCTCCGGGAAGGCCCTTTAGTGGAGGCGATCCGCGCCTCCACCGCCATCCCCGGAATCTTTCAGCCTGTGCGCTGGGAGGGGAGGCTTCTTGTGGATGGCGGGATGGTGGAACCGCTTCCGGTGCGGGTCTGCCGGGAGCTGGGCGCGGACATCGTCATCGCCGTGGATGTGAATCCTCGGCCCAAACCGACTACTCCCCAGGGAAGGAAAGCCCTGGCCTCCGCGGAAAACATCCTGCGGGAAGGGCTTTTGGACAAACCCTGGGTGCCGGGGCATCTGGCGGAGGTTGTGCGGGAATACACGGAAAGAAAGCTGGAAACGAGGCCACTCCCGGGTATTTTCGAGATCCTCAACCAGTGTGTGGCCATCTTCGTCCAGGAAATCCTGCGCCTGAAACTCTCTCTGGAGCCTCCGGATATCTACATTCGGCCGCGGCTCCGGGAAGAGCACAACTACCTTCGGGCCAAGGAAAATATCCAAGC
>CAZQXP010000062.1:0-5186 GCA_964597525.1 uncultured Thermotogaceae bacterium | reverse complement strand
GTGATCTCTGCGGGGAGGATTACCGGCCAGGCCGCGGTTCTCTACGACGGAAAGCAAGCTGCGTTCACCCAGTCCTACGGGCCGGAGGCCCGGGGTGGCGCTTGCGCCGCGGAGGTGGTGATCTCCGACGCTCCGGTAGCTTATCCCCTCCTCACCATCCCCGATGTGGCCATCCTCATGTCCCAGGAGGCCTACGAAAAATACGCCCATGAGGTGAAACCCGGCGGAATCCTCATCATCGATCCTGATCTTGTGAATTACGAAGAGCGGAAGGATGTGCGGATGCTCCTTGTTCCCGCTACGCGCCTGGCGGAATCCCTGGGGCGGAAGATCGTGGCCAATGTGGTGATGCTCGGCGCGTTGGCTGCCGCTTGGCCCGTGGTCTCCAAAGACGCGCTCCTTAAGGCGATTTTGGCCGCAGTTCCTCCCCACACCCGGGAGCTTAACCAGCGGGCCTTCGAGGCCGGGTACAACTACGTGAAGGAGAGGTACGGTGCCGGAAACTAGGCCGCGTATTGGGGTTTTTGTCTGCCACTGCGGGAAAAACATCGCGGGAACAGTGGATGTGGCCAAAGTGGCAGAAGCCGCATCCCGCTTTCCCGGTGTCGTCTACGCCACCCATTACGAGTACATGTGTTCCGATCCCGGGCAAGCCCTCATCCAGCGGGCCATTAAGGAACACCGCCTGAACGGCGTGGTGGTGGCAGCGTGCTCGCCCACCATGCACGAGGAGACCTTCCGGCGGGCCGCTTCCGCCGCAGGTCTGAACCCTTATCTCGTGGAGATCGCCAACATCCGGGAACAGGTCTCCTGGGTGCACGGAGGCCCAAAGGCCACGGAAAAAGCCATCCGGGTAACCCGGGCCATGGTGGAGAAGGTGCGGGCCAACCAGCCCCTCACGCCCGCAGAAATGGGGGTCACCCGCAAGGCCCTCGTGGTCGGCGGCGGAATCGCCGGAATCCAGGCGGCTTTGGATATCGCCAACGCGGGCTTCGAGGTCATCCTTGTGGAGAAAAGCCCATCCATCGGCGGCCACATGGCCCAGCTTTCCGAAACTTTCCCCACTTTGGACTGCTCCCAGTGCATCCTCACCCCGAAAATGGTGGAAGTTTCCCGCCACCCCAAGATTCGCCTCCTTACCTACTCGGAAGTGTTGGAAGTCTCCGGTTTTGTGGGCAACTACCGCGTGCGGATCCGCAAGAAGCCTACTTACGTGAACCCAGAAAAATGCAACCTCTGCGGGGAGTGCGCGAAAGTCTGTCCGGTGCGGGTTCCCAATGAATTCGATCGCGGCCTTTCCTCGCGCGCGGCGATCTATATTCCCTTCCCCCAGGCCATCCCCTCCTCCTACACCTTGGACGAGAAGAATTGCCTTGGGATCGTTCCCCTTCGGTGCGGAAAGTGCGCGGAGGTCTGCGAGGCCAAGGCCATCGATTTCGACATGCACGAGGAGATCCTCGAGGAGGAAGTGGGGGCCATTGTTCTTGCCACCGGCTACGAGCTTTACCCCAAAGAGGCCATGGCCGAATACGGCTACGGGACGATTCCCGATGTGATCGATGGGCTGGAGTTCGAGCGGCTCCTTTCCGCATCTGGGCCGACGAGGGGCGAAATCCGGCGGCCCTCCGATGGAAAAGTCCCCAAGGAAGTGGTGTTCATCCAGTGCTCCGGCTCCCGGGATCCCGAGCATCATAAGCCCTACTGCTCGAAGATTTGCTGTATGTATACGGCAAAGCACGCCCTTCTTTATCGGCACAGCGTTCCCGATGGCAAAGCCTACGTTTTCTACATCGATATCCGCGCCGGCGGAAAGGATTACGAGGAATTCGTAAACCGGGCCATGGAGGAGGAGCGGATCCTCTACATCCGGGGGAAGGTGGCCAAAGTCTTTCGGGAAGGGGACAAGGTTGTGGTCTGGGGTGTGGACACCCTCACGGGGAAGCGGGTGGAGGTGCGGGCAGATCTTGTGGTTTTGGCCCAGGCCATCGTGCCCTCTCCCGGAACGGAGGAGCTCGCCCGGAAGCTTCGCATTGCCTGCGGCGCCGAAGGTTTTCTTAAGGAAGCGCACCCGAAACTCCGGCCCCTGGAGGCTCTCACCGCCGGGGTTTTCTTAGCCGGTGCAGCCCAGGGGCCAAAAGACATTCCCGAAGCCGTCGCCCAGGCCTCCGGTGCGGCCGCGAAAGTCGTGGCTCTCCTTTCTCAGCCCAAATTGGAGCACGCGCCCGAGGTGGCGGAGGTTCAGGAAGAGCTCTGCTCGGGCTGCGGGATCTGCGCGCCCCAGTGCCCGTATGGTGCGATCACCGTGGATGAAGTAGCCCATGTGAACGAGATCCTCTGCGAGGGCTGCGGAACCTGTGTGGCCGCCTGCCCCTCCGGAGCCCTGACTTTCCGGAACGTGGAGGACGAACAGATCCTGCGGATGGTGCGGGCGGCGTTGGAGGTGGAAGGTGTCGGAGTTTGAGCCGCGGATCGTGGCCTTCCTTTGCCGGTGGTGCGCCGCAGCCGGCGCGGATCTGGCGGGAACAAACCGCCTTCAATACCCACCAAACGCTGTTCCTATCCGCGTGAACTGCTCAGGAAGGGTGGAACCCCAGTGGGTGGTGGAGGCCCTCAAATCCGGGGCGGATGGGGTCCTCATCGGCGGTTGCCATCCCGGCGATTGCCACTACGTTGTGGGCAACTACAAAACCCGCCGCCGCATCTACCTTTTGCGCAAAGTTCTGGCAGAAATAGGAATCGAGCCAGAACGGGTGCGGCTGGAGTGGATCTCGGCCACCGAGGGCGCGCGCTTCGCCCGGGTAATGGCGGAATTCGTAGAAGAGCTCAAGCGCCTCGGTCCGCTGCATGACGGAGGGCAACGATGAAGCTTGCGGTGTACTGGACAGGGAGTTGCGGCGGCTGCGATGTCTCCTTTTTGGAGCTCGGCCCGGCCCTGCTTGAAGTTCTCTCCAAAGTGGAAATCGTGTTTTGGCCGGCTCTTGCCGATGCAAAGCGGAAGGATCTCGAAAACCTCCCGCCCCGCTCCATCGATGTGGCCCTTGTGAACGGGGTTATCCGCACCACGGAAAACGAAGAGATGGTGGAAATCCTGAGGGAAAAATCCAGGTTCCTTGGGGCGTATGGTTCCTGTGCCCACATGGGCGGGGTGCCCGCCTTGGCCAACCCGACGAACGGGGTCGTGGAGTTCGTGTTCGGTCCAGGATACCGTCCCGCGCCCCCGCCCGGAGGGGAGGCGGAGGATGCGCCCCCAAGCCTTCTCCCGCAGGCCCTACCCCTGGAAGAAGTGGTTCCCGTGGATTTCGTGGTGCCGGGTTGTCCGCCGCCTGCGCCCCTCATCGCCCAGTTCTTTGAGCGCGCCCTTTCCGGCGAAATTGAGCCCGGCCAAGTTTTCGCCAAAGAAAAGGCCCTCTGCGAAGAATGCCCAAGAACCCGGGAGGAACGGAAGCTAACACGGATCGTCCGGCCTCACGAGGTTCAGCCCGATCCGGAAAAATGCCTTTTGGACCAGGGGATCATTTGTTTGGGACCGGTGACCCGGGGTGGGTGCGAGGCGGCCTGCCCGAAAGCCGGAATGCCCTGTACCGGTTGTCTCGGCCCGACTCCCAAAGCTGGGGATCCCGCGTTGGCCATGATCTCTGCACTGGCTTCCCTTGTGCGCGCCGGCGAAGAGGGAGAAGCGGCCTTCCCCGAGGAAAACAAAATTCTCGATGGCCTTGTGGATCCCATTGGGACCCTCTACAAGTACGCCTTCGCCAAATACGGCCGGGCTCTTAAAGAGCTCGCCAAGCGTCGGGAGGAGGTGCGGGTATGAGAAAAATCACGATCGATCCCATCACCCGGCTTGAGGGCCACGGGAAGATCCTTATCTATCTCGACGAGGAAGGAAAGCTTAGGGATGCGGTTCTGCAGGTTCCGGAGCTCCGGGGTTTTGAGGCCTTTTGCCGGGGCCGGCGGGCCGAGGAAATGCCCCAGATCACGGAGAGGATTTGTGGCGTCTGTCCGGAAGCCCATCATCTGGCCTCCGCGAAGGCCCTGGATGCCGCTTTTAGTGCGGAAGTCCCGAAGCCCGCGCGCCTCCAGCGCGAACTTTTCTACAACGCCTACATTTTCTCCGACCACCTTTTGCACCTCGTTTTCCTCGGCGGCCCGGATCTTCTCCTCCCCGAAGACGTGGAAAAAACCGAGCGCAATGTCCTTGGGGTTTTGAAGCGCTTTCCCGAGCTTGGAAGAAAGGTAATGGCGGTGCGCGCCCAGGCCCAAAGGATTCTAGAGATCATCGGAGGGAAAGCGATCCACCCCGTTTTCGCCCTTCCCGGAGGGGTAGCCCGGCCCCTCTCCGAGGAACAAAGGAAGGAAATCCTCGCCGCGGCGGAGAACATGGTGGAGCTCGGGAAAACCATGATCCACGTTTTCCACGAGGAGATCCTTCCCAGGCCGGACTTTCAAGCGCTTCTCCTTTCCGAGGAAGGGTGGCTTCCCACCCACTACATGGGCCTTGTGGACGAAAACCTCGCCCCAAACTTTTACGATGGCCTTGTGCGGGTGGTCTCCGCGGAAGGGGCGGAGATCTTCCGGCTTCCTGGGCCCGAAGCCCTAAAAAAGATTTCCGAGCACAGCGAGCCCTGGACCTACGTGAAGTTCCCGTACCTTATGGAGTTCGGCTGGCAAGGGTTTAGGGCTGGAGCGGATTCGGGAATTTACCGGGTGGGCCCCTTGGCCCGGCTGAATGCCGCCGAGCGCATGGCCACGCCGCTTGCCCAGGAGGAATACGAGCGGTACCTCGATTTCTTCGGGGAAAAGCCCGTGCACGCTACGTTTGCCTACCACTGGGCGCGGCTTGTAGAGATGGTTCAGGCGGCGGAAAGCGTGGCGATGCTCGCGAAGGAACCGGAGCTTACAGGAGGCGAAGTCCGCGGGAAACTGGGGAAGCCGGGCGAGGGGGTCGGCGTGGTCGAGGCCGCCCGGGGAACCCTTTTCCACCATTACCGGCTAAACCCCGATGGCTTGGTGGAGTACGCGAATCTGATTGTAGCCACGACCCATAATGCTCCCGGGATTGGGCTTTCCGTAAAGCAGATGGCGAAGGCTCTGGTCGCGCAGGGAAAGCTCGACGAAGTCCTTCTCAACCGGGTGGAAATGGCGTTCCGTGCCTACGATCCGTGCTTGGCCTGTGCTACCCATTTCCT
>CAZQXP010000061.1:0-5302 GCA_964597525.1 uncultured Thermotogaceae bacterium | reverse complement strand
GCCCGGAACGCGAGGGTCAAACCCACCCCGCAGAGGATGAGGGGGGTACCACGGCGGAGAACCTCGGAAAAACTCGGCCAGCTCCCGAACACTCCGCGGCCGATCGCCGCATAAGCCCGCCAGGGATTCAGCCCATACCCCCAGAAAATGAGGGTCGCCAAAAGGAGGGCCACCGCCACCGAAAGGGCCGAGATGGAAAACACCGTGGCCCGCGAGGGCGAAAGCCGGGGCTCCAAGAGGAAGGGACCGATCCGCTTCATGACACCTGCACCCTCCGCTCACCGGCCATCATGAGCCCGATTTCCTCCAGCGTGGCCTCCGCCGCGGGCAAAATTCCCATGATCTCCCCGCGGAACATCACGGCAATCCGGTCGGAAAGCTCCATGATCTCATCCAAGTCCTCAGAAACAAGGAGCACCGCCGCGCCCTCCTCCCGCTGTTTGAGGAGGATCTGCCGGATCTGCTCGGTAGCCCCCACATCCAGACCGTAGGTGGGATGGGCGGCAATCACCACCGCGGGTTTCCCCGATAGCTCCCGGGCGAGGATAAGCCTCTGGATGTTCCCACCGGAAAGGAGTTTCGCGGGAGTCCTGGGGCTTGGGGTCATGATTCCATATTCCTCAATGCTCTTTTGAGCGAAGGCCCGCACCGCGGCTATCTGCAAAAAGAAATGGCGACAAAACGGAGGACGATGGTGCTTTTTCAGAATGAGGTTTTCCTCCACGGAGAGAGCGGGAACGATGCCCATGCGAATCCTCTCCTCAGGAACATGGGCGCATCCGAGATCCGAAAGAAGCCGCGGGGAGCGGTTCGTTACTTCCCGGCCCAAAAGAAAAACTTTTCCTTTTTCCGCACGCCGAAGCCCGGTGAGAACCTCCACCAATTCCCGCTGACCATTTCCTGCAATCCCCGCAATGCCCAAGATTTCCCCGCGACAGATGTGAAAGGACACACCTTTTAGGGCCAAAAGGCCGCGATCGTTGCGGGCATAAAGATCCTCCACCCGGAGGGCCGCCTCCCCCGGCTGGCAGACGGCTTTAGAAAGGCGGAATACCACTTCCCTTCCCACCATCATACGTGCAAGCTCCGCCTTGTTTGTGTCCTTAGCAAGAACCGTACCCACCACTTTGCCCCGCCGCATGACGGTGATGCGGTCGGCAATGGCGAGGACCTCATCCAGTTTGTGGGAAATGAAGATGATCCCGTGGCCTTCCTCCTTCATGCGAGAAAGGACTTTGAAGAGTTCCGCGGTCTCTTGAGGGGTGAGGACGCTTGTGGGCTCATCGAGGATGAGCACCTCCGCTCCGCGGATGAGGGCTTTGAGGATTTCCACGCGCTGCTGTTCACCCGCGGAGAGCTCCCAGATGCGGCGGTCGGGGTCCACGGGAAGGCCGTAAAGTTGGGAAAGCTCCTGGATTTTTCGGGCGATCGTTTTCGTGGGAGCCCAGAAAGGCGTTCCCCGAAGGCCCAGGGCCACGTTTTCCGCGACGGTATGGGGAAGAACAAGCTTGAAGTGCTGGTGGACCATACCGATGCCCAGTTGGATGGCGTCCCGGGGTGAACGGATATGAGCGCGCTTCCCCTTAATCCAGATCTCTCCGGAATCCGGGCGGTAAAGGCCGTAGAGGATGTTCATGAGGGTGGTTTTTCCTGCACCGTTTTCGCCCAAAAGGGCATGGATTTCGCCGGGACGTACCTCGAAGGTCACGCGGTCGTTGGCGAGCACTCCGGGGAAGGATTTGGTGATGTCCTTAAGAAGAACAAGAGCGGGCCGAGGGGTGGGATCGTGGGTATGCGTCCTCGGGCCCACCATGGTGCTCCAGTATACCGGCTCGGCAGGGGGCCGGTCAAGTTGTCTTACAACCTCTTTCGCGGTACACTGCCGCCTAAGGAGGAACAGTGCGGCTCAGGGGTGTGCAGCGGTACCACTGGGCGCGGGATTTAGACGAGGCTCTGTCCCTTCTTTCGGCCTATCAAGGAAAAGGCGCAATTCTCGCGGGAGGCGTGGATTTGGCCCGCTCACCCCGCACCGATATCGAAGGGCTCATTGACATCACCGGGATCGGCCTCTCCTACGTGCGCAAGGAAAACGGGCTCCGCGTCGGGGCCACCACCACCCTCACGGAAATCCTGGAACATCCGTTCGCCCAGGAATATGCGGGCGGAATCCTCTCGGAAACCCTAAGGAAAGTAGCGTACCCTGCGCTTCGCAATGTAGCGACGTTGGGCGGGGCCGCGGTTTCCGCCCATCCTTGGGCGGATATCCCCACCCTTCTCGTGGCCCTGGGCGCCCAAGCCCGCTGGCAGGGCTCCCGCGAGGAAAAGGCCGCGGTGGAGGATCTCTACGGGCGCGAATTTCGCCAGATCTTCCGGGAAAGCGTGCTTTTGGAGCTCTTCTTCCCTGCGTGGGATGGGGCTTTCGCCTTTGAGAAGATCACGCGGAACGCCGGTGATATCGCCCTTCTCAACGTCTGCGCCGGTTTAGGCCTCAAGGAAGGAAGGATCGCCTGGGCCCGGGTGGCGGTGGGCGCCCGACCCATGCGGGGCGAACGCCTGCCTTGGTTGGAAGAAGCCCTGGTAGGCGAGCGGCCCAGCGAAGCTCTCTGGCAAAAAGCCGAAGAGGAAGTGAAAGCGAAAGTAGAGGTGGGAAGCGATCGGCGGGCTGAAGCCTGGTGGCGAAAGGAAGTGGCGGGCGTTTTGGTCCGGCGAGCCCTTGTGCGGGCTTGGGAGAAGGCCGCGGCCGGGGAAAGGGAGGCGCGGTGAAAATTTACTTTGAGCTCAACGGAAAGCCGCAGTATGTGGAAGTTGAGCCTGGAGAACCCCTCCTTTCCCTTCTTCGCCGATTGGGAATGAAGTCGGTGAAAGAGGGGTGCGGAAGCGGAGAATGCGGTTCCTGCACCGTGCTTTTGGAGGGAAAGCCTGTGCGCTCCTGCATCCTTTTCGCCCCCAAGGTCCAAGGAAAACGGGTCACCACCGTAGAGGGCCTGGGAACGCTGGATAACCCTCATCCCCTGCAGCTTGCGTTTGTGGAAGCCGGCGCCGTCCAATGCGGATTTTGCACACCCGGGATGCTCCTTACCTCCTACGCTCTTCTTGAGCAAAATCCGAATCCCACGCCGGATGAGGTGCGGGAATACCTTGTGGGCAACCTCTGCCGGTGTACAGGTTATAAAAAGATCGTGGATGCGGTCCTTTTGGCCGCGGAGTGGAAAAGGGAGGGGCGATGGTAATCAAGCTCGGCCGGCCCGTTGAGATCGTAGGGAAAAACGTTCGGAAAGTGGACGGCATCCCCTTGGCCACCGGACAGCCCAAATTCACCCTGGACATGGACATCCCCGGAGCCCTTATTGGAAAACTCCTCTATTCCCCTCATGCCCATGCGGAAATTGTCTCCATCGATACTTCCGAGGCGGAGAAAGTCCCCGGTGTGGTTTGCATCCTGCACCACGGAAATGTGCCCCGCGTTCCCTACACCACCGCCGGCCAGGGCTGGCCTGAGCCCTCGCCCTACGACACCGTCCTTTTCGACAAAAAGGTGCGCTATGTGGGCGATCGGGTAGCCGCGGTGGCCGCAGAAACGGAGGAAGCCGCCCTGGAAGCCCTGCGCAAAATCAAAGTGGAATACAAAATCCTTCCCGCTGTCTTCAGCATCGACGAGGCTCTGGCTCCCGGAGCGCCGATCATCCACGATGAACCTGATGCCCAGGGAATTTACGATGCAAAAAGGAACATCGCTGCCGCGGTGGATGTTCCCGTGGGAGATCTCGAGCGAGGTTTTGCCGAATCCGACGTGATCGTGGAGGTAACCTGTGAGTTACCCTATGTGCAACACGCGGCCCTGGAGCCTCACTGCGTTGCGGTTTACTTCGACGAAGACGGCCGCTTAGTGATCCGCTCCTCCACCCAGGTTCCGTTCCACGTGCGGCGGATCGTTTCCCGGGTGTTGGGGATTCCCATTCACCGGATCCGGGTGATCAAACCCAGGATCGGCGGCGGATTTGGCTCTAAGCAAGAGGTGATCCTTGAGCCCATTGCCGCGGCACTGGCCCTGCGCACCGGAAGGCCAGTGGTGATGAACCTTTCCCGCGAGGAAGTTTTTGTCTCCACCCGTACTCGCCACCCCTATCGTGTCCGGGTAAAGCTCGGTGCCAAAAAGGATGGGACCCTGCACGCTTTGGAGATGGAGGCCTTGGCCTCGGCCGGCGCTTACGGCCCCCACAGCGGCACCGTTCTTTACAACGTGGGATCCAAAGCCCTTCCTCTTTACAACAAGGCGAGACACCTGCGCTTCCATGGAAAAGCGGTGTATACGAACCTGCCCGTGGCGGGCGCGTATCGGGGCTATGGCGCTACCCAGGGATTTTTCGCGCTCGAGGTGGCCATGGACGAGCTTGCGGAAAAGCTCGGAATGGATCCGGTAGAGCTCCGCCTCAAAAACCACATCCGGGCCGGCGAAACTTCTCCTATCTTTGAGAAACTCGGCGAGGGCCGGGAGGGAAAACCTCAAATCGTTCGCTCCTGCGCCTTGGCGGAGTGCATCAAAATCGGGGCGGAACGAATTGGCTGGTACGAAAAAAGAAAAGCTCCGCGGCGCGAGGGATCTTGGGTCTATGGAGTTGGCATGTCCTGCGCCATGCAGGGCTCAGGGATCACCGGAATCGACATGGCCGCTGCCACCCTCATCATGAACGAGGACGGCTCCTTCAGGCTCCTTGTGGGCGCCACGGACTTGGGCACCGGCTCGGATACGGTGCTCGCTCAAATCGCCGCGGAGGTCCTGGCTGTTCCCGTGGAAAAGATCAGCGTTTATTCGTCCGACACGGACTTCACCCCCTTCGATAAGGGCGCCTACGCTTCAAGCACCACCTACGTTTCGGGAAATGCCGTTTTACAGGCAGCGGAAAAGGTAAAAAAGCAAATTTTGCTCGTCGCTTCAAAAATTTTGGATGAACCGGTGGAGGATCTTGATCTGGAGTGGGAGAAGGTGGTGAGCCTCCGCACAGGGAAGGAGGTACCCTATTGGGAGATTGGGCACCGGGCTTTTTATGTGACCGAACAGCAGCATATCATGGCCAGCGCCTCTTTCGCCTGTCCGGAGTCGCCGCCGCCCTTTGCCGCGTTCTTCTGCGAAGTTGGTGTGGATACAGAAACCGGGGTCGTAAAGGTGGAAAAATTTGTGGCGGTGGCGGATTGTGGCCAACCCATCCATCCGAAACTTGCCGAAGGGCAGCTGGAGGGCGCGGTGGTCCAGGGCATTGGCCACGCCCTCTTTGAGGAAATGCTTTTCTCCGAACGCGGCAGC
>CAZQXP010000060.1:0-5354 GCA_964597525.1 uncultured Thermotogaceae bacterium | reverse complement strand
GAGGAGGAAATCCTCCGGATCGAGGTCATCTTTGGGAAAATGCGCGGGAAGATTGGGAACATCCGCAGCGTTATAGATGACGATGAGCGTTCCTGCCGGAACTTGGGCCCAAAATTCGCTGTCCTTGAATTTGATGTAAACACCGCCGCGGCTGTCGCCCTGGTAGTCCTGGATTGTCCAGCCGCGCAGATCCACAAAGGTCCCAGGCCCCTCGCCCACCACCAAAAGCTCCACCCACTCGCCAAACCCAGCCTTTCCCTGGCCAAATTCGTTCACGATCACCAAGGGCGCCGCCGCAGCCACCAAACCCCAAAGGAACACTATCCCTAATGCTTTGCGCATCCGTCCCACCTCCTTACGCAAAGCCCCGCCTTAGCGCCGCACGGGCTTATTCACGTAAAGATGGCGCTTGATCTCCTGCTTGGTGGACTTCTCAAAGGGCTGTTCCACGATGGTGAGACAGTCTTTATCCCGCAGGCGCTTGAAGGGAGCGAGGTTTTGCTGGGCCTCCTTGATCTTTTCCCAGATTACGTCTCGAGCCTGCGCGGGGTCGGTGATTCCTTGCTCGCGAAGAAGGTCCCAGTTGGGGTAAACCATAGCCGCCACCATGGGCTGGCCCCGGGAGGTGTCCTCGTACACCAACACCTCGACGATTTCAGGGATGCGGGAAAACTCCCACTCCACCTCCTCGGGGTAGACTTTCTTCCCCGACTCCAGCATGATCATGTTCTTCTTGCGCCCATAAAGGTAAAGACGGCCCTTTTCATCGAGCTTTCCTAGGTCGCCGGTGCGGAACCAGCCATCTTCGGTGAAGACCTCCCGCGTGCGCTTTGGGTTTTTGTAGTAGCCGAGCATCACGTTGGGACCGCGGGCTAAAACCTCGCCCAACCCTTCCTCATCGGGATCAGCAATTTTGATCTGGACGCCGGGGAGAGGCCTTCCCACTGTGCCTGGAGGATCAAACGGTTCGGAAAGGCAGAGCACAGGCGAGGTTTCCGTGAGGCCGTAGCCCTCCATGATTGCGATCCCCAGGCGCCGGAGGGCTCCGGCCACCTCCGGGTGAAGCGGCGCCCCACCCGAAATGAAAAAGCGGAATTGCTCGCCCAAAA
Organism: uncultured Thermotogaceae bacterium; assembly: GCA_964597525.1. Lineage (GTDB taxonomy): Bacteria > Bipolaricaulota > Bipolaricaulia > Bipolaricaulales > Bipolaricaulaceae > DTER01. The sequence continues at coordinate 4,245 of CAZQXP010000060.1, read as the reverse complement.
GCTTTTTCTTGATGAGTTTCCCCAAAAACCGCGGATAAAACCGATAAAGGAGACGCTTCACAAGGCTTCCGTGAATGTTCTCGTGGAGTTTGCGCCAAAGGGTGTGGTAAAGTTTGGGAACGCCGATCATCACGGTAGCTCGAACCCTTTGTAGAATGGGAATAAGGTTCCGGTAGTCGTCCGTATAAGTGACAGATGCGCCTACCCAAAGAGGGGCCAAGAAGCTCGTGGTAAGGCCGTAGATATGGTACCAGGGAACAATGGTGAGGCAGCGGTCCTCTGGCCCAACTTGAACGGTTTTCAGCATGGACTCAATGTTTGCGGTGATATTGCGGTGGCAGAGCATGACGCCTTTGGAATCCCCGGTGGTGCCGGAGGTATACATGAGAACAGCCAAATCTTCCGGATCCGGCTGGGCGTCCGTAAAAGATGCCACCTGGGGAAGAACATCCCAGAGGGAAACGACGCCCTCCGCCCTTTCCAGGGCTACCACCTCGAGAAGACCCGGCACATCCTTCTTTAAGGCCCAGAGCTCCGGATAGCGCTCCGGCGCGCAGAAAAGCATGGAGGCCTCGGCTTCCCCTAAGAGCCTGCGGATTTCGGGAGCCTGGAGCCCAGCATCCAGGGGCATGGCCACCGCGCCCAACCTTTGGACGGCGATGAAGGTCACGGCCCAGCCCAAGGAGGGCTTGGCCACAATGGCCACCCGATCACCCTCCCGCACGCCGCGGCTATGAAGCCAGCTCGCAAGCCTCCCCGCCAAATCCCAGAGCTCCCGATAGGTGGTTTCCTGAATGGTGAAGCGTCCTTCGCGGGAAACCGGAAGCCGGAGAGCCACCCGATCGCCGTAGGTCCGCACGGCCCGCGCCAAAAATCCAGGAATTGTGGGATAGCGCCGAACCCCACGAACGGGGGGCGAAATGTAATTCTTATTTGTGCTCATCCCATCCCTCCCCAAGCTTGAGGAAGCGCTCGGCGGCAAGGGCAGCCAGGGCTCCCTCCGCCGCGGCCACCACCGCCTGGGCCGCCCTTCCCGTAGGCTCCCGCACGTCACCCGCGGCGAACACCCCGGGCACCGCCGTGCGCATCCAGGAGTCCGTCCTAATGTACCCGGCCGGGGTCAACTCCACCACTCCCCGCACCCATCCCGTGGCCGGCTCATATCCGATCTTCACGAAAACTCCATCCACTGGGAAATCCCGCGTTTCCCCTGTGGAAAGGTCCCGCAGGACCACGCCCTGGACTTTTCCGTCACCGAAAACTTCCTCTACTACCGCGTTCCATACGAACTCGATTCGGGGATGGGCCATGGCCCGCTCCCGAAGCGTGGCCGCCGCCCGAATGGCCTTGGGATCGTCCTTAGGGTGCCGAACGAGGACGTAGACCTTTCGGCAAATGTCCGCAAGAAAGAGGGCCTCGGTGAGGGCCGCATCGCCCGCGCCCACCATGAGCACCGTTTTGTCCCGAAAGAAAAAGCCATCGCAGGTGGCGCAGTAGGAAAGCCCGCGGCCCACGAATTTCTCTGCGCCTTTGGCCGGAAGCTTTCGGGGATGGGCTCCTGTGGCGATGATCACCGCGCGCCCTCGAAAAACTTGGCGTCCGGCTTGCACGGCCCAAAAATCCCCTTCCTTGAAAAGACCGGTGGCCTCGGCAAGCACAATCTCCGCACCCAGCCGCTCCGCCTGCCTTTGCATCCTTTCCATGAGTTCCGCTCCCGAAACAGGTTCGGGGAAGCCCGGGAAGTTCTCGATGGCCGGGGTCTCCAAGAGTTGGCCTCCGGGCATGGCCTTTTCCAAAACGAGGGTGGAGAGCCCCGCGCGGCGGGCATAGATGGCGGAGGTGAGCCCGGCCGGTCCCGCGCCAACCACGATCAGATCCCACATCTTCTCCATCTTGCGGCCACCATTATAACGCGGTACTTTAAAACAAAGCCATGCGCAAAGTCGAGCAAGCCGGCGATTTTCTCCATATTTACTTCGACTACGACGAGCGGCTAAGGCACCTCGTGCGCGCCCTTCCCGAGCGCCAGTGGGATCCCCTGGCACGCTGCTGGAAAGTGCCCAAGGACCATGTGGTTTCCGTGGTGGAACTTTTGGAACCCGAGGGTTTCTCCTTCGACCGGGCCACAAGGGATCTTTATGAAGAACGCAAAAGGGAGCGAGCCCAGGATCTCACCATCTCTGAGCTCAATGCCCGCGTTCAGGCCATCCTCACCCAAGCTTTCCCCACCCCCATTTGGGTCGTGGGCGAAATTCTCGGCTACGACAAAAACGCCCATAAGGACCGGGTGGAATTTCATCTAGTTGAGCGCCGGGAAGGGAAAATCATCGCTCAAGTGGAGGCCATCCTCTTCCCGGAGGAAAGAAGCCTCATCGAGGAGAAGCTCGCCCGGGCGGGAAGGCCTTTCTCCCTCACCGATGAGCTCGTGGTGCGGGTTTTGGCCCAGGTGGATCTTTGGGTACGGGAGGGCGTTTATCGCCTCGTCATCCGCGACCTTGACGTGAACTACACGTTGGGCGAGGTTGCCCGCCGGCGCGAGGAAATCCTCCGAAAGCTTTCCAAAGAGGGCATCCTCGACAAAAACCGCTCTCTTCCCTTTCCCGCCTTGCCCCTCCGGGTGGGGCTCATCACGAGCTTGGGCTCCGATGCCCAAAACGACGTCTTGAAAACCCTTCGCGCCTCAGGGTTTGCTTTCCAAATCACCATCCATGGAGCGCGTGTCCAGGGCCACCACACGGAGCCCTCCATCCTCAACGCTTTGGACTGGTTTAGGGCCCATGTGGAAGAATTCGACGTGATCCTCATTTGCCGGGGAGGAGGATCAAGGGCGGATTTGGCCTGGTTTGATTCGGAAGCCCTGGCCCGGGCCGTGGCCCTCTTCCCCATTCCCGTCGTCGTAGGAATCGGCCACGAGGAAGACTATAGCGTTTTGGACTGGGTGGGCTGGCGGCCCAAGCCCGCCACGCCCTCCGGCGCGGCCAAATTCCTTGTGCAAAAGGTCCAGGAAACTCTGGAGAAGCTGGAGACAAACCTCGCGGATATCCTGCACGCTGCGCAAGGACAACTGGACGAGGAGAAAAAGGCCCTTGGAGAAAGAGAACGGCGCTTGGTTCAAGAGGCCAAAGGAAAAATAGTTTTGGAAAAGCGGGAACTTGGGCATCGGGAAAAGCGGTTGGTCCAGGGTGCCCAGGCCCACCTGCGTTCGGCTCGAGAAAAATTGCGTTGGGCCGTGCGCGCGATTCCTCAAGGAACAAGCCGCCTTTTGGGCGGGAAACGCACCTGGCTTTCGGAAGCGGAAAAACGCCTTCTTCGCGGAAGCTTTCGCGAGCTGGGCCAGGCCAAAGAGGAAATCGCAGTGAAGGCGCGCCGGGTGGGCGAGCTTGCGCGGCGGAAGCTAGCCCAAGAGATGGAGCGGCTTTCCGGCCGAGAGGGAAGACTTAAGGCTTTGGATCCCAAGCGGGTGGTGGAGCGGGGGTTCGCCATTCTCCGCCTCCCCTCCGGAAAAGTGGTCACCGACCCCATCCAAGCTCCGGAGGGAACATCCCTCACCGCTGAACTTCGCGCCGGAATCCTCCGGCTCCTCTCCCAAGGAGGCGAACGTGCAGGAGAAAAGTGAGCTTTCGTACGCCCAGGCTGCGGCCAGGCTCGATGAGATCCTTGAGAAAATCGAGCGTGGAGAGGTGGATATCGACGAACTCTCCCAGCTTGTGGCTGAGGCCGCGGATTTGGTGACCCTTTTGCGCAAGAAAATCACCGCCGCGGAAATGCAGATCAAAACTATCACCGAGCGCTTGGAACGCGAGGAAGCCTTGCCCCAGGAAGCCCCCAAAGAGGACGAGGTCCCGTTTTAGGGGGTGGAAAAATGCGGGCGTTGAGCACTTTTTTCCATTGTCGCTGCGGATCCTAAAACGGGGGAGCTTGGGGTCGCGGTGCAATCAAAATTCATTGCCGTGGGCGCGGTGGTCCCTTGGGCCAAAGCCGGCGTGGGCGCCATCGCCACTCAGTCCTATGCCAATACCTCCTACGGCCCCAAAGGGTTGGAGCTCCTTTCCCAAGGCCTTTCACCAAAAGAGGTTTTGGAGAAGTTGATTTCCGAGGATCCGGAGCGGGAGCTTCGCCAAGTGGGGATCGTGGATGCCCAAGGCCGGGCCGCGGCCTTCACCGGGGAAAAATGCTTCCCCTGGGCCGGCCACCTGGTGGGAGAGCATTTCGCTTGCCAGGGAAACATCCTCGCCGGAAAAGAAG
>CAZQXP010000059.1:0-5476 GCA_964597525.1 uncultured Thermotogaceae bacterium | reverse complement strand
AGGAAAAGATGAGCAGGTTCTCCGGGTACGAGCTCGTGGGGCACAAGCACCGCGATGTTTTGCCCTTTTCGGAGGGGAACAGTCCGGGGAGTGGGAATCTTTTCTAGGGCGTAACGGGCAGCATTTTGTCCTGCTTCCTCTCCAATCTTCGCCACGGTGTCCACGAGGTCAAAAATGGCCAAGGCATTCCCAGCAAAAAATACCCAGGGTACCGCGCTTTGGAAGAGACTGTTGACCTTCACCCCGTCGGGAAAGAAAGGCTCAAGCGGGCGCACCTCGGGTACGAGGCCCACGGAGAGGATTAACGTGTCGATGGCGAAAAACTTCTCCGTGCCTGAAATGGGCTGGCCTTGCTCGTCCACCTCCACCAGGGTCACGCCTGAAAGCCTTTTTTGGCCGTGGATTCTGGCCACAGTATGCCGCAGAAAAAGAGGAATCCCGAAATCCTCGAGACACTGGACCACGTTGCGCAAAAGCCCACCGGGAAAAGGTTTGATTTCTGCCACGCCCACCACTTCCATTCCTTCGAGATGAAGGCGGCGGGCCATGATGAGGCCGATATCGCCGCTTCCCAAAATGAGCGCCCTTTTTCCTGGAAGAAAGCCATGGATATTTACGAGCTTTTGGGCAAGACCTGCGGTAAAAATACCCGCGGGTCTTGAGCCGGGGATAAGGAGGGGGCCAAAGGGCCGCTCCCGAGCGCCCGCTGCCCATACTAGCGCTTTTGCCTGCACTCTCATTAAGCCTTTTTCGCTGGCCACGAGGAGCTCGGGGCCAGGTCGCACGGCCAAAACGGTGGCGCCCGTAACGACCTCCGCCCGTGTGCATTCAAGTTCGGAGAGGAGGCGGAAGGCGAATTCCGGGCCGGTGAGTTCTTCCTTATAGCGGTGGAGACCGAATCCCGGGTGGATACATTGATCCAAAACGCCGCCCAGGCGTTCCTCCCGCTCAAGAAGGAGCGTTTTCGCTCCGTTCTCAGCGGCGGCTTTGGCCGCGGCCATTCCTGCGGCGCCACCGCCTACCACGACCACGTCCACGGAGACCTTCATGGCCGCAGCTTTCCCAAAATCAGTTCCGAGCCAGGTCCGCGGAGGGCAATTTTTTCGGGGCCAAGACCAAGCTCCCGGGCCAAAATGGCCATAATCTTCGCCGTACAAAAGCTCCCCTGGCAGCGGCCGAATCCGGCACGGGTGCGGAACTTCACCCCGTCCAACGTGCGGGCCCCTCGACGGATGGCCTCCACCACCTCGGCCTCGGTCACGGTATTGCAGAAGCACACAATTTTTCCCCAGCGGGGATCCTCACGGATGAGCTTTTCCCACTCCTCTTCAGATAATTCCGCGGCGCGGGGAATCCGTTCCCTTTTGGGGTTGAAGGTGGACTTTTTCTTCAAAGCGAGATCGGGAGCGATAACCTCATGGACGAGAAACTGGGCGATGGCAGGAGCGGCCGTAAGGCCGGGCGAGCGCATCCCCCCGGCCTGGTAGAAGCCCCGCACGTTTGTTGGCCCCACCACGAAATCGCCGTTTTCCGGCTCTGGCCGAAGCCCGGCAAAAGTTTTTAGGGCTTGGTTAAGGGGTATTTTCGGTACGAGCCTTTTCGCCCCGCGGAGGACCTGAGAAAGGCCTTGGGAAGTGGTTTCCGTAGCTTCTTTTTCCCCGGGAGGAAGATCTTCGGCTGTCGGGCCCAAAAGGAGGCCGCCGTCCACGGTGGGGATCACGAGGATGCCCTTGGAAAGGGAGCTTGGGGTGGGAAATAGGACGGAGTGGACGAGGTTTCCCGCAGGCTGATCGAGAAGGACGTACTCCCCGCGGCGGGGAGTGATGGTGGGAAAAGGAACTCCGGCCATCTCAGAAATTCTGTCGGCGAAAAGTCCGGCGGCGTTTACGATGGCATCCACCGAATAGCGGCCTTTTTGGGTGCGCAGGGCTTGCACTCGGCCATTTTTGATCTCGATCCCGAGGACTTCCTCGCCCAAATGGAGTTCGGCCCCATTTTCTTGAGCGTTTTCCGCCGCGGATTGAGCCACTTCCCAAGGAGCGGTAACCCCAACTGTGGGAGCGAAAAGGCCAGCTCGTACCGAGGGATTGACCTCTGGCTCCTGGGCCAAAACTTCTTCTTTAGAAAGGAGCCTGAGGCCCGGGACACCATTCGCCTCGCCCTGTTCCCAAAGGCGCTTGAGGGTTTCCTCTTCCTTCGCATCGAAAGCCAAAACCAAAGCACCGGTGCGCCGGAAAGAAAAGCCAAGTTCCTCCGCAAGCCCAGGATAAAGGGTGTTCCCCAAAACGCAGAAGCGAGCGCGGAGAGTTCCGGGCTCGTCGTGGAATCCGGCGTGGACGATCCCGGAGTTGGCCTTGGTGACCCCGAATCCCGCCTCTACCTCGCGGTCGAAAAGAAGGACCTCCGCGTCGTAGCGGGAAAGCTCGCGAGCAATGAGGGATCCCACAGCTCCCGCGCCGATGATCGCGATCCTCATTCGATCTCCTTGGCCCAGCCTTTTGCCCGTTCCACGGCCTTCTTCCAACCCGCAAGAAATTTCTCCCGGGTAGATTCAGGGAGTTGGGGAATGAAGCGGCGCTCAGGTTGAACGAGGTTTGGGATCTCCTCTAAATTCCAAAGGCCGAGGGAGACGCCACAAGCTAGGGCTGCGCCCAGGGCAGTCGTCTCCAAAACCGCTGGTCGCACCACAGGGATCCCCAAAATATCCGCCTGAAACTGGCAAAGAAAATTGTTTTTGGCTGCACCGCCATCCACCCGCAGTTCCGAAAGCTTTTTCCCCAACGCCCCCTCCATGGCCCGAAGAAGATCGTAGGTCTGGTAGGCAATAGCTTCCAAAGCGGCCCGGGCGAGGTGGGCCCGGGTGGTTCCGCGGGTAAGGCCCAAAATGGTTCCCCGCGCATACGGATCCCAATGGGGCGCGCCGAGGCCCACGAGCGCGGGCACGAAGTAAACCCCTTCGTTTTCCGGAAGGCTTTGCGCGAGTTCGTCAGTTTCAGAAGCACTTTTTATGAGGCCCAAGGAATCACGGAGCCACTGAATCGCGGCACCAGCAATGAAAGCTGAACCCTCCAGTGCATAAAAAGCCTCGCTGTCTCGGGAATAAGCCACCGTGGCCAGGATTCCTTCAGGCGGGGGCACAGGCTTACCGCCAGTGTTAACCAGGAGGAAAGCGCCTGTTCCCCACGTTACCTTTCCCTCGCCCTCGTGGAGGCAACCTTGGCCAAACAGCGCCGCTTGCTGGTCACCCAAAACTCCGGCCACGGGGATCTCCGCGCCCAGGAGCTCCCGTTTGGTGTGACCAAAGAGGGAGAGACTCGGACGCACATCGGGAAGAACGTTTTTGGGGATGTCGAAAAGTTCGCAGAGGCTCTGATCCCAGGAGAGATCACGAAGGTGGAAAAGGAGGGTACGGGAGGCATTGGTGGGATCCGTAGCGTGGACACCGCACAAAGCAAAAAGGAGCCAGGAATCTACCGTGCCCGCGAAAATTTCTCCTTTTTCCGCCCGGCGCCGTAGTCCTTGGTCGTGGGAAAAGAGCCATTCCAATTTTGTGGCGGAAAAGTAGGGATCAGGGAGAAGCCCCGTTTTGGCCCGAATCTCCTGGGCTAAAGGAGAGCTTCGGAGGGTCTGGCAGCGCGTGGCGGTGCGCCGGTCCTGCCAAACGATGGCCGGCCCGACGGGCTTTCCCGTTTCTCTTTCCCATAGGACCACGGTTTCCCGTTGGTTCGTGAGGCCAAAGCCCAAAAGCTCGTGGGGAGAAAGCCCGGCTCTCTCAAAAGCTTCGCGAATGACGGCGAGGGAGTGTTCCACCATGGCCCTGGGGTCCTGCTCCACCCAGCCCGGCCTGGGGAAAGAAAGGGGAAGCTCGCGGTAGGCGGAGGCTATGGGCCGAGCGTGAAGGTCAAAAAGAAAGAAGCGCACCCCCGTGGTTCCCAGATCCAGCGCGCCCACCACTTCCTTTCTTTTTCTTGCCATTTTTTGCGATTATAGGCGAAAGTTTTTGTTTAGGCCAGGGGAGGGAGGCCCAATTCGGCCGCAAGGCCGTTCAGGGTGCGAAGAAGGGGCGGATCGATGGGCACCCCGAGCCTTCGGATCTCCTGTTCGCGGAGCCAGGCTTTTTCGCCGGCAGTGTAGATGCGTTCCGCACCCGGAGCCTTGGCCGATGCCCGCAGGGCCCGAAGAATTTCACCCGCAAGCCTCTTGAACTCCTCTAGGGGAAGGAACCTCTGGATGTCCAGAGCCAAAAAGAAATGGCCCAACCGCGAGGGTTTTGGCCGGCCCTGCTCGTCCTGGTCCGCAAGATCCTTGAGAAAAGGCCCGCCGGAGAGGGCCGAGCAGAGGAGCTCCACCATCGTGGCCAATCCATATCCTTTGTGCCCGCCGAGCTCCTCACCCGCGCCACCCAAAGGCAAAAAGGCGTATTCGTCCTTGGGAAGCCCAGAAAGGATGGCCCGGGAATCCGTAGCCGGCTCGCCTTTTTTATCGATCACCCAGCCCACCGGCGCGGGCTTACCCAACCTTGCCAGAACCTCGATTTTTCCCCGTTGGGAAACAGAGGTAGCCGCATCGAAACAAAAGGGAAAAGGCTCATCCGTGGGACAAGCAAAAGCAATAGGGTTTGTGCCGAGCATGGGTTCCACACCGAACGTGGGTGCCACTGAGGGTCGAGCGTTGGTGAAACTCATTCCGATCATTCCCTCTTTCGCGGCCATGAGGGCGTAATACCCGGCGATTCCGTAATGAGAAGAATTTCGCACCACCACAGCACCGAGGCCGAAGGCCCGGGCTTTGCGGATCGCGAGCTCCATGGCGCGGTATCCAGCAACCATTCCCATCCCGTTTTGCGCATCCAATACAGCCGTGGTTGGTCCTTCGCGAACTACAGAGAGGTTGGTCACCGGGGAAAGGGTGCCGTTGCGAATGCGGTTAACGTAGAGGATGAGGCGGCTTACCCCATGGGAAGAGATTCCCCGCAAATCCGCGGCCAAAAGAACGTCTGCACAAATCCGCGCATCCTCTTGGGGTACACCCAGGCGCTCGAATACTCCTTCCACAAGCCGACGCAGTTCCTCCACAGGTATACGAACTTCTTCCGTCATTCTTCACCTCCGATTTTCTCATCCAGCGCTGGAAGCTCGGCCAGGCTAGGAAGAACGTAATCCGGCTGGAAGGGTGAATCCTTCAAATCCTCAGGGCGGGTCACTCCGGTGAGGACAAGGATTGCGGTGAGGCCGTTTTCTTTGGCCATGCGGATATCAGTTTCCAGGCGATCGCCCACCATCGCGCACTTTTCCGGGGGAAGGCCCAGGACCTCAAGAGCGGTCTGGATCATGTATCGGGAAGGCTTGCCGAAAATTTTCTCAACTTTTCGGCCGGTGGTGGCCTCCAGGGCAGCGATCACTGCGGCAGCATCAGGAATTTCTCCGCCTTCCACAGGACAAGTCCGATCGGGATTGGTGGCGTAAAAATGTGCTCC
>CAZQXP010000058.1:0-5482 GCA_964597525.1 uncultured Thermotogaceae bacterium | reverse complement strand
TGGTCGAGCTTTTGATAGACCTCTTCGGCCGTCCAGTAGTACATCATGGCGTTCTGCACCTGCTCAAAGTAGGAGACGGTGACCCCGCCGGCGTTGCAGAGGAAATCGGGGATCACATAGATGCCCTTCTTGAAGAGGATTTCGTCGGCCTCAGGCGTCGTGGGCCCGTTGGCAAGCTCCGCCACGATCTTGGCCTTGATCCGATCAGCGTTGCTCGCGGTGATCTGGTTCTCCAGGGCGGCGGGGATGAGGATGTCCACGGAAAGCTCCAGGAGTTCGGCATTGGTGATGCTCTTCGCTCCGGGGAATCCCACCACCGTGCCGGTCTTCTCTTTGAAGGCGATCACCTCCTGGGCGGGAAGGCCGTTGGGGTTATAGATTCCGCCCTTGGAGTCGGAGACGGCCACGACCTTGAGCCCAAGGAGCTCCTCGCCCAATTTGTGCGCGAATTGTCCGGCGTTTCCGTAGCCCTGGATGGCGCAGGTCGCGCCCTTCGGGTTAATTCCTAGGACTTTACAGGCCTCGCGGATGCAGTACATGCCGCCCCGGGCGGTGGCATCGCCCCTTCCCGCGGAGCCCCCAAGGGCCAAGGGCTTCCCCGTAATCACGCCCGGCGCGCTCCGCCCCACGAGCTTTTCGTACTCGTCCATCATCCAGGCCATGATCTGGGGGTTGGTGTAGACGTCGGGTGCGGGGACATCGATGTCCGGGCCGATGTAGTGGCCGATGGCCCGGATATACCCGCGGGAAAGCTGCTCCAGCTCCCGCTCGCTCATCTCCTTGGGGTTGCAGACCACGCCGCCCTTTCCGCCGCCCAAGGGAAGGTCCATCACCGCGGTCTTCCACGTCATCCACGCGGCCAAGGCCCGGACGGTGTCGAAGGTCTCCTCGGGGTGGAAGCGGATTCCGCCTTTGCAGGGCCCGCGGGCCCAGTTGTACTGAACCCGGAAGCCCTCGAACACCCGGACCGATCCGTCGTCCATGCGGACGGGGATGCGCACGTGGAACTCCCGCATGGGCCAGCGCAGAAGCTCGTGCATCCCCCGGTCCAGGCCCAGGATCTTCGCCGCCTCATCCAACTGCCGTTGGGCAATTTCGAACGGGTTCAACGTCACCTGTACCGACATTCTCCCTCCTTTTGGCACTTTCAATGGTATCCGCCCTTCCGCTAAGCACCACCTTTTTCTCCATAACGGCTGAGGAGATACCGATGAATGGCGGACGCGGCGCGCTTTCCTGCGCCCATGGCGGAGATCACCGTGGCTGCGCCAGTCACGATATCTCCACCTGCGAATACGCCCTCGCGGCTTGTGCGGCCCTCCTCGTCGGCCACGATCGTGCCGTGTTTTGTGGTAACCAGTCCCGGCGTAGTACGGGGAACCAGGGGATGGGGATCGTTGCCGATCGCCACAATGACCGTATCCACTGGGATGACGAAGTTGGAGTTAGGAACTGGGATTGGGCGCCTTCGGCCGGTTTCGTCGGGCTCCCCAAGCTCCATGCGGATGCACTCCACTCCCGAAACCTTTCCTGCCGTATCCAAAAAGCGCACGGGGTTCACAAGGAACTCGAATTCCACCCCTTCTTCTTTGGCGTGGTGGATTTCTTCTCGCCTTGCGGGCATTTCCGCCTCGGTGCGGCGGTAAAGGACGATGACGCGCTCGGCGCCCAAGCGCAACGCGGTGCGGGCCGCGTCCATGGCCACGTTGCCTCCTCCCACCACGGCCACGACCCGACCTACCTTGACCGGCGTGTCATACTCCGGGAAGAGGTAGGCCCGCATCAGGTTTACCCGGGTGAGGAATTCGTTGGCGGAGTAAATGCCGATCAGGTTCTCTCCAGGGATGCCCAGGAATTTGGGAAGGCCTGCCCCGCTCCCCACGAACACTGCGTGGTAACCTTGGGCGAAGAGTTCGTCGATGGTTACGGTTCTCCCCACCACCACGTTGAGCTTCAGCTCCACCCCCATTTTGAGGAGGTTTTCAATTTCCGCGCGCACAATCCTTTTCGGGAGGCGGAATTCGGGGATGCCGTACATGAGCACGCCGCCCGGTTCATGGAGGGCCTCGAAAATGGTGACCTCATGACCGAACCGGCGCAGGTCCGCGGCACAGGTAAGACCCGCGGGCCCACTTCCCACCACGGCCACCCGAAAGCCCGTGGGTTTTCCGACCTCCGGAAGTTCTACGCCGTGTTCATACTCCCAGTCGGCCACGAAGCGCTCGAGGCGCCCGATGGCCACCGGTTCATATTTTTTGCCTAAAGTGCAGACGGCCTGGCACTGCGTTTCCTGGGGACAGACGCGACCACAAATCGCCGGAAGGTTATTGGTTTCCTTGATCGTGCGAATGGCTGCGCGGAAGTCACCCTCGCGGATCTCCCGAATGAATTTGGGGATATTGATATTCACGGGGCATCCCTGGATGCACGGAGCCCGCTTGCACTGCAAGCACCGCTCGGCCTCCGCGATGGCTTCTTCGGGAGTGTAGCCGAAGGGCACTTCCTCAAAATTGCGGATCCGTACTTTTGGATCCTGCTCCCGCATGGGCACCTGGGTTGGCCGGATCATCGCTGCGCCTCCTTAACCGCGAGGTACTTCTCCAGGGCGCACTTTTCCTCTTCCTTGTAGGTGCTAAGGCGGGCAAGAAGGAGGTCCCAGTTTACCTTGGTTCCGTCGAATTCCGGCCCATCCACGCAAGCGAAGCGCGCCTCACTTTGGACCTCCACCCGGCAGCCCCCGCACATGCCCGTTCCATCCACCATAATGGAGTTGAGGGAAACGGTGATGGGAACCGCAAATTCTTGAGCGGTGAGCGTGGCAAATTTCATCATGATCGCTGGCCCGATGGCCCAAATGTGGTCCACCTTGCGGCTTTGGAGGACCTCCCGCAGGGGTTCGGTTACCACCCCTTTCCGTCCGAAACTCCCGTCGTCCGTGGTCACGTGCAATTCATGGCAGACTTTTTCCATGCGATCTAGCCAGAAAAGAAGATCTTTTGTTCGCGCACCTACGATGCCGATCACCGTATTTCCCGCTTCTTTGAGGGCTCGGGCAATGGGGAAAATGGGAGCAATGCCCACGCCGCCACCGACGCAGGCTACCGTACCGTAGAGTTTAATTTCCGAGGGATTCCCCAGAGGCCCTACTACGTCCCGGATGGCGTCGCCCTCGTGGTATTCCATCCCCAACTGGTAGGTGGTTTTTCCCACCATTTGGGCCACGAGGACGATCGTGCCCCTTTCCCGGTCCCAGTCGGCCAGGGTAAGGGGGATCCTTTCGCCTTTTTCGTGGAGCCGAATGATGACAAATTGCCCAGGTTGGGCCTTGGCCGCCACCAGAGGAGCCTCCACCTCTAGCTCCACAAGATTCGGCCCCAAAAACTTCTTTTTCAGGATCCGATGCATCCTGCCCCCTTTGTCTCTGCCAAATAAAATAAAACCCTGATCCCGGGGATCAGGGCTGAACCAGGTTCGCACCTCATGCTTTGTGCAATTATGACCGATCTTTTGGCCCGCGCAACCTACGGGAAAAATGTCCCCTCTCCACCCCCTTCACAAGGCCCCGAAATCGGTGTATATTAAAGGCTGCAACGCGCCGCGATGGCTTAACCCCTTCTTCTTTTTGCCTTGCGGTAGCCAGGAGGACCTATGGAGACTGTGCGCAATGACTTTGAGGTGAACCACGAGGAGCATGACCTCGTGGATGAGGAGCTTTTGTGGTTGGAAGACGAGGAAGAGGGTAAGAGGTCCGTAGAAAACCCGATCCGGACCTATTTCGACGAGATCGCCCGCGTCCCCCTCCTCACGAAGGACGAGGAGGTGGAGCTCGCCAAGCGCATCGAGGCCGGCGACGAGGAGGCCAAAAAGAAACTGGCTGAGGCCAACCTCCGTCTCGTCGTCTCCATCGCCAAGAAGTACCGGGGCTGCGGCCTCCCCTTCCTGGACCTCATCCAGGAGGGGAACCTCGGCCTTATGAAGGCCGTGGAGAAGTTCGACTGGCGCAAAGGCTACAAGTTCTCTACCTACGCCACCTGGTGGATCCGCCAGGCGATTCTGCGGGCCATCACCAACCGCTCCCGCACCATCCGCGTTCCCACCCACATCAACGAGCTCATCCGCAAGATCCACGAGGCCGAGCGGGAGCACATCAAAGAGCACGGCTCCGGCCCCACCTTGGAGGAGCTTGCGGAGGAGCTTGACACCACCGTGGACAACATCGTCAAAGCCAAGCGCACCGCCCAGTACACCGCCTCCTTGGACACCCCCATTGGCTACGACGAGGAGGGCGCGGTCCTCGGCGACTTCATCGAGGACGAGGACGCGGTTTCCCCCACCCGCGAGACGTTCCGCGAGCTTCTCATCCAGGAGATCCGCAAAGCCCTGAAAGAGCGGCTCACGCCCAGGGAGCGCCGGGTTTTGGAGCTCCGCTACGGCCTTGATGGCAATCCGCCCAAGACCCTGGACGAGGTGGGCGAGATCTTCGGGATTTCCCGGGAGCGCGTCCGCCAGATCCAGAAGGAAGCCCTGGAGAAGCTGCGCGGCTCTGAGGTCCTTCAGAAGCTCGAGAAATTCCGGCAGATCCTGGGCGAGGACTAGGCTCCAGGGCAATCCGGGTTAGAACAGCGCAGACCGCGACGGGGGTCCTCATAAAGGACCCCTTTTTCACAGTTGGGGCAAGGTTCCACCGGCCGGCCCGAAAGACGGAACCGACACTCCGGGTACCGCGAACAGGCGTAGAAAGTCCCGGTCTTCCCGGTGCGCTCCACAAGCTCACCGACTCCACAGGCCGGGCACTTCACGCCCGTAGGAATGGGGGCGGTAGCCCCGCATTTGGGGCAGCGGAGATACCGGCCATACCGGCCGTGCCGCACCTCCATGGGCACCTTACAGGTTGGGCAAAGCCGCTCCGGCACATCCTCCGCGGTCTTCAGCCCCTCCGCGAGCTCCACCTGTCCTTCCCGGTAGCGGAAGGGAAAATCCCGCGGAAGATCCCGGGTGCTTTTGCACTCGGGGTACCGCGAGCAAGCTAAATACAGCTCGCCGTCCCAGAACCGCACCTCCATGGGTGCCCCGCACTTCGGACAAGGAACATCCGTGAGCACCTGGAACGGTTTTCTCCGCTGGGAAAGGAGCTCTTCCACCGTCTGGAGTTTTGGGGAAAACCAGGAATAGAACGAACGGAGCACCGCTTCGCGGGTGAGCTCCCCTTCTTGGATGCGGTCCAAATCCGCCTCCATTTGGGCGGTGAAATCTTCCTGGACGGTTTCAGGAAAGTAGCGGCGCAGGAAATCCGTGACGATGAAACCTAGAAGGGTAGGCCGCAGAGCCCCGTTCTCCCGGCGCACATAACCCCGCTCTTGGATCACGGAGACGATCTGGGCATAGGTGGAGGGTCTTCCGATCCCCTCCTGTTCCAGCTTTTTCACGAGCCCCGCTTCCGTATAACGCTTGGGCGGCTCGGTTTTCTTTTCTTCCACGAGGA
>CAZQXP010000057.1:0-5516 GCA_964597525.1 uncultured Thermotogaceae bacterium | reverse complement strand
TGCGCGCGCAAGCCATTAAAGCTCTGGAGGAACTTCCCTAAGGGCCGTATAGTTTTCCGCTATGCCGATCGCGCAAGTGTTGACCAAGCTTTTCCGGGAATCCAATGAGAAGAAACTTCGCAAGCTCCTTCCCATTTTGGCGGAGGTCAACCGCTTTTCCGAGAAAGTCAAACACCTTTCGGATGCGGAGCTTCGGGCGAAAACCGAGGAGTTCAAACAAAGGCTAGCCCGGGGCGAAACCACGGATCAGATTCTTCCCGAAGCCTTTGCCGTGGTGAGGGAGGCCGCTAAGAGGACCATCGGCCTTTACCCCTTCGATGTCCAGGTTTTGGGCGGGATAGTCCTTCACCAGCGGCGGATCGCGGAGATGAAAACCGGGGAAGGAAAAACTCTGGTCGCCACCATGCCCGCTTATCTCAATGCCCTGGTGGGAAAGGTGCACATCGTCACCGTCAACGATTACCTTGCCAAACGCGACCGCTACTGGATGGGCCCCATTTACGAATTTTTGGGACTTTCTGTGGGCCTCCTTCAGGAGGATACGCCTCCGGAAGAGAGGAAAAAGGCCTATCAATGCGACATCGTCTATGGAACCAACGCCCAATTCGGCTTCGACTATCTGCGGGACCACATGGTCCTTTCCCGCGACCAGAAAGTTCAGGGGCCTTTGGACTACGCCATCATCGACGAAATCGACTACATCCTCATCGACGAGGCCCGCACCCCCCTCATCATCTCCGGACCTACGGAGGAAACGGCGCGCATGTACCGGGAGTTCGCCCGCCTGGCCCGGCTCTTCAAGCCCGGGGAGGACTTCGAGGTGGACGAGGAACACAAAAGGCTTTCCCTCACGGAAAAAGGGTGGGAGAAAGCGGAAAAGCTCCTCAAATTCGACAACATTGCGGATCCTCGAGCGACCACCGCGAGGTACCACCTCGAGACGGCCCTTAAGGCCCTCGTTTTCTACAAGCGCGACCGGGATTACATCGTAAAGGATGGCCGGGTCATTATCGTGGACGAGTTCACCGGCCGCCTTATGCCCGATCGCCGTTATTCCGGCGGCCTCCATCAGGCTATCGAGGCCAAAGAGGGCCTGCCTATCCAGCGTGAGCACCAGACCCTAGCTCAAATCACCATCCAGCACTACTTCCGCCTGTACAAAGGCCTTGCGGGCATGACGGGGACGGCAAAAACTGAAGAGGAGGAATTCAAGAAGATCTACGGTTTGGATGTCGTTCAAATCCCCACAAACCGCCCAATGATCCGCTTCCACCATCCCGATGTGATCTTCCGCACGAGGAAGGCGAAATTCGAGGCGGTGGCCAACAAAGTGGAGGAGCTCCACCGCCAGGGCCGGCCGGTCCTCGTGGGCACCACTTCCATCGAGGATTCCGAGTATCTCTCCCAGCTCCTCAAGAAGAGGGGGCTTCCCCACCAAGTCCTCAACGCCAAATACCACGAAAAGGAAGCGATGATCGTGGCCCAAGCCGGAAGATTGGGCGCGATCACCATCGCCACCAACATGGCCGGCCGGGGTACGGACATCCTTCTCGGCGGAAACCCCGAATACCGAGCCCGCCAGGAAGCCGACCCGAAAGAAGAGCCAGAAAAGTACCGAGAGCTTCTGGAGCGCTACAAAAAAGAGGCCGAAGAGGAGAGGAAAAAGATCGTGCAGCCCGCGGATCCGGATTCGCCCTACGGCCGTTGGGTTTTGGAACAAATCAAAAAGTGGTGCCGCGAAACGGGAAAGGAGTTCCGGCCCGAAGAGTGGAAGGAGATCTATCAGGGCGGGCTTTTCGTCATCGGGTGCCAGCGGCATGAGGCCCGAAGGATCGACGATCAGCTCGCGGGCCGGGCCGGCCGCCAGGGCGACCCTGGTGAAGCCCAGTTCTTCCTCTCCCTCGAGGACGACCTCCTCCGCATCTTCGGCGGCGAGCGCCTGGCCTCCCTCATGGAGAGGCTTGGGGTGAAGGAGGGCGAAGCCATCACCCATGAGCTCCTCACTCGAGCTATCCGCCGGGCCCAAAAACGGGTCGAAGAGAGGAACTTTGAGATCCGAAAAAGGCTTCTGGAATACGACGAGATCATGGCCCGCCAGCGCGATGCCATCTATGCTTTGCGTGAACGCTTCCTCCTTCCCGGCCAAAATGAGCCCCCAAACGATGCGGAGCTCAAGGAGCATCTTTCCGGCATGGCCGAGGAATTCGCGGAAATCCTTGTGGAAAGATACGTCCCCCGCGGCCGCGCACCGGAAGAGGGCGACCTTTCTGGGCTTTTGCGGGAGCTTTCCCAGGTCTGCGATCCCGTGCCGGAGCTCCGGGCTAAAAGGTGGGAGGAATTGGTGGGTCTTGTGCAAAACGCCCTGAAAGAGCAACTTGAGCGGCAGTGGCAGCGGCTTCATCCCCATTTCCCCCTTATTGCTCGGCTAGTGGTTCTCCGCACGGTGGACGAAAACTGGCGGCAACACCTTTTGGAGCTCGATGATTTACGGGAAGGCATCGGCCTTCGCGCTTATGGCGGAACCGATCCCCTTGTGGAGTTCAAGCGCGAGGCCCACCGCCTCTTCCAAGAGATGCTCCTGCGAAGCGAGGAGCAGGTGATGCGGGTTCTCCTTTCCCCGCGGCTCATGGTACGGGTGGAAGGGCAACCAGTGGCGAGCACCTCCACGGCGACAGCGCCGGTGAAGGCTCCTTCCACCCCGAGCTCCACAGGCGCCGCCGGGAAATCCCCTTCCTCGGCCAAGCCCCAAACGAAAGTGGGGCGCAACGATCCCTGCCCGTGCGGCTCGGGCAAAAAGTACAAGCACTGCTGCGGGAAGAAGGAACGCGGCTAACCCCCTCTAATCGGGAAGGCCCCAACGAGCAAAAAGGTAGTCGCGCCCAATGGGCTTGACTTTTGGCCGTTTCTCCCTAAGATTAGTTAGCACTTTCGGGAGGTGATTGCTAATGACCGGCCGGAGGGCGCGGATCCTCGTGGAGGTGGTGGACCGCTACATCCATACCCGGCGCCCGGTCTCCTCCCAGGAGATCGTGCGCGTCTACCGCCACCGGCTGAGCTCCGCCACCATTCGCAACGAGCTCCACGCCCTGGAGAGGGAGGGCTTCCTCTATAAACCCCACGTTTCCGCGGGCCGCGTCCCCACGGTGCAAGGGTTCCGGTTCTTTGCCCAATGGCTCCTTTCCGTGGCGGAGACGGGGGCACGGGGCGAGCGCCTTCCCGCCGAGCTTCAGCCCGCACCCGGCCTTCCTCCGCTTCCCGAGCTTCTTCGGCGCACGGCCCTGCTCCTCGCCGGGATGACTGGAGAACTGGGATTCGTGGCCCTTCCCGCGCAGGAGGAGGTCCAATGCTTGGGGGTGATTCTCCGGGAGGTGCGGCCCGGCTTGGTCTTGGCCGCCGCGGTCTCGGAGCTCGGGGTCACGGAGGCCCGCCTCATCCCCGTTCCCCCGGATTTCACCGCCACGGAGCTCAAGGAAGCGGAGGAGTGGCTGGCCGCGCGGATGGGGAGGCCGGAGGAGGAGCCGCCCTCTCCCTGGCAGGCCCGCTCCGTGCATTTGGCCCACCAAGTCCTCGCGGAACTGCGGGAGGCCTCGCCCTCTTCCCGGGTGTTTGTGGAGGGTTGGCCCCAGCTCCTCACCGAGCTCGCCACACATTCGCCGGAATGGGCCTTAGAAAAAGTCCAGGGGCTTTTGCGGCTTCTCCAGGACGAAGCGGAATTTCTTTGGCTTTTGCGGGAGCTCAGGGCCGGCCAAAGCGGGCTCATGGCCCATGTGGGGGTGGAGGAGGTTCCCGAACTCCAGGATTTCTCCCTGGTGACCGCCTCATACCTTTCCGGCCAGGGGATCTTGGGGGTGGCCGGCCCCTTGTGGATGGACTACGCCCGAGCCTTCTCCGCCGTGCGCTACCTCGCCAGCCGCCTCCAGGCCCTCCTCCGCCCAGGAGGTGCAGGATGACCGAGGAGAGGGCCCCCCTCACCGGGGAAAACGCCGAGAAAAAGCTGCGGGAGGAGCTCCTCCGCCTGGCCGCGGACTTCGACAACTACCGGAAGGAAGTGGCCAGGGAGCGGGAGCTTTGGCGGGAGCGGACCTTGGATGAGGCGGTGCTCCTTTTCCTCCCGATCTATGAGGCCCTGGAGCGAGCCGCCGATGACGAAAATTCCGAAAGCCTCCGCCAGGGCCTTAGGGCCGTGCTCGGCCTCTTCCAGGCCACGTTGACCAAATTGGGCTGCTCGCCCATTTCCTCTTTGGGCCAGGATTTTGATCCCCTTTACCACGAGGCAGTCTTGGCCGAACACTCCTCCGAGCCGAAAAACAAAATCCTTGCGGAAATTGAGCGGGGCTGGATGAGGAACGGCCGGGTTCTCCGGCCGGCCAAAGTGAAAGTCAGCCTCGGCCCCAAAGGAGGTGAGGCGCCATGAGTGAGAAGGAAAAGGTCGTGGGCATCGATCTCGGAACCACGAACTCCTGTATTGCCCTCGTGCGGGGTGGACGCCCCGAGGTCCTCCTCAACGCCGAGGGCGAGCGGATCACCCCCTCGGCTGTAGCCTTCACGGAAAACGGGGAGATCCTTGTGGGCCAACTGGCCAAGCGCCAGGCCATCCTCAACCCCACCCGGACCGTTCTCTCCGTCAAGCGCCGCATGGGAACGGATTGGCGCTTCCGGGTGGAGATGGGAGGCCAGGTGAAGGAGTTCACGCCCGAACAGATCTCCGCTTTCATCCTCCAAAAGCTTAAGCGCGACGCCGAGGAGCTTTTGGGCACCAAGATCCAAAAAGCGGTCATCACCTGTCCCGCTTACTTCAACAACCTCCAGCGCCAGGCCACCAAGGACGCGGGAACCATCGCGGGTTTTGAGGTTCTGCGCATCATCAACGAGCCCACCGCTGCGGCTCTGGCCTATGGCCTTGACAAAGAGGGCGAACAAAAAATCCTCGTTTATGACCTTGGCGGCGGGACCTTCGACGTGTCCATCCTCGAGATCGGCGAGGGCGTTTTCCAGGTCATCGCCACCGACGGCGATACGCAACTTGGCGGCGATGACTTTGATCGCCGCATCATGGACTGGCTCATCGAGGAGTTCAAGAAGGAGACAGGGATTGACCTCCGCGGCGATCCCCAGGCCATGCAGAGGCTACGTGACGCTGCCGAACAAGCAAAGAAGGAGCTCTCCACGCGTCTGGAGACGCGGATTTCTCTTCCCTATATCGCTGTGGATGCCCGCGGGCCCAAGCACCTCGAGCGCACCCTCACCCGCGCCCAGTTCATCGCTATGATCGATGATCTCCTCTTGCGCACGATGCAGATCGTGGATAACGCCCTGGCCGCGGCCAAACTCAAGCCCCAGGACATTGATCAAGTGGTGCTTGTGGGCGGCTCCACGAGAATCCCAAGGGTCCAGGAGCTTGTCGCTGAGAAATTCGGCCGGGCCAAGATCAACAAGGACATCAACCCCGACGAGGTGGTGGCCGTGGGCGCGGCCATCCAGGCCGCCATCCTCGCCGGCGAGATGAAAGAAGTCGT
>CAZQXP010000056.1:0-5702 GCA_964597525.1 uncultured Thermotogaceae bacterium | reverse complement strand
GGCTTCCTAAAGAACTCCCTCCCATCCAGCCAGAGCGGAAGGGGCCGATCAAGGTGGGGGATACCGTGCGGATAGGCCCGAGCGGAGCCGTTGGGGTCGTGATGGCCATCGATGGGGAGGAGGCGGAGGTGGAAGTGCGCGGAAAAAAGATCACCCTCCCCCTTTCTTCGCTCTCCCATGCGGAAGCACCGCCTGTGCCTTCACCGAAACCGTTTGTGCCCATTCCCCAAACGGTGGAGCTGGAGATCTCCGTGCGGGGGCTTACGGTGGACGAGGCTTTGCGGCGGGTGGATCTTTGGCTGGATCGGCTTTTGCGCGCGGGCTTTTCCACGGGGCGCATCATCCACGGCCGCGGAACCGGAACCCTTCGGGAAAATATCCATGAGCATTTGCGCAAACTTCCATTCGTTAAAGGTTTTCACCTTGCGCCGCCTGGCGAGGGCGGGGATGGCGTCACCATCGTCGAGCTCGGATAAAACCAGGGTTATAGCCGCGGTGTACGTTCCCAGGAGGTGATGGAGATGAAAGCTCTTTTGGCCTTCGTTTTGGTTTTCTGGGCCTTTGGGAGTTTCGGGCAAACGATCGCCGTGGCGCCCACGGTGGATCGCTCCGGTTCCGGTCTTCTCAACGTGGAGCATGGAATCTCCGAGATCCTCGAGGGAAAGCTCCGCGGTGCCGGCTATGCGGTGGTCCCCAGCCGGGCCCTGGAAAGCTGGCGTCTGGGACAGGGGATTCCCGTGCGCAACCCGGAGATTTGGAAGGCCGCGGCCCATGCCCTGGGCGCAGAGCTTCTCATCCTCCCCACTTTGGAGAGCGTTCAAACGGCCCGCATTACCTTGTCCCTGGGGTTTTTGGTGCTGGAGGCGGTGAGCGCCCAGGCCACTGTCTCCACCGTCCTGTGGGATCTTTCGGAAAACCGAGAGCGGACGCGCCTTTCTGGAACAGGCACAGGTCAGGGACAGATGTTGCCCTCTTTCCGCCTCTTTTTGGTGATCCCCTGGGATGTGTGCTTGGGCGGGCTGCGCACGAATAAGCCCGTTTACCTTCAGGGCGAGCCTGTTCTCATCGGTTACCTTGACCCAAGCCCGTCCAACGATTTCTATGTCACCGTGGAATCCGCGGTCACCCCCTCCCTTTCCTGGACCTCTTCGGTTCTGACCTCCACCGCCTCTGATCCGTGCGTGACCTGGACATGGGATCAAATGTTTGGAACCACGCCCGCAGCTCCGGGGACATACCTGGTGAAACTCTATAAGTGGACAGGAAGTACATGGACTCACATTGCCACCCAAACCTTCGTCATTGAGCCAGGTTTCCCGGCCTGGAGTTTGGAGCTCACCTTCGGGACCCCGGAGTTCGCCACCACCGCCTGGTATCAGGCGATTTCCGCGGCCGTGGAAGACCTTTGGAACAAACTCCTCCCGCACCTTCCAAAGCCCACCTCGTAGTTGCAAAGCCCTAGGATCCCCATAAACTGAGAGCGCCATGCGCGCTCTTGTGTTGCTTTTGGCTTTTGGTCTCGTTTTCGGAGGACAAGGCCGCATCCTGGTGGCGACTACGCCGATCGTGGCCGACGTTTTGGGCCGAATCTGCGGGGAAAGATTCCAAGTGGTGAGCCTTATCCCCTATGGTGTAGATCCGCACGCTTTCGAGCTGACCTCTCAAGACGTCCAAGTGCTCCTTTCCGCGGAAGCTATTTTTGTTAGCGGTGCAGGTTTGGAAGCCCATCTTGCTCAGCTTTTGGGCATCCCCGAAGTCGCGGAAAAAATTTTTGACCTCTCGGAGGATCTTCCCCTTCGCTTCGTCGGAGATGAGCCTGATCCCCATGTTTGGCTCGACCCCCTGCTTGTGGCCGCGTGGGCGGAAAAAATCGCGGAAATCCTCTCCTCCCTCGACCCCGATGGAGCAGCCTTTTATTCTGCCCAAGCCCAAATCCTTAAAGATGAGCTTCACGCCCTAGATCGCTGGATCCAAGCGGAAGTGGAGAAAATCCCACCGGAACGCCGCCTGCTTGTTACGGATCACTACTTTTTGGGGTATTTCGCCGCCCGCTATGGCTTCACGGAAGTAGGGGCCATCGTCCCCTCCGAAACCACGCTCGCCGAGCCTTCAGCCAAGGAGCTTGCAGCCCTTGTGGAAAAAATAAAGCACCTCAAAATCCCTGCAATCTTCGTGGGACCGAGCTTTAACATAAATTTGGCCCAAAGTGTGGCCCGCGAAAGCGGGGCCAAGGTGGTGGTGCTTTACGCGGGAAACCTGAGCGGCCCGGAGGGCCCTGCTCCGGACTACTTTTCTCTTATGCGGAAGCTTACGCAAAGCATTGTGGAGGCGCTCCAATGAGAAGAACCTGCCTTTGGGATTCCCATCCGCCTGATCTTCCGGCCGTGGAGGTACGGGATCTCCGCGTGGATGGGGACGATGCGCCCATTTTGAGCGAGGTCTCCTTTTCCCTTGCTCAAGGGGAATCCCTCGCCGTAGTGGGACCAAACGGCGCGGGAAAAACCACGCTCATCCAGGCTCTGGCTGGGCTCATTAAACCGAGTTCCGGCGAAATCCGCGTTTTCGGGGAGCCTCCAGGAAAACACCTGTGCCTGGGATACCTCCCCCAAAGATCCGAGGCGGAATGGAATTTCCCTGCTACCGTGCTGGATGTAGTTCTCATGGGGCGGGTGGGGAAGCGCGGGCTTTTCCGAAGGCTTGGCCGCGCGGATCGCCAGAAGGCCGAAGAGGCCCTTTTCCGGGTGGGCCTTTCCCACCTTGCGAGCCGTAGGATCCGCGAGCTTTCCGGAGGCGAACGCCAAAGAATGCTCATCGCCCGCGCTTTGGCCCAGGAGGCAAGGATCCTTCTTTTGGATGAGCCTTTGGCTGGATTGGACGCGCCCGCGCAGGAGGGGCTCCTGAGCCTTTTGCGGGATCTCGCCAGGCAAGGCCTCTCGGTGCTTGTTTCCATCCACGAACTGGACCTTGTGGTCAATTACTTCGACCGAGCCTTGCTTCTGCGTAATCGCCCGATCGCCTTGGGAAAGCCACAGGAAGTTTTGACTCCGGAGAACCTAAGGACAGCCTACGGCAAAGCCCTCCATCTCATCCACACCCCTGAGGGGACGCTGGCCCTAGGGGAGGCTTGCTGTCCGGGAGAACGCCGTGAGCTTTCTCCTCGAGCCCCTTAAATACGGGTTTTTCGTGCGGGCGTTGATCGCCGCTTTGGCGGCCTCCGCGGCCTGCGCCACGGTAGGGAGCTTCGTGATCCTTCGGGGCATGACTTTTCTCGGCGACGCTTTAGCCCACGCGGTTTTGCCTGGGGTGGCCTTGGGATACGTTCTTCATCGAGGAAACCGCTCGGCTGTGTTCTACTGGGCTTTAGGAACAGCCATTGCCACTTCTTTTGCCATTGGAACCATCGGTAAAAAGGGAAGGCTGAGGGAAGATGCCGCCATCGGTGTGGTTTTCGCGGGCATGTTCGCCCTGGGGATTGCCCTCATTTCCACGGTGCGGGGGTATGCCGTGGATCTTGTCCACTTCCTTTTCGGAAACCTTTTGGCCGTCTCCCCGGCAGATCTTCAGCTCATCCTCGGTTTGAGCCTCGGGGTGATCGCGTTGGCCTTGGCCCTTTGGAAAGAATTGGCCTTGGTCACCTTTGATCCCGTCTTTGCCCGCACCCTGCGTTTGCCCACAGAGGCCATGCGCTATTTGCTCCTCCTTTTGGTGGCTGTCACCGTGGTCACTACCCTGCGGGTGGTGGGGGTGGCGCTTTCCCTAGCTATGCTCGTCACCCCTCCCGCAACCGGGTACCTTTTGGCCAAGCGCTTGTCCGGCATGGTGGCCCTAGCCAACGTTTTTGGAATCCTCTCGGGCCTTTTGGGCCTGTACCTCTCCTACCATGTGGGGATGGCGCCCGGAGCCGCGGTGGTGCTTGTGGCTACGGGCTTCTTCCTCCTTTCTTTGCCCTTCCGCCGATAATTGGGGTTGATGGAAGAGGCCTTGCGGGAAAAAGTGCGAAGCCTGCCCAATGGGCCGGGGGTTTATATCTTCCGCGGCCCAGGGGGAGAGGTTTTATACGTGGGCAAAGCCTCCTCTCTTAGGGAACGGGTGCGCTCCTATTTCCAAGCGGAACGCTTCCTTTCCCCGAAGATCCGCAAGCTCCGTGCCCTCATGCGGGATTTGGAGGTGGTGGTCACCGGCTCCGAGGTGGAAGCCCTCATCCTCGAGGACGCCCTCATCAAAAAATACCGGCCTCCTTTCAACACGAGACTCCGGGACGACAAGCGCTATCCCTATATCAAAATCACCCACGAGCGGTTTCCCCGCATTACCGTGGTGCGGCGGCCAGAAAACGACGGCGCCCGCTATTTTGGCCCCTACACCTCCCCAAAAGCCATGCGTCGCGCCCTTAAACTTGCGCACAAACTCTTTCCTATCCGACCTTGCAACCTTCCCGTGGGCGAAAAGCTCTATCCTCGGCCGTGCCTCTACTACCACATCGGCCGCTGCTCCGGCCCGTGCGCAGGACTCGTGAGCCCTAGCGAATACGCGCGCTACGTGGAGGGCGCGATTTTCCTCTTCCAGGGCCGCGTGGACGAGGTAATCGCCCAGCTCAAAGAGGAAATGAAAAAAGCCGCGGAGGAGGAACGCTTTGAGCACGCAGCAAGGCTCCGCGACCAAATCCAGGCCCTCGAGCGCATCCGCCAGCGCCAAGTGGTGGCCTTGCCAGAACTTGTGGATCTTGATGCCATAGGGATCGCCGTGGAGGGGAATCGGGGCTATGGCGTGGTGCTCCTTGTGCGGGCCGGAAGGCTCTTGGGGAAAGAGGGGTTCGCGCTTTCCCTGCCGGAAAATTCCACGCCGGAGGAGGCTTTGAGCGAGTTCCTCGACCAGTACTACACGCGCACCACCGCTTTCCCAGAAGAAATTCTCCTTCCTTTCCCGGTGGCGGAGCTCGAAGGGCTTCTTGTGTATCTGCGGCGAAAGCGCGGCGGAAAAGTAGAAGCCTCGGTACCCAAAAGTGGCGAGCGCAAAAAACTCGTGGAACTGGCCCAGCGCAATGCGGAGCTCGGCTTAAAACGGGCAGAAACCGAGAAGCTTGAACCAGAAGAGGAGGCTTTGGAACTCCTGAGCGAGGCCTTGGAGCTCTCCGTGAGACCTTGGCGCATCGAAGCTTTCGATATCTCCAATTTGCAGGGCGAGGAGGCCACCGGGTCCATGGTGGTGTTTGTGGGCGGGAAACCTCGCCGCGACCAGTACCGGCGCTTCCGCGTCCGCCTCTCAGGAAAGCCCGATGATTACGCGATGATGGAGGAAGTTCTCCGCCGCCGGTTCACTCATGCTCTGGCCGAGCTCGCTGATCCTTCCATCGCCAACAAAAAATTCTCGGACCTTCCGGATCTGGTCCTTGTGGATGGCGGAAAAGGGCAGCTCTCCGTAGCGCAGAAAGTCCTTTCCGAGCTTGGGCTCTCGGGAATTGAGGTTGCTGCCCTCGCCAAAAAGGAAGAGCTCATCTTTCGGCCGAACAAGCCCGATCCCATAAAGCTTCCCGAGAACTCGCCAGCTCTGCACCTCCTCCAGCGCCTGCGGGATGAGGCCCATCGTTTCGCGGTCGAATACCACCGGGCTTTGCGGGAGCGCCGTACCCTCGCAAGCCTTCTTGATGAGCTTCCCGGAATTGGCGAAAAGCGAAAACAGCTCCTCCTTTTGCGTTTTGGGTC
>CAZQXP010000055.1:0-5716 GCA_964597525.1 uncultured Thermotogaceae bacterium | reverse complement strand
AGGAGGGTGAGGGCGCGGCCGAGAAGCCCGCGCTCCCTAAGGATTCCCCAGAAAAGAACCCCTAGCGGCAAGGGCAGAAGCCACAGGGCCCAAGGCCAAAGGAAGCGCATCATCCACCTTGCCTCGCGAACAGAAGGGCCTCACCCAAAAGGAGGGGCAAAAGGGCAAGGAGAACCCACGGCCAAAGGGGAAGGGAAACCTGGGCCAAGGAGGGCGGGGAAGGAGCTTCCGGCGCGAAAGAAACCGGAAAGGAGGCCTCCCAGGGCACATTCACCGCGATAAAACCCCTTCCTTGAGGCCGACGGAGCTCGTAGATCCCGGGTTTTTCGGGAACCCAAAGGCCCTCCACCTCTTTCCCCTCGACCACCACGGAGAAACCTTGGGGCAAACGCAAGCCCTCGCCCACCACCCAAAGGGAAGCCGGCTCCTCCGGCAAAAGCCAGCCCAAAAGGTTCCGGATGAGGATGGGAAAATCCGGGAGAAGGGGGAGGTTAGAGCTGCGGAGATCCGCGGTGAGGAAGGCCCAGCGGCCGTAGGGGCCATCCCACAGGGCCAAAAGGGGGAGGTCGCCCGCCCAAAGGACCCCTTGCGCTCCCTGGGGAAGCGCGCTTTCCCATACTTTTCCCACCCGGAATTGAGAAAGGGAGACGTGGTTTAAAACAGGGTGGGCCTCGCCCCGGATGGGGCCAGATTCCCGAAGCCTTCCCCTGGGAAATCCCGGTGTTCCTGCTCCCACGAGGAGAGCTGCGCCCCGGGGCTCCTCCGGAAGCTCTGCGGAAAAAGCCACGACCAAATCGGGAGAAGACGGAACACGTACTGCAGGGGCCGCGGCCCGCAGCGCAGCCCAAAGGTAGCGGTCCTCCGCGCCCACCCAAAGCACCCGCACTTCCCCGCCGGAAAACGCGAAGTACCGCACGTTGTCCCAGGGGAAGGAATCCAGGGGGCTGAGCTCCGCCACGAAAGCGCTTTCCCGAACACCGGAAATGGGGAGGATCACAACCTCTTCTTCTCCGGGAGGAACGAGGCGGCTTGTCCAATACTCGCCGGAGCTTGTGCGCACGCGCACCTGCACATCCTTGAACGCGCTGGTGTCGTTCAGGATGCGAAGGAAAGCCTCATAACGGGTGCCATCGGGCGAGGGACGCACGGAAAACGCGGTGATGGCGAGATTTTCCGGACGAGGGACCTGCACCACTTCCACGCCAGTAATTCCCGTAGGGTTGTCGGTGACGACGACGATCCTGGGCCAAGGCTCGGGAAAAAGGGCCAGGGCCTGGGCCAGCTCCGGCCTGCGGGTCAGGCGCGGCTGAAAACGGGAAAGGGCTTGAAGTGCCTCGGCCGCGGAGGAGGTCCGGCCGCACAGGATCTCCGGGGGATCCGCCCAAAGGAGGATCGCCCAAGGCCCGGCGGATTGAGAGATGATCTCCCGCGCCTGGGAGACGATCGCTTCCGCCACACCCTCCCGCAGGGCGGAGGCGGAGCCATCCAGGACCAAAAGGGTCGCCCCGCTGGGCTTTTGCGTTTGGAAGAGAGGTTGGCTTAAGGCCAAGGAAAAAAGAAGGACGGCCAAAACCTGGAGAAGCAAGAGGAGATCGAAGCGGCGGCGCAGCCTTTCCAAAAAATGCGGGCGATCTGGCCTGATCCCTTCCCAGAGGAACAGCGCGGATACAGGGTATTCCCGCTCCCTTCGACGGAGGAAGTGGAGGATGAGCACAGGGATTAAGCTCAAAAGCCAAAGCCAAGCCCAAGGGGAGGCGAAGCTCACGGCCGCCACCTCCGCGCGAGGATAAGCGCCGCCTCCACGGGCGATCCCGCGGAAGGGAAGAGGAAATACGCGGCCCCGAGCTCAAGACATGCCTCAAAAAGCTCCCGATTCCAGCGCCGGAGGGCTTCCCGGTAAGTTTCTTTGGCGGCGCGGCCCACCACGAGGGGCTTCGCCCGGCCCTCCTCCACGTCCAAAAGCCTAGCCTCCCCGAAAATTTGAGGATCGAGGTCCGAAGGGGCAAGGATCTGGACCGCGGCCACCGCATGCCGGGAAGAGCGCAGGGCCCGCAGTCCCTCCCGAAACCCCGGAGCAAGGAAATCCGAAAGCACTAGGCACATCCCAGGCTCCCGGAGTTTCTCAGCCCAAAGGGAAAGGGAAGCGAAATCCGTTCTTCCTCCGGGAGAAAGAGCGGAGAGGGCGGAGAAGGCGCGGATGAGGGCGGCGCGGCCCCGCCGGGGCTTTCCAAAAAACTGAACGCTTTCCCGAAACGGGTAGACGCCAAAGCGGTCGCCGGAGCGGAAAGCGAGAAAACAAAGGGCTGCGGAAAGTTTGACGGCAAAGGAAAACTTTTCCCCAAGGGCCATGGAGCGCGAGGCGTCCAAGAGGACATAGAGCGGAGCTTCCACTTCCCGGGAGAAGACCTTGGTCATGAGCTTGCGGTGGCGGGCATAAAGGGCCCAGTCCACAAGCCGAAGGTCATCGCCGGGCTGATAGGGCCGGTGGTCGGCGAATTCCAGGGAGGTGCCGATGCGGCGGGAAAGGTGGCTTCCCAAAAGGGTCCCGCGGGGGCGGCGCAAGGAGACCCTGGCCCGGGAAAGGAGGAAAAGCTCCTCCGCACTCAGGAGCTCTAGGGCGGCGGAACCGCTTCCCAGACCTCCTCCAAGACCTCCCACGGTGTCACCCCCTCGGCCTCCGCCCGGAAATTGAGGATGAGGCGATGGATAAGGGCCGGCCGGAAGGCCCGTTGAATATCTTCCACCTCGAGGTAAAAGCGGCCGGAAAGGAAGGCCCTGGCCTTCGCGCCAAGGATAAGGGCAAGCCCGCCCCTTGGGCTTGCTCCATAAAGCACGTACTTTTGCACCGCCGGCGGCGCCCATTTCCCTCCAGGATGCGTGGCCAAGATGAGCTTGGCCACATAGGAAAGAAATTCCTCGTGCACGGGGAACTCGCGAACAACCCGCTGACAAAGGAGGACCTCTTCCCTAGTGAGCACGGGCTCGGGGAGAACGAGGCCCTCGCCCTCGGTGTTGCGGCGGATGATCTCCACAAGCTCCTTTTCCTCGGGATAGCGCACCTCCGCTTTAAAAAGAAAGCGGTCCACTTGAGCCTCGGGTAAGGGATAAGTCCCCTCCATCTCAATGGGGTTCTGGGTAGCCAAAAGGATGAAGGGGTCAGGAAGGGGGTGGGTGACGTTTCCCACCGTGGCCTGCCGCTCCTGCATCGCCTCCAAGAGGGCGGACTGGGTCTTGGGGGTAGCCCGATTGATTTCATCGGCAAGCACCACGTTGGCAAAGATGGGGCCGGGAAGGAACCGAAACCCATCCTCGGAAAAAACGTTGGTGCCGAGGATATCCGCCGGCATAAGGTCCGGGGTGCACTGGATGCGGGAGAAGGAGAGGCCCAGCGCCCGGCTGAGGGCGCGTACAAGGAGCGTTTTCCCCAATCCGGGAACACCCTCCAAAAGCACGTGCCCCCGGGAAAGGAGGGCCCAGAGGACCACCTCGATCACGTCTTTTTGCCCAACGATGACCGTAGAAATCGCGTTCTCTAGTTTTGCCAGCGCCTCTTGAGCGCGGTCGATTTCCTTGCGTTCCATCATTCGCCTCCGGAAAGGAGCTCGAAGTACCGGCGCACAAGCTCCCGCACACTAGGGGGAATCGGGCGCTCCCGCAGGAGGATTTCCACCTCTTGCGGAGAGATCTGGAAAAAGCCCTCTTCCTCTCCGGGGTTTTCCCCGGGAAGGCCCAGGGCCACCCCGGTGCGCCATGGCCCCTCACCCGGCCGCACCGTGGCAAGCACGGGCTCCGCCTCCACTTCCCTTTTTTCGGGAATCCCGGGCTGAACGGGCTCGCCGCGCTCCCATCCCGCTTCCAATCCTAAGCCCTCCTCCGCCTCTTCTAGCTCTTTATGCATCTGCGCTTGAGCCTCCTCATCGAGAAGAATTTCCCCGGTCGGTTCCCGAAATTCCCCAGAACCCGCGGGAACTCCTTCGGTTCCCAACACGACTTCTCCTCCCTCTTCCCGCGCGGCGCCCTCGGCTTCCCGTTGGAGGTTGGAAAGACCCTCTAAGGCAGCGGCTACGATGGCTTGGGCTTCCGCCAAATCCTCGTTTCCCGGCTCGAGGGCCTGGGAGAGGGCCCGCTGAAGATCAGGCCGCAGCGTGCTCAAGATCTCCGCCACTTCCTGGGCGATTCCCTCGTCTTGCGGCTCTCCCGAAGCTCGTCCCAAAAGCTCTGCCAGGCGGCGGAGAAGTCCTTCCTCCTCGGAAAGGCGGCGCAAGGCCTCCTCGAGGGTCATTTCCTCCCCATAAAGCCCGGCCAAGATAAGGGGATAGGGAGAGAACTCCGCTGTCCCGGGAGGAAAGCGGGGTATTTCCTTTTCGGCGCTAGAGGAATAGGCCCGGGGTTCCCTCTCCTCCACCCCGTGCTCAACCGGAATGGAAACCGTTTCCACCAAGGCGGTGCCCGGTTCGGAGAGTTTCGGCGCGGGCAGGGGAAGAAGGAAAAGACCACAGAGGAACAGGACAGGAAGGAACAAGAAAGCCTCGGGGATAAAAAGGCGGGACCAGCGGGGACGGAAATCCTCAAGAAGAGCTGCCACAAAGACCACATTTTTGCGGGAAAGGGCGGCAGCGAGACCGGGAAGTTTTCCGCCCAAATCCAAGCGGCGGCTAGCCCAAAAGAGGGCGCGGGAAAAACGCATGGGAAGGAGGAAAGCCAACAAAGCCGGCCCCAAAGAAGCCCAAAAGAAGAGGGGTGGGAAAAGGGAGCGGCCGACAATGCGCAGGATCTGGAAAAGGAGAATCTCGAAAAACAGGGAAGCGCTTAGGGCTAAAAGCGCGCGCCTTAGCCTTAAAACAAACTTTACTTTGCCCAGGACCGCTTGGGCTTTTTCCACCACCAAATCACGCCCACCCCGCTTAGGCCGAGGTAGAGGGCTAAACCGAGCCAACCCGATCCCCGCCTTTCCCAAAGAGCGGGAAGGACGGTGAGGCCACTTACGGGCCAGCCGAAAACCACTGGGAGTAGGGATGCCACGAGAAACCCTCCGTATTTCGCCAAGAACCTCAGCCCCTCCCATCTTACCACCGCGGCCAAGGCGTACCCAGCCAGGGTCCACCCGAATCCGTGGGCAAAAAGAAAGGCCAAGGAAGCAAAAAAGGAAGGCCAAGAGGCAGCGGTCTCCGCGCGGTAGACCAAAAGAAAAGGCAAAGCCAAAGCCAGAGCCAAAAAGGAAAAGAAAAGAAGGCGCCAAAGCCGCGCGGCCAAGGAAAGCGGGCCATAACCGTATTCCGCCTCCCCGATTTGAAGCGAAATGACCCCCTGGAGGAAAACGAGGATGTGGAGAAAGAGAACGCGGCTGACCAAGGGATCAGGCCAAAGGAGGGCGGCCAAAAGTCCTGCGCCGCAGAGGATGGCGAATCCATGGAAGGGGGTAACCAAAGCTGCGGGAAGCACCGGGATTTTCATGGAAGGAAAACGATGAACCTCTCCGTTTTTCTTCGGCCTTCGTGGAGGATAACGTGTTCCACGGAGGCTTTGTCCCAAGGGAGCGCGAGGGCGGAGACGAGCCAAGCCGGCGGCGGGGTTTTTGCCGTTGGGAAAGGAAAGACCTGGGGCGGGGCCAGGCGGAGGAACACGCGGGGCCGGCCTGGAGCAAGGAAAAACTTTGTTCTCCACCCATCCGGACTATGAGCCCATTCCAGATCCAAGCCCTCCCAGCCCCGCTCGG
>CAZQXP010000054.1:0-5782 GCA_964597525.1 uncultured Thermotogaceae bacterium | reverse complement strand
ACCTCGCCGGTGTGCGTGAGATTTCCCCGTCCGCCCCCGGAGTACGGAAGTTTTCCCCCTGCTCGTCTTTGGCGTTCGAAAACCAAGGTTTTAGCGCCAAGATTTGCGGCAGCCATGGCAGCGAAAAGACCCGCTGGTCCTGCCCCGACCACCACCACATCCCAAACCTTGCGCATAAAACATCGTAACGTGTTCCTCACGGGAGCGGATTTACTTGGAATGGGACAAGGTCAACCTCTGGCGAAAAGCCTATAACTTATCGATGTCCGGAACCGTACCATCAGCCAGACGCCAAAGCTGTTCACCCGCGTTGGGAACCACCAAAATACCCTCTGCCTCTCGCCCCTCAAACTCGGCAGGCTGAATGGTCCTGGGATCACGGAAACCCAAGTTGATCCGACGACAGACCTCTTCCGGTATGCCCGTGGCCAAAACCACCTCGATCCGCGGCTTTTCCACTCCATCCCTGAACGTGCCAATGCCCTTCACATGAGTGGAATGCGCCAAAACTGCCCATGGGTAGTGTCGGAATTTCTCCCATTGGCCAAGAAAGTAATCGCGCACATGGTAACCAATCTCAAGCAAAATCCTTCCATGGGTAGGGGAAATTTCGCGGATGTGGGGCGCGTAGATGATCAAAGTTCCACCATCCGCAACCACTGGCTCGAGCTTGTACATACACTTTCCCGCAAGCCAAAGCTCCCGGTACATCGACGGAGCGAGGGAAAGGACGAACTCGTAAGAACGCGGTGCCCATACGATGTTCACTTCCGCAGATAAATCGGCTGCGGCCTCCCAGGCCTCCGTCACTTCTCCTAGGAACATCCCCACCACGTCGTGCCCTTGAAGGACGAGGGAGAGCCCAAGACGTGGGGTGGACACGAATTTTGCCGCTTCTTCAATCATTCGGCGCACCGGCGTCCACTTGTGCCCGTTTACCTTGGGATTGGTGATGAGGGCCCCAAGCCAGTGGGAAACGTTGACCATGTCAGGTCCGGAAATACCCGGAAAGAAATATTTATGCCCTCCAGAAAATCCGACCACCTCATGGGGAAAAACCGGGTTCACAATGAGAAGCTGATCGTATTCCAAAACGAGGCGGTTTATTTCTACCCGTACCTCCACAGGGAGCAACCCTTGGGAGATCTCGGCCATGCGTTCTTGGGTGAGAACACCTACCTGGGTCAAGGTTTTTGGGTCTTGCCAAGCGTGCTGAAAAACCTTGGCTTTAGGATGGGGAAAACGCGAGCCGAGGTGCCGGGAAAGCTGGGCTTCGCTCATCGCGGGATGGGTACCCAAAGCAATGAGGAAGGAAAGCTCTTTTACTTTTGGCAAAAGTTCCCCGACGAGTACATTGAAAAGAAGCGGCATGGGAAGGGTGCGCGTGTCGTCGGGGATAATCACAAGGAGGCGACCGCGGGAAAAGCTCGTTTGCGCAAGAAACTCTAAGAGCTTTTCTTTAAGTTCGAGTTCCGAAATGGCGCGGCCGGGTGCATAGCTCAGCACCGCTCCGCCTCCTCCCAATGGGTGTGGAATTTTCCAGGTCGGTCCAACCGCTCGTACGTATGCGCACCAAAATAGTCGCGTTGGGCTTGGATGAGGTTGGCCGGAAGCCTTCCCGTGCGGTAACTATCGAGAAAATTGAGAACGGAGCTCAGAGCTGGGGTAGGAATTCCCGCTTGATGCGCGGCGCACACCACACGCCTAAGGCTCGCGTGCCCTTCCTCCCAAACCTTCCGGAAAGGCTCAGCCAAAAGGAAGAGGGGAATATTCGGATTTTCCTGAAAAACGCGGCGAATCTCAGGAAGGATTTTGGCTCGTATGATGCAACCCGCTGTCCAAACCCTCGCTACTTCGGCAAGAGAAAAACCGTAACCATGCTCCACCGCAGCATCACGGAGTTGCCGAAAACCCTGAGCATACGCGGAAATTGCGGCCAGAAAGTAAGCGTTCCGCAGATCCGTCAAAAATTCTTCTTGGCTTGCGGAAATGCGCGGAGCCGGTCCAGAAAGCACCGGCTCCGCAGACAGGCGCTCATCTTTCAGTGCCGAGACGATCCTGGCAAATACGGCCTCCGCAATGGTGGGTGTGGGAGAACCCAGATCCAGCGCAGCCTGGGTGGACCACTTTCCCGTCCCCTTTTGCTCGGCGGCGTCCTTGATCACCTCCACGA
Source organism: uncultured Thermotogaceae bacterium (assembly GCA_964597525.1). Lineage (GTDB taxonomy): Bacteria > Bipolaricaulota > Bipolaricaulia > Bipolaricaulales > Bipolaricaulaceae > DTER01. The sequence goes on along the minus strand of CAZQXP010000054.1, from coordinate 3,609 downwards.
GAGGCCCACCGCTTTCCGGATCCTTCGTGCGCAAAATGTCCACGGTGATCTCTAAAAGATACGAACCAAGCTCCTCCGAATTCCATTGAGAAAAGACATCGGCCATTTCCTTTGGGGAAAGGCCTAGACCACGTTTCATGAGGTCGTAGCATTCCGCGATGGTTTGCATGATTGCGTATTCAATGCCGTTGTGCACCATTTTTACGTAATGGCCGGCGCCACCCGGCCCAAAGTACCCGCAGCACTTTCCCTCAAGCCCCTCTGCAGCTATAGCAGATAAAACAGGTTCCACCTGGTGAAAACCCTTTTCGTGTCCCCCGGCCATAATGGAAGGGCCCCGTAGGGCCCCCGCTTCTCCGCCGGAAATCCCGATGCCCAAATAGAGAAGACCGCGGGTCTCCGCTTCTTTAAGTCGCCGTTCGGTATCGAGAAAATGGGAATTGCCACCATCCATAACGATATCGCCCGGCTCTAAAAGGGAAGAAAGTTCGGAGAGGACCTCATCCACGGGCTTTCCCGCTTGCACCATGAGGAGGATGGCCCTAGGCTTTTCCAGCGCCCCTACAAATTCCGAAAGCGAGTAAGTGGGAATCACCGGCTCGTCTTGGACTCGTTCCATAAAGCTTTTCGTGCGTTCCGAGGTGCGGTTATAGACCGCAACAGAAAAACCATGCCGGGCGATGTTCAGGGCCAAATTCTGCCCCATCGTGGCCAACCCTATGATGCCAAAGCTGGCTTTCATCCTTCCACCTCCCAAGGCGGCCGCTCCGGCAAAGCCTTCTCAAATCGAGCAATTTTTTCTTCCTCATAGGGACCGCGATATGTTCCGGAAAGGAAGCGATCCAAAGCCACCCGGTAAAACTCTTCCCAGGAGTTTTCCTCTTCCCCTGGAATGATAGGATAGAAAAGCACCTCATTTTCCCTGGCCGCTTCCAAATCGCCAGGAGCGTCGCCGATCATGAGGACATGGTCTTTGGGGTAGTGGCGAGCTGTAGCCCCGATTTGCTGGGATTTTGTACCCATTTCTTGCCCGCAAATGAGGGAGGCGTATTTGTCGATCCCGTGCTCGGCCCATTCCCGCTCCAGAGCTTCCACGGGGGTTTGGGAAACAACGACCACATCCGCTACCCCTTGGAGCCTCTCCAAGGTTTCGCGCACAAAAGGAAATGGCGGAATTCCTTTAACGATCTCCTTGATCGCCCAGTTCACCCGCTCGCTCCAAGCCAAAACGAGCTCGAACTCCCTCCGTTCCTCTTCGGTTTTGGCTTGGGCAATCGCCTTTTTTAACCCTTCGTTGGAAAGCTCATCTTTAGAGCTTTCTACCCAAGCAAAGTAATGGGGTAGCTTGGGAACATGAAAGCCGCGGCGCTTGACTTGAGGGTGGTTGGGAAGGAGTTCGGAAAGAATACGCTTGAGGGTGATGTGGCGGTTGGCGCCCCGTGTTTTGGAGAAAAGATCGGCGAACTCCTTGCACTCCCGCGCGGCCTGGGCCACCGGCTGAAGGCCAAAGTACGCGATCATCCAGGGGGTGAAGCACTCCCGCTGTTTTATTCCCATGGTATCGAAAGCACAGCCATCGGAATCAATGCAAACCAGGAATTTGTGTTTGGGGCGAAAAGCCAAAAGCTTCTCCTTCCACATCTTATCTCCTTTCTCGGTGAGCATAGGGGATATAGGGCGGAAGGCGTTTTTCCGCATAGATTTCTTTGAGGCGGGCGAAGCGGAGCCTTCCGTTTACAATGGGAACGCTCACCAAATCCTCGCCTAAAAGAGGCCGCGCGTAATGGATGAAGTCATCCGTAACGTCCGTTTGGGAAGATGCGATCCATTTGTGGGGGAAGGGCCGATCCTTTCCCGCTACTTCGGATAGGGGTATCACGCCGTACTCCGGCCGGTAAATAGGCCCGGGTGCTCTCCGAATCGTCACCATGACCTCGGAAACACCTTGGCTAGCTATCTCCACCGCCATCTTCCCCACTGCGTATGCTTCCTCCAGATCCACCGGCGAGGCATAAAGAACGGCATCGCGCTGTTCTGTCCCGGGAACCTGGCCACGAACATGGCCGGTAGCCGGCAGGCCTACCTCATTCAAAAAATTCACCAGGGCTTGAGCTGCAGTCATTTTAGAGGCGGAGAAAGCTACATGGCCAAAGGCATCGGTGCGAGTACCGATTTCTCCCACGGGAAAGCCCTCCGAAATCACGACTAAGGCGCGGCCACGGCGCCGAACCATATCCGCCACGGAGTCGGCCACAGCTTCCGGAGAAAGAGGGGCCTCAGCGAAGAAAATGAGAAGGGGGAATTCCCGCTCGGGGTCAGCCAGCCGCGCCGCGGCTGGGATAAACCCAACCTTCCTCCCCATGGCTTGAACTACCAGAACGGGATCGGCTGGCGCCGAACCGCGGTTCTCCTCTTCCAAACACTGCACGGTCCAAGCCCAATACCGGGCCACCGAACCATAGCCAGGAGTGTGGTCCACCAAAGAAAGTTCAGGATCCCCAAGATCATTGTCAATTGTTTTGGGAACGCCGACAACAACGAGTTCGTATCCCACTTCCCTAGCTGCTTGGGCCACCCGAAGGCAAACTTCTTGCGTATCGTTTCCGCCTATCCCGAAAAAGTAACCGATATCATGCGCGCGCAAGACCTCCACAGTTCGACGCAAATCCTCCTCGTGGGCGAGCCGGTAGCGGGTGGTGCCAATGGCTCCGGCCGCCGGAGTGGTCCGCAAAAGCGCAATCTCCTCCTTGGGCTGTGCAGAAAGATCCAAAAGTTCTTCCCGCAAAAGCCCTTCAATCCCATGCCGAGCGCCATAAACGGTTCCAAAGCGCTCGGGAAAAGCCGAACAATTTTCCACAATAGCGCGCAAAGAATTGTTGATCACCACTGTGGGCCCGCCGCCCATAACTACCACGACGTTCTTCCTCTGGCCCATGTCCTTCCCTTCCTTACGAATTTTCTCGCGGCTTCGGCCTTATGCAAACCTTTTCATTAGCCCAGACCTATCTTTCCCATCCCTAAACGCCGGCATAAGCGGAAAACCCGCCATCAACGGGGATAACCACCCCGGTGACAAATGCCGCTCCCGGCGAAAGAAGCCAGCGCACCACCCCTAGAAGATCCTGAGGCTCCCCGAACCGCCCCATGGGTGTGTGAGCAATGATTTGCTTCCCTCGCTCGGTAAGCCCTCCTTTTTCGTCCAAAAGGAGATAGCGATTTTGTTCGGTGAGGAAAAACCCAGGTGCGATGGCTACAACGCGGATCTTGGGTGAATACTCTTGGGCCATATGCACGGCCAGCCACTGGGTGAAGTTAGCCACCGCCGCTTTGGCCGCGGAGTACGCGGGGATTCGGGTGAGGGGGCGAATGGCGTTCATGGAGGCGATATTTAAGATCACCCCTTCCCCCTTTTCGGCCATGAGCCGGCCAAACACTTGGCAAGCAAGGAAAGTTCCCATGAAGTTCAAATCGAAAACAAATCGCACAGCGTCTTCAGGAAGATCGAAAAAGGAAACTTCTTTGCTCGTCGTGGCTTTGGGATGGTTTCCGCCTGCGCCGTTGATGAGGAAATCCACGCGGCCAAAAACTCGCATGGTTTCTTGGGCAGCG
>CAZQXP010000053.1:0-5815 GCA_964597525.1 uncultured Thermotogaceae bacterium | reverse complement strand
CCCTCGGGAAGATCGTGGGCATATTGGTAGCCCTTTCCGTATCCAAGCTTTTCCATGGTTTCCGTCACGGGATTGCGAAGGTGAAGGGGAACGGGTTCGTTTTCGGTTTCCAAAACGTCACGCCGGGCGGCCTCGTGGGCGCGATAAAGGGCATTGGACTTGGGAGCTAAGGCCAAATACACCGCAGCCTGGGCCAACGCAAGCTCCGCCTCCGGAAGCCCCACATATTCCACGGCCTGGGCTGCGGCCACGGCCTGCACTAGGGCCCATGGGTCGGCAAGACCGATATCTTCAGAGGCCATGCGGATGAGCCTCCGGGCGATATAACGCGGATCCTCGCCGGCCTCGATCATCCGCACAAGCCAATAGAGGGCCGCATCCACATCCGAGTTGCGCACGGATTTGTGGAGGGCGGAAATGAGGTTGTAGTGCTCCTCTCCTGCCCGGTCGTAATGGAGAGCTTTTCGCCCCAAAGCCTGCCGAAGCCGCGGAAGATCGATTTCACCTTCGCCCAGGGCCTCCACGGCCGTTTCCAAAGCGGTAAGAAGCCTTCGGGCATCGCCGTCGGCCCGGCGGAGGAGGAAATCCTCGGCTTCCGGGGTAAGCCGCACCCGGCCGCCGTAGCCCCGCGGATCCTCCAAAGCCCGCCGCAAGAGGATCCTCAGGGCCTCGAGAGAAAGGGGCTCGAACACGAAAAGCTGGGCCCGGGAAAGGAGAGCCGAACGCAACACGAACGAGGGGTTTTCCGTGGTGGCCCCGATGAAATAAATGGAACCCTCTTCCAAAAAGGGGAGGAGCACGTCCTGCTGGGCCCGGTTCCAGCGGTGAATCTCATCGAGGAAAAGAAGGTCCTTTGTGCCTGTACGCTTCCAAAGCTCCCGAGAGGCCTCTAAGACCGCGCGAACCTCCGAGACGGTGGCCAGGGCTGCGGATTTCTGGATGAATTTGGCCCCGAACTTTTGGGCGATGATCCTTCCCACCGTGGTTTTTCCCGTCCCTGGCGGGCCCCAAAAGATGAGGGGGACGGAAAGGCCGCCCTCGATAAGGGCCCGAAGGGGGCCGTGCTCACCCAAAATATGCTCCTGGCCCACCACTTCCGCGAGGTCACGGGGCCGGAGCCTTTCCGCAAGCGGGGCCTTTCCCTCCCAAAGGCCGGCCATGGGGATCCCCTTGCCATTCTACTCGAACCTTGACAGGGTGCGGAAGTGGCCGCTAAGATTCTTTTGGGGCCGTTAGCTCAACAGGTAGAGCAGCGGACTCTTAATCCGCGGGCTGGGGGTTCGAGTCCTCCACGGCCCATTTCCTTTCTCTGGGTCGTTAGCTCAGTCGGTAGAGCACCGGCCTTTTAAGCCGGGGGCCGCAGGTTCGATTCCTGCACGACCCATAAGTCCCCGTCGTCTAGGCCGGCCCAGGACACCGGGCTTTCAATCCGGAAACGGGGGTTCGAATCCCCCCGGGGACAAAGGGGCGAGTAGCTCAGGGGCAGAGCATCCGGCTTACATCCGGAAGGCCAGAGGTTCGAATCCTCTCTCGCCCAGAGCTTGGCCTGCGCCTAAGGCCGCGGGTAAAATCCAAAAGCCGGGGACGTGGTGTAGCCCGGACTAACACACCGGATTGTCACTCCGGAGATCGCGGGTTCAAATCCCGTCGTCCCCGCCCGAGGCGAGGTAGCTCAGGTGGTAGAGCACCCGGCTGAAAACCGGGGTGTCCCCAGTTCGACTCTGGGCCTCGCCATTGTGCGTTTATGGCACAGCCCCTCGAGGAGATATGGGCGCGGGTTCGGGAGGATTTGGCCCAGGAAATCCCGCCCACGAGTTTTGCCGCTTGGTTCTCCCAAGCCTCGGCCCGCGCCGATGGCGAGGAGCTCATCTTAGAGGTTCCTTCCTCCTTTGCCAAAGCCGCCATTGAACAAAAGTATCGGGACCTTTTGGACCGCCTCTTTACGGAAGCTTTAGGAAAAGCAATTTCCTGGCGTATTGAGGTCGTCCCGCGGCCTTTACCCCATGAGCCGGAAAGGTCCATCAGCCGCGCTCCCACCGGCGATCACTCGCGTTATGTGGGCTCCCTCCCCCTCAACTCGGAGTACACCTTTGAAACTTTTGTACGCGGGAAGAACTCGGACATGGCCTTTGCGGCCGCCAAAGCCGTGGCCGAAAACCCTGCCCGCGCCTATAACCCCCTTTTCATCTACGGGAAGGTGGGGCTTGGGAAAACCCACCTCCTCCAGGCCATTGGAAACCATGTTCTCCAAATCCACAAGAACTTAACCGTGGCCTACACCACTTCGGAACGCTTCACCATCGAACTCGTTCAGGCGATCGGCTCTAACACCACCGATCAATTCCGCGCCCGGTACCGCACCGTGGACGTACTGCTTATCGACGATGTTCATTTTCTGCGCAACAAAGAAGCCACGCAGGAGGAGCTCTTCCACACCTTCAACGAGCTCTATGGGAACAGCAAGCAAATCGTGCTTTCCTCGGACCGAGCGCCGGAAGAGCTTCAGGGTTTACAGGATCGTCTGGTTTCCCGCTTCCGCTGGGGACTTGTGGTGGATATCCAGCCACCGGATTTGGAGACCCGCATGGCTATTCTCAGGGACAAGGCCCGCCGAAGGGGGATTTCCGTCCCCGATACTGTTCTGGAGCTCATCGCCTCCCGCATTACCACGAATGTGCGGGACCTTGAAGGAGCGTTGATTCGCGTCATCGCCTATTTGGAATTGGGGCAGGGACCAATCACTCCCGGAGTTCTTGAATCCATTCTTCCCAAGGAAGAGCGCACGCCAAAATTGACGATCCAGGCTATAAAGGAAGAGGTGGCGCGCTATTTCCGTGTGGATTTGGCGGAGCTGGACGGTCCATCACGCCGCAAAGAGGTGGCCTTTGCCAGACAAATCGCAATTTATCTTGCCCGAGAGCTCACGGATACCTCATTTCCCGCATTGGGACGGGCCTTCGGTGGCCGGGACCACACCACCGCTATGCACGCCTACCAAAAAGTTCAGGAACTCTTGAGGGATGCGCCGCTCCTCAGGGCGGAGATCGATGAGCTTCGCAGCCGCCTCCTTTCCAAATACTCCCGGTGAATCCACAGGTGCCTGTGGAAAACCCTGGGGATAACCCTGGCCCGGGCTGTGGACAAGTGCACCACCCCTGTGGAAAAGCTCGGTGGACAAGTGCCAGTCTCAATTGTCCGCCACATTTTTCCTCACCCTTTCCCCGACTTTTCCACAGGTTATCCACAGGGTTTTCCCCAACCGGCCGGCCTGTTGCCTCCGCCTCTCCCCAGGGTTATCCACAGGTAGGAGGTTGCGCCTATATCCTCTTCTGCAAGAAAGTTTAAAGAACATGAGCGATTGTTTTAGGGACATCGGGAAGGGTTGGGGGGCAGGTTGGGAAGAACAGGAGGCTGTTTGGCGCTGGCGGGAAGCAGTAGGGGAAAGTCTTGGCAAGCTTGCCCGGCCCCTTTATGTAGACCGCGGCGTCCTTCACATTGCAGTGGCAAGCCCTTTGGTAGCGCAAGAGCTAAAACTTTGGTCCACGGAGCTTCTTTCGCGTCTTTCTGCTGTCGCTCCGCGGAGCAAAGTGCGGGAGTTGCGCTTTGTGATCGTTCCTGAAGGGCGCGAGGAAGAAGTAGAAACGCCCGAACCTACTCCCAAAGAGCTGAACCAAGCAGAGGAGCTAGTGCCCATGGATCTTCCCCCCGAGCTGCGCGTGAAATTCGTGCGCATTGTGGCGCAAACCCTCGCCCAGGAAGCGGAGATCCTTCGACGGGGTGGACGCCGATGTCCCAGTTGTGGTGTAGCCTTCCTCGGTACAGAAGAGGTCTGCCCTCTTTGTAAAGCGTTGTCTTAGCGCAGCAGAATTTGGTCACAAGCTATGGTGGGAAAAACCCGAGCTAAGTTACATTTTGGTTTCCCTTGCCCGAGGATTTTCGTTAGGGTATGGTCGGTTCTTTGTTGGAGGTGAGTTATGGCTAAGGTGATCCTCCCGGGCGGTGGAGTGCGTGAAGCGCAGGGCATAACCTTCTTAGAGCTTTTGGGACCGAAGGCCAACGCCGCCGCGGTTCTCCTTGACGGAAAAGTGCTGGACCTCCGCGAGACGATCCCCGCCACAGGAGAAGCCCGCATCCTTTCCCTTACGGATCCTGAGGCCCTGGAGGTCCTGCGGCATACCGCCGCCCATATTCTGGCCCACGCCGTGACCCGGCTCTTTCCCGGCGTGAAGTTGGCCATAGGACCGGCCATCGCTGACGGTTTTTATTACGACTTCCGCTTTCCTGAACCCATTTCCCATGAGGATATCCCGCGCATTGAGGAAGAGATGAGAAAAATCGTGGAGCAGGATCTGCCTTTGGAGCGGATTTGGCTTCCCCGAGCTGAGGCGGAGCGGATCCTTCGCGAGCACGGCGAGATTTACAAGTTGGAGCTCCTCTCGGAAATCCCGGGCGAGGAAATTTCCTTTTATCGGCAGGGCGAATTTTTGGACCTTTGCCGTGGCCCGCATCTTCCTTCTACTGGTCTAGTGAAGCATTTCAAACTTTTGGATTTGGCGGGCGCCTATTGGCGGGGCGATCCCAACCGCGACATGCTCACCCGCATTTACGGCACCGCGTTTGCCACGGAAGAGGAGCTCGCGGAATTCCTGCGCTGGCGGGAGGAGGCCCGCCGCCGCGATCACCGCGTTCTCGGACCCCAGCTTGACCTTTTCTCCATTCAAAACGACATGGTGGGCGCAGGCCTCGTCCTTTGGCATCCCAAGGGCGCGCGGGTCCGCCGCCTCATCGAGGACTTCTGGGTGGCTGAACACTACAAAGCCGGCTATCAGCTCGTGTACACCCCGCACATCGGAAGGGCCAGGCTTTGGCAAATTTCCGGGCACCTCGATTTCTACCGGGAAAGCATGTATGCGCCCATGGATATCGAGGGTCAGGAATTTTTCCTGAAACCCATGAACTGTCCGTTTCACATTGCCATCTATAAAAGCCGCACGCGCTCGTACCGTGAGCTTCCCATTCGCTATTGCGAGCTTGGCACCGTTTATCGCTTTGAGCGTTCCGGTGTTCTGCATGGGCTTTTGCGGGTGCGTGGCTTCACCCAGGACGATGCCCACATCATCTGCCGGCCGGACCAAGTGGAGGAGGAAATCCGTGAGGTTTTGCGTTTTGCGATGTATATGCTCCGGTCCTTTGGGTTCCGGGAATTTTCCGCCTATCTTTCCACCCGGCCGGAGAAATTCGTGGGAAATCCGGAGGATTGGGACCGCGCCACCGAGGCTCTGCGGCGCGCGGTGGAAGCCGAAGGCCTTTCGTATGAGGTGAAGCACGGCGAAGGCGCTTTCTATGGGCCAAAAATCGACATCGAGATCCAGGACTCCCTCAAACGGCCTTGGCAACTCACCACTATTCAATTCGACTTTAACCTTCCGGAGCGATTCGACATGACTTTCATTGGCCCTGATGGCCGAAAAGTGCGGCCGTACATGATCCACCGGGCCCTTTTGGGCTCCTTGGAGCGTTTCTTTGGGATCCTTATCGAGCACTACGGCGGAGCCTTCCCTGTTTGGCTTGCGCCGGTTCAGGCTGTGGTCCTTCCCGTAACGGAGGCGGAGATTCCTTATGCGGAGGAAGTTGCGGCGAAGCTCTTGGCTGAAGGGATCAGGGCCGAGGCCTGGACCAGGGAGCGAAAGACCCTCCGCTGGCTGATCCGCGAGGCTCAGCTTCAGAAGATCCCGTACATGTTGGTCTGCGGGGAAAGGGAAAGGGCGGAAGGGAAGGTGGCCGTGCGTTTGCGCACCGGCGAGGATCTCGGCCC
>CAZQXP010000052.1:0-5839 GCA_964597525.1 uncultured Thermotogaceae bacterium | reverse complement strand
GCCGCCGCGGCCCTGCGTCCGGAACTTCCCAAAATCCGCGAAGTTTTGGAGTCTGTGGAAAGTTTGGGGGTAGGGTTAAGCGGCTCCGGCTCCGCCCTTTTTCTCGCTTTCCCCTCCCGCAAGGACGCGGAAAAAGCCAAGGAAAGACTTTTGGGAAAAGTGGAAGCGAAGCTTTACATTGCGCAGCCGGTGGACCGCGGGTACAAGATCATGGGATGAAGATCGCGATCGATGGCCCCGCGGCGGCGGGGAAAACCACGTTAGGGAAAAGGCTGGCCCAAGCTCTGGGTTTCCTTTTCGTTCCCACAGGCGCGATGTACCGCGCCGCGGCCTTGGCTATCCAACGTGGTTTGCGCTTAGAAGACATCGATATCACCGTTGCGGAAGCCGGGAAAATTCTTTTGAACGGCGAGGATGTGACCGGGCTTCTCTCCCATCCCGCGCTCGATGAGCTTTCTTCCGTGCTCTCGGCGGATTCTCGGGTGCGGGAAAGGCTGGTCGCCCTACAGCGTAAAATCGCGGAAGGAAGGGACGTGGTGATGGAGGGAAGGGATATCGGGACCGTGGTTTTGCCCGACGCGGAGCTCAAAATCTTCCTTTGGGCCACGTTGGAAGAGCGGGCCCGGCGTCGCCAGCGCGAACAGGGCGGGAATTTCGAGGAAATTTTGGAGGCCATTCGCCGCCGGGATGAACGGGACTCCACCCGCGCTTGCTCCCCCCTCAAACCCGCCCCGGACGCAATTTTCTTGGATACCACGAACAAAACCCCGGAAGAGGTCCTGGAAGAAGTGCTTAGGCTTGTGGAGGAACGCCGTGCTCGGATGGCTCGCTGACCGCATCCGCGATCTTCTCTACGCAATTCTCGTTAGCGTGGCCACGCCCATTGTTTTTCTTCTTTTCCGACTTTCCGTGCGGGGAAAGCCTCACCCCCGGGGAATTGTGGTGGCGCCGCACCGCTCGTATTGGGATATCCCCATTTTGTGTGTGGCCTTTGGGCCTTTCCGCCGCATTGTTTTCCTCGCCCGGCATGGGCTTTTGCGCAACCCCGCTTTTGCGCCCTTCGTTTGGGGGTTTTCGGTGGTGATTAACCGGGAGGATTTCGGGCTTAAGGATTTCCGAAAAGCCATGCGGGCAGCAAAAAGAGCGCGGTGGATCGGCATTTTCCCTGAGGGAACGACGCGGCCCGGCGCAAAACCCAAGCCCGGCGCGATCCGGTTTGCCGAGCTCCTTGGGCTTCCCTTTATTCCTGTGCGGCTTGTCCCGAAAGGCCCCTATCCTCCTCGGCCCCGCTGGCGGTTTCCTAAGGTGGAAGTGAGGATCGGCGAACCTTTCACCGTGGAGGACCTCTCCCAGGGCCTTCCTCCCGATCTTCCCAAGTCCGAGCGCTATCGTCTCCTTTCCCAGCGCCTCATGGAACGCATCCTCAGCCTCTGATTTGAGAGGGGCTTTTCCGCCGTATAAGATTGCCCCACGTCCGCATGGATGTTTGACAAATCTGGGCCCGCAAGGGGAAACCCATCGAGGTGATCGGAATGGCGGAGCGGATAAGGATGGAAGAGGCCCTCGGCGAAAACGATATTCGCCTTTTCAGCCGGGGGGATACGGTACAGGGACGGGTGGTTCACGTAGCGGAGAACGAGATCCTTGTGGATATCGGCTACAAATCCGAGGCGGTTCTCCCCAAAGAGGAACTGGCGCCGGGCCACGACAAGGTGGAACCGGGGCAGGTTCTGGAAGTCCTCATCACCTACATCGACGAGGAAAACGGCACGGTCTACATCTCCGAGCGCCAAGCCTTCTTTGCCAAAAAATTTGCGGAGCTGGAGCACGCGTATCGCACCGGCTCGCCTGTGCGGGGCACGGTGGTCGCGGAGGTCCCCAACGCCGGTTTTCAGGTGGACCTCGGGGGCATTCGCGCGTTCTTGCCCGCCTCGCACTTGGGCAAAGGTATCTCCACGAAATTCGAGCGCCTGCGCGGGAAAGCTTTGGATCTCAAAATCATCGAATTCTCCCGGCGCACGCGGAACATCGTGGTCTCCCGCAAAGAATGGCAAAAGGATCAAGAGGAACGCGCAAAAGACGAGCTCTTTGCCTCCCTCACCCCCGGCAAGGTGATCGAGGGCACGGTAAAGAGCGTGGTGGATTTTGGGATTTTCGTGGATGTGGGTGGGCACGATGGTCTTGTCCACCGGACGGAAATTTGCTGGAAAGATATCCCCGCTCCGCCGCCGGGCAAATTCCGTCCCGGCCAAAAGATCAAGGTGATGGTCCTTGAAGCGGACCGCAAGGAGGAACGGATCTCCCTTTCCATCAAACGCCTGCGGCCCAATCCCTGGGAGGGCATTGCCCAGCGCTACCCGGTAGGCGCTAAAGTCAAAGGCAAAGTCGTTTCCCTTACGGACTTCGGCGCCTTCGTGGAACTTGAGGAGGATGTGGAAGGGCTGGTGCACATCTCTGAGCTTTCCTGGACTCCGGTGAAGCACCCGAAAGAGGTGGTGCAGCCGGGCCAGGAGGTGGAGGTGGTGGTCTTAGCGGTGAACGAGGCCGAGCACCGCATCAGCCTCTCCCTAAGGAAAGCCCTGCCCGACCCTTGGGAGGATGTGGAGCACCGCTATCCCAAGGGGGCGCTGGTGGAGGGCAAGGTCACGAACGTCACGGATTTCGGGGCGTTCGTGGAGCTCGAGCCGGGAATTGAGGGACTTATTCACGTCTCCGAGCTTTCCTGGGAGCGCATTTCCCATCCCAAGGAAGTGGTGCAGCCGGGCCAGAAAGTGCGGGCCATGGTCCTCAAGGTGGACCCGGAGAACCGCCGCATAAGCCTCTCCTTAAAGGCCCTCCAGCAGGATCCTTGGGAGGAGTTCCTCGAGCAATATTCCGTGGGCTCGGTGGTCTCCGGGCCGGTGACGCAGATCAAGGAGTTTGGGGCATTTGTGCGCATCACCCCCGCGGTGGAGGGCCTCATCCACGTTTCGGAGATCTCCCACGAGCGGATCGGCCATCCCTCGGAGGTCCTGAAACTCGGCCAGGAGGTCACGGCGAAGATCATCGGGATCAACGAGGCCAAACGGCAGGTGCGCCTTTCCATCAAAAAGCTTCAGGAGGATGTGGCTCAGGCGGAGACGGAGAAGTTCATCTCCACGCAACCCGTGCGGGAGACGATCACGTTGCGGGAAAGGCTTCGGGAGCTGGGGATGGGATAAGGACCACCGCCGCCGCCCATTGGGCGGTGTGCGTAAGGGACACAGGAAATTCCTGGCCGCGCCAAAGGAGGCGCGGCCCATTTTTTCCAGGAAGAACCTCGATTTCCCCGAAAGGCACGGCTTTTCCCAAAGCTTTGCAGAATGCTTCTTTCGCGGCAAAGCGCGCGGCAAGCCTTTGCGCGGCCAAATCGGGCTTGGCCCTCTTCGCGTAGGCGATCTCTGCGGGAGTAAAAAGGCGGTGGAGTGCGCGCTCCCCGCGCCTTTCCAAAAACACGCGAAATCTGGGAACCTCTACAAGATCAATCCCTATTCGCATGGCACGATGCGCATCCTTTCCGCTTGGATGATGGCTTCCACCCGGGCCACAGCCTTCTCCAATTCATCGTTGATGACCAGGTAGTCGAACTCCGGGATCCTTTTGAGCTCCTCTTTGGCGATCCTGAGCCGCTCGGCAAGGGCGGCTTCATCCTCGGTTCCGCGGCCGCGTACTCTTCGCACCAATTCCTCCCAGCTCGGTGGGACGAGGAAAATGAGGATCACGGGGAAGCCTAGCCCTGCTTGGCGAATGGCACGGGCGCCGTTGACCTCCACGTTCAGCACCACATCTAGCCCCTGTTTGAGGCGATCCACTACTTCAGAGCGGGGGGTGCCGTAGCGATGGCCCTGGTACACCGTCCACTCCAAAAGGGCCCCTTCCGCAAGGAGGCGATCGAACTCCTCCTCGGAGATAAAGTAATAGTCGCGGCCGTGGACCTCATCGGGCCGCGGCGGCCTTGTCGTTACGGAAACGGAAAAACAAAGACGGGAATCGCGGGAAAGGAGGGCGGAGATCACCGAGGACTTCCCCGCTCCTGAGGGCCCGGCAATCACGAACGCAATGCCGCTTTTGCCCTGAACCTTAACCCCTGGGGGAAGGATGTCCATCATTCCACGTTCCTCGCCTGTTCCCGCAGGCGCTCCGCCCCAAGGCGAAGCCTGAGCGCGAGTTCTGCCAATTTTGGCCCGTAGGCCTTGGCCGCCAAGGTCCCCGCCTCGCGGGCCATCTCTTGGGCCAGGAATTCCAGTTCCTTTCCTACAGGGCCATCCAGCGCTAGGAGCTCCAAAAACCTTGTGGCGTGCGCGCGCAGCCGATCGAGCTCCTCCCGCACATCGCAGCGAGCCAAAAAGGCGGAGATCTCCGCGTTGACCCTGGCTGGATCAAGACTAGCGAGCTCCGAAAGCCGCTTGCGCAGCCTCTCCTCCGCAATCTTTTGGTCCTCTTGCGCCAATTCTTCCGCCTTTTCTAGAAGCTTTTTCACTTCTTCACACTCCGAAAGGAGCGCTTCGCGTAGGGCCTGGCCCTCACGGGCTCGGCCGGCCTGGGCCTCTTCGATGGCCTGGGAAAGCGCGCTTTCTAAAGCAGGCCAAAGATGCTCTTCCGCCAAACGCTTTTCTTGGAATACTCCCAGGGCCAAAAGATGGGAAAGCCCCGGCTTTTCCTCTAAACCCAGCTCCGCTTGAAGCGCTCGCAAGTCCGCGAGGTACTTCCTTGCGAGCTCCAAATCCACCGATTTTTCCGCGGCCCCGGGAAGGGGGGTCAGGCGTATGGTGGCTTCCACGGTACCCCGATGGAAAGCCGAACGCAGTTTTTCCTCGGCGCGGAAAAGGAGGGCTGGATAATCGGAAAGACCCTTTACCCGCACCTCCAAAAACCTTCCGTTTAGGGTGCGCAACTCCACTTCCACCTGGTGTCCCGAGGCCGAAGCCTGGCCCCGGCCAAATCCCGTCATGCTACGCAACGGCGTTCACCTCGCGGAAGATGGCGGAGGCGTAACCCACCACTTGGTCCATCATCCCTGCAATTTCGCCGGAAGTGCGGTAGGAAAGGAGCTCGCTTGCCCTAAGATCCAGGGCTTTCGCCAAAGCAATAAAAAGGGCGAGCGCTCCCACCCCGCAAATGGAAATTCTTTTTGCTTTTACGACCGCGAGAAAGCCAGGCAAGTCCAGATCGAGGACGTGGCGCAAGGCCAAAAGATCCTTTTCCTTGGCGACCTCATGGGGCTCATAATGGGTGAAATCTGTGGAACAGAGGATAGCCACGGATTTTCGCGCAAGTACTGGGGCTAGAGCTTGGCCTGTGGCTTCCGCCTCCCTTTGGGATAGGGGCTGGACCACCGCGGCCACAAAGGGGATTTCACCGTAGAGGTAACGAAGAAACGGCAATTGGACCTCGACAGAGTGCTCGTCCAAAAAAGGTGTATCGGAAACCTCCGCAGCGCAGGCTTCCGCCAGGGCCAGGGTTAGCTCCCGGTGGATGGGCATCGGGCCGAACGGCGTTTCCCACGCCCCGGGTTCGGCGAAGGTGATGGAGTTGCCAAGGCCCGTGTGGTTCGTGCCAAAGATGACCACCGCTTCCGGCTGGCCGGCTTTCCACAGGGCCCGGAAGCCCACTCCGGCCACCCCGCCGGAATAGCGGTAGCCGGCATGGGGCACGATCAGGCCCACCGGATGGGGAAGGGGAGGTCCGGGAGGCCCCAATTCCTCCTTTTTTGCGCCAAGACAGCGAACGATTTCGAGGGTAAGCCTTGTTGGGTCGGCCGGATAAAAGGTTCCCGCTGCACACGCCCAACGGAATCCCATTTCGCCCTATTGTACGCGCT
>CAZQXP010000051.1:0-6093 GCA_964597525.1 uncultured Thermotogaceae bacterium | reverse complement strand
TTGGACTATGTCGGATCGGCTGCCTGTGGGAGCGGTGGTTTTGGGCTACCTCCTTCAGGGCCCGGCCCACGGGTACGAGCTCCTTTCCCGCCTCCATGAGGATCTGGGAAGGGTCTGGCGCGTGGCCCCAAGCCAACTCTACTTCACCCTGAACGCATTGGAGCAAGAAGGCTTCATCCGCGGGGAAAGGGAACTCCAGGAAACCCGGCCTCCCCGCATCCGCTACTCCCTTACTCCCGAAGGCGAAGCGGCTTTTTGGCAGTGGGCCCTCTCCCCTGTGCCCCGGGTGCGCCTTTTGCGCTATGAGTTCCTTCCCAAGCTCTTTTTCCTCCTAAAATTTGCGCCGGAGCGCGTTCCCGAACTCCTTTCCGCCCAAAGAGAAGTCCTTCTCTCCCTGAGGGACAAGGTGGCCGCGGAGGATCCCACCGACCCCTTTCAAAAGGTCCTGAAAAGTTATCGACTCCACCAGCTTTCCGCAGGGCTTCAGTGGTTAGAGGAATTGCTAACCCAAAAGGAGGGATAGGGATGCGCAAAGTCTTAGTGGCGGTTTTGGCGTTTGTTTCCTTGGGAGCGGCGCAGGTTTTGGTGGTGGACCAGGCCGGCCGGGAGGTGCTCATCCCAGGCCAACCCCAACGGATTGCCAGCGCTTTCGGTGTGGCCACACCCTACCTTTACGCCTTCGTCCCGCCGGAAGCGATCGTCGCTGCCCGCTACCTCGGCCTTCCCGACCATCCCCTTTCCCGGGCGGTCATGGCAAGAATTGACCCGGATTACGCTGGAAAAGCTTTGGGTGCAGAGGTCACCGTGGAAGAGCTCGTGGCCCGGGATGTGGACCTCGTATTCGCCGGGTTGAAACACCTGAACCTCGCCCGCGTGTTGAGCGAAGTGGGCATTCCTAGCGTTCTCATCGGCCCGGAAACCTTTGAGGCGGTGAAAGAGGCCACGCTCCTCATCGGCCGCGCCCTCGGCCAAGAGGAGCGCGCGCAAGACCTGGTCCGGTTTTATGAAGATGTGCTTTCGCGCCTCGCCGAGGCCACCTCCTCCCTTCCCGCGGAAAAACGGCCCAAGGTGCTGGTTTTGGGAACCTCGGCCTTGCGGGTAGCCAGCGGCGCCATGTACCAGTCGCGCATGGTGGAGCTGGCCGGAGGAATTTCCGTTACCGCTGGACTTCCCGGCTCCTGGCAGAACGTGAATATCGAACAGATCCTCATCTGGAACCCGGACGTCATCGTGATTGTTCCCTATAGTCCTGTGGAGCCTGGGCAGATTCTGGGCGATCCTCTCTGGACTGCCGTGGAAGCCGTAAGAACCGGCCGCGTCTACAAAATGCCCCAGCTCCTTTTCGCCTGGGATACGCCCATTCCCGAATCGGTATTGGGAATCCTTTGGATGGCTGAGCTCTTCCATCCGGGAGAGATCGAGCTGGACTTCGCTGAGTTGGCCCGCAGTTTTTATCGGGAGTTCTACCGGTGCGAATTAACGGAAGAGGAACTGAGCGCGCTTTTGGGCCGGTGAGGCGAGGCAGGATAACCTTTCTTCTGGGGCTTTTGCCCCTGTTCTTCATTCTCGGCTCCCTCCATTTTGGCCGCGTGGGGCTTAGCCTAAGCGAGATTTGGGCTTCTCTTTTCGGAGGAGAGGTTTCGGAAACGGTGAGGGCTTTGGTCCTCCGGGTGCGGCTTCCCCGGGTTCTCGCCGCTTCCCTGGTGGGCGTGAACCTCGCCGTCGCCGGCGCCGCCTTCCAGGGGATTTTTCGAAACCCCTTGGTGGAATCCCGCATCCTGGGGGTGAGCGCGGGCGCGGCGTTTGGAGCGGCCTTGGCCATGGTTTTCCAGAGCGGCCCCGCGGGAATCCAAACCCTCGCCTTCCTGGGAGGGCTTCTTGCCGCAGGACTCGCCATCCTGCTCGGCACAGCTTTCGGGGGAGGAATCCTCGTTTTGGTCCTCTCCGGTGTGCTCGTGAGCTCCTTCTTCTCCTCGCTTGTGAGCCTCGTGAAATACTTCGCCGATCCCTATGTCCAGCTTCCTGGGATCACCTTTTGGCTCATGGGCGGGATCTCCACGGTGCTTTGGCGCGATGTGCTCCCTTTGGCGATCGCCTCTTTCCTCGGGGTGACGGGGCTTTTTCTTTTGCGCTGGCGGCTGAACCTCTTGACCCTAAGCGAAGCGGAAGCCCAGGCTTTAGGGCTTCATGTGCGCAGGCTCAGGTTCTTTGTGATTGCCCTGGGGACGCTCCTCACCGCGGCCGCGGTGTCCGTGAGCGGGGTGGTGGGCTGGGTGGGCCTGATTGTGCCCCATGCCGCCCGGGCTTTGGTCGGACCGGACCACCTTTTCCTCATCCCCGCCTCCGCCGGCCTCGGCGCTGTGGTCCTCCTCCTTTTCGACAACATCGCCCGCACCGCCCTCCCCACGGAAATTCCCCTCGATATCCTCACTGGCCTCATTGGAGTTCCCGTGTTTTTCGTCCTCTTTATGCGCCAGATCCGCCGCGGGGGAGGATGGAAATGAGCCTTTTGGGGCGGGACATCTCTTTTGCCTACGTTCCCAACCAATACGTCCTTTCCGGGATCAGGGCGGAGGTGGAACGAGGGGAAATCCTGTTCCTTTTGGGCGCCAACGGAAGCGGGAAGACCACGCTTTTGGAGTGCCTGTGTGGCGTGCGCGTCCCGCAGCGGGGCACTGTCCTTCTGGATGGAAGGGAGCTGTTCAGCCTTTCCGCGCGGGAGCGTGCGAAATACGTGGCCTACGTTCCCCAATTTCCCGAGGCCGCTTTTGCCTACACCGTGGAGGAAATGGTTCTTTTTGGCCGGGCGCCCCATGTGGGGCCGTTTGGCCGTCCCGGCCGCAGGGATTGGGAACGGGCTTATCAGGCCCTGGCCCTCGTGGGCCTGGATGGCCTTTCGCGCCGGCCCATCACCACCTTAAGCGGTGGGGAAAAGCGCCTGGCCCTCATCGCCCGCGGGATTGCCCAGGAGGCGCCCTACCTCCTCTTGGACGAGCCCGATGCCCACCTCGACCCCGCCAATCAGCACCGCGTCCTTTCCGTGATCTCCAACCTCGCAAAAGAAGGGTTAGGGGTTGTGGCCACCACCCACAACCCCAATTCCGCCCTCCTTTACGGGAAGAAAGTGCTTCTTCTGCGCGCAGGAAAGATGCTCGCCGAGGGACCGCCGAAAGAGGCGCTTTCCGCGGAGCTGCTCGCGGAGGCTTACGGCATCCCCTTCCAAATTGTCGGCGACGACGTGGGCCCCCGCGCCATCCTCCCCAAAGTGGGAAGCTAACTTAGCGGAAGTATTTGTCGATCTTGGCGAGAAGCTCCGCGGCGCGGTCCTTGGCCATTCGGTTCCAAAACGGCCAGTTCCCAATGGGCGCTTCCAAGACGCGGCGCAAAAGGGATTCAAAGAAGGCCCGATCTTTGGCGCGCACCGCATATTCCTTAGCGTAGGCCACGTAGTTGTCGAGGTAAGTGGGATCGATTTCGATGGCCATCTCGAAATAGCGCTTGGCCTCGGAAAGCTTCACCCCAAAGAGGATGCCGTAATCGGAGAGGTTCGCCAAAAGGGCGCCGTAGGCTTGGGGCGCGGAGCCGCCCATGTACGTCGGATCCAGTTCCATGGCCCGCTCGTAGATCGCCCGGATTTTGGGGAGGGCGAAGAAGGCGGAGAACGGGTTCATTTTCCCGAGGAGCTGGCCCCAGCCGTGGCCGGCCCAAAGGAGGGCCCGGGCGTCGGTGCTCTTCCTCACGAACTCCTGGAATCCCTCGTTGGAAAGCTTTAAGGCCTCATCAAGGCCGGAAAGCCCTAAAGCCCGAAAGGCGTAGTCCGCGGCCTTCCTCCACCCTTCGTCCTCTTCGGGCTCCGGCATGAGCACGCCCCACTCGTACCAGTGCTGGGCCAGTCTCACGAGAAGCTCTGGATTTCGGGGATCCGAAGCCAGGGCCTGCTCATAAAGCGAAATGATGCGTTCCAAAACAGGCAGCTGATAGCGTTCCGGATAAAGCGTTTCCACTTCCCGCAAGAAAGGCGTAGGTTCTGCCAAAGCCACAAGGCTGATCCCAAGGAAAAGAAGTGCAAGTCGGCGCATGTTCCCCCTTTCCCCAAAAACTTCCTAACGATCCGTGTCTTCGGCCATCGGGAAAACGTAGGAATTGGGGAAAGGCTAAAATGCCGCGAGGAGGAACGATGATCCTTGTCACTGGCGGCGCCGGCTATATCGGGAGCCACACCGTCAAAGAGCTCCTCAAAGCCGGGTACGAGGTGGTGGTGATCGACGACCTTTCCTCAGGACACCGGGAATTCGTGCTCACCCCCCATTTTGTGCGCGCGGATATTCGGGATCGGCAAGCCCTCACCGAGGTTTTCCAAAAATTCCCCATCACCGCGGTCATGCATTTCGCCGCTCTCACTTCTGTTCCCGAATCCGTGGCCGATCCCGCGCGCTACTACGAGGTGAACCTTTGGGGAACTTTTCAACTGCTCGAGGCCATGCGGGCCTTTGGGGTGAAGCTTTTCGTTTTCTCCTCGAGCGCCGCGGTCTACGGCGACCCCGAGAAAATCCCAATTCCCGAAAACCATCCTACGAAGCCCAAAAGCCCTTACGGGAAAACGAAACTCATGGCCGAGGAGATGCTCGCCGATTACGCAAAAGCCTACGATTTTCGCTACGTTTCCCTGCGGTATTTCAACGCCGCCGGCTCCGATCCCGAGGGGGAAATAGGCGAGTGGCATGAGCCCGAACGCCATCTCATCCCCATTGTTCTGGAGGCGGCTTTAGGGAAAAGGCCTTACGTGGAAATCTACGGCACGGATTATGAAACGCCCGATGGCACGGGAATTCGCGACTACATCCACGTTTCGGATCTCGCTTCTGCCCATGTTTTGGCCCTGCAATATCTTGAGCGAGGGGGAAAAAGCGACGTTTTCAACTTGGGAATTGGAAGAGGGTATTCGGTGCGAGAAGTAGTGGAGATCTGCCGAGGCGTGACAGGCCGGGAAATCCCCGTGCGGGAAGCGCCCCGCCGGCCCGGTGATCCTGCGGTTCTCGTGGCGGATCCATCCAAGGCCATGCGGGAACTGGGCTGGAAGCCCCGTTTTACCGAGCTTGCGCCCATCGTGGGAACCGCCTGGGCCTGGCTTCAAAAGAGGCAAAACCTCCGCTGAAACTTCTCAGCGTCGGCCGGTGTAAATTCCTAAGTTTCGCGTTCGAGGAGGTGGAACATGTTGCGAACGCGACTTTTTGCGGTGGTAGTGGTTTTGGGGTTGCTTGTGGCCCCGGCCTGGGCGCAGACGGCTGCGCCGGCCCAGCCCACGGTGGCCATCAGCAACGATTCCTGCCCGGGTGGGGTTCAACTCACCCAGGTCATCTGGCTTAGGGAGGAACAGGTCATCGGCCTTCAGCTTCTCCAGGTTCTCATCCGCATGGGACAGACCTACACGATCAAGGCGGAGCTCGCGGTAATGCCCACGGCGGTGGTGGTGCGGGGCATCGCCGCTGGCCAACCCATCGAGGAACGCGTACCCATGGGCCAAAGTGTGAAGTACAGCTGCGGAACGATATCCACGACGTTGCCCGGCCAACCCACGCCGCCTCCTGAGCAGCCCAGTGCGCCGCAGCCCCAGCTTCCCGCAGGGATGCCCAGACCGAACATCACCCCGGGCATGAGCCCCGCCCAGCTCCTTTCCGCGCTCCAGGCCGCGGGAGCTCAGGTGGATGTGCAGGGCTCTGAGAGCAAACCCAAGCTCGGTGACGCCGCGGACCCGATCCTCCTTGGTGCCCTTCCCGGCGGTTTTGCCGCCGTGGGGATTTGGGTCAGCACCACGGGCTCCCTCCGCGTCTCTGTGGCCTACGACCGGCCTAATGCTTTCGTTTGGGTCTGGGTTGTGCCTGTTCCGAACTTCTGGAACACGGCCATGGCTTGGTCGCCCTGGCCCGGCGGCGGTATCTCCGTCTCCGTGGATCGGCCCCAGATGTACCAGCCCCTCACCCAGTGGGGCAACGCGCCGGTTCCCGGAACCCTCTTTTTCGTCCTCATCATCAAGTGGGAGATGAGCCCCATGCCCTTCCCGTTCGTGCTCGCCCTTTCGAACTAGCTTGAAAA
>CAZQXP010000050.1:0-6175 GCA_964597525.1 uncultured Thermotogaceae bacterium | reverse complement strand
CAAGCCTAGGGCGTAGCCCGGCGAGGGGACAAGGGGTAATATCGGGAAGATGGCGCTGGCGAGCGAGCTGCGGCCGGGAAGCACGGTGCGGCTGGAAGGTGACCTCTTCCGGGTGGTGGAGGCTGTGCGCCATGTGGGCACCGCCCAACAAAAGGGCCTTGTGTACCTCAAGCTCCGGAACCTCCGTACGGGAATGCTTTCGGAGCGAAGATTCCGGCCTGAAGACGAACTTGAAGAGGTGGTTCTTGAGCGCCGGCCCATGGAATACCTCTACACGGATGGCGAATTTTTCTATTTCATGGATGTGGAAACCTTCGACCAGGTCTCCATTCCGGCGAAGATGATCGGTGAACTTGAAGTGTTCCTCCAGCCCAATCAGCGCGTTCCTGTGGAGATCTACAATGGACAGCCTGTAGCCGTGGTTTTTCCCGAGACCGTGGACCTCAAAGTGGTGAGCACAGCACCGCCCATTCGGGACAAGGAAAGCCACGTGTACAAACCCGCCACGCTGGAGAACGGCTTGGAGGTTCTGGTTCCCCAGTTTATCGGGGAAGGCGATATCGTCCGGATCAACGTTTACACCCGCGAGTACGTGGATCGGGTGGAAAAGCGGGGCTGAGATCCAGCCCCGCTTCCCTTTCAAAGGTTGATCTGTACGTTGGCTTTGGCTCTCGCTTCCTTAAGCCAAGCTTCCCAAACTCGATCCTTCTTTTGGGCAAGAAGGACAGAGAAAATTCGGTTTTCCACTTCCTCCAAAGGCTGGAGATTGCCTTGGGCGTCGAGGAATTGGCCGGGGTTTTGCGCATAATAGGCGGCGATCTCCTCATCGCTCACCTGAACTCCTCCAGTGATCGCTTCTTTTAAGGCCTCAAGAAGGGCCTGTTCTTGAGCTTGTCCGGCAAGCTGCGCTTTGAATTGCTCCAGCGTCAACCCTTCGGCGGCAAGCTCCGCCACCAATTCCTCGTCGGAGAGGCCATAGTAGCTTTTGATGTAGTCCAGGGCCTGGTTCACAAGTTCGTCCACCCGGGCTGCATTGGGAGTAAGTCCGCGGGCCCGGGCTTCCTGAAGCTGGATCTTCCGGAGGATCAAATTTTCCAAAACCTCGCGCTGGTAGCGATCCAGGAAGGCCTTCCCCTCCGGGGTGCCCAGGAGAACCTGAGCGAATTGCGGGTACTGGAAATAAAGGTTGAAAAGGATCTGGTTTAGCCGTGTGGCGCTATCCAGCTCCTCTTTCGTGATGGGTTCGCCATTGACCACGGCCACAGGCGTTTGAGCCCACGCGGAAATCCCCACAAAAAGCAGGAGTGCCAAAAGCTTTTTCACTTTTCCTCCTTGGTTTCTTCTTCGGCCAAGAACCCAGCGAGGCGACGCACCGCGCGGCGCAGGTTCTTCGCGAGCTTATCGTACCGCATCCTTTCCTCGGGCGACACCGAGGGCTGGGTTTTTTCCAAGGCCTCCAGGAAATGCCGCATGGTCACAACCTCGGCCTTGGGGTTTTCCCGGAGGGCGATGCGGCCGGCCTTGCGGCAGACCTCGGCGATGTCCGCGCCCGAATACCCCTCCGTGCGGCGGGCGAGCTCTTCCAGGTCCACATCGGGAGCAAGGGCCATTCCTTTGGTGTGCACCTTAAAGATCGCAAGCCGCGCCTTCTCGTCCGGGAGAGGAACGTAAATGAGCTCATCAAACCTTCCCGGACGGAGGAGCGCCGGATCGATGATGTCCGGCCGGTTCGTGGCGCCGATCACCACCACGCCCTTCAGCTCCTCAAGACCGTCGAGCTCCGCAAGCATCTGGTTCACGATTCGTTCCGTAACATGGGGCTCGCCGATGGCTGTTCCCCGCCGGGGAGCGAGGGCATCGAGCTCATCGAGAAAGATCACCGCCGGCGCCACCTGCCGCGCCCGCCGGAAAACTTCGGCGATCCTCTGTTCGCTTTCGCCGTACCACTTGGAAAGGAGGTCCGAACCTTTAGCGGTGATGAAGTTCGCCTGGGATTCGTTGGCCACCGCTTTCGCAAGAAGGGTCTTTCCCGTTCCCGGAGGCCCATAAAGGAGAATCCCTTTGGGAGCGCGAATTCCCAGCCTCCGGAAGGCTTCAGGGTTGATAAGCGGCAATTCCACCGCTTCCCGAAGAAGCTGCTTTACCTCCTCAAGCCCGCCGATATCGTCCCAGGTGACGGTGGGGATCTCGATCATGATTTCCCGCAGGGCCGAGGGTCGCACCTCTTTCAGGGCGGCCTCGAAATCCTCTTTCCGCACCACAAGCTCGTCCAAAACCTCCTTGGGAATTTCTTTGGCGTCGAGGTTGATCTTGGGAAGGACCCGGCGGAGGGTATTCATCGCTGCCTCCCTCGCTAAGGCCGCAAGGTCGCTTCCCACAAATCCATGGGTTACCGTGGCGAGCTCATCGAGGTTCACATCCGAAGCCAAGGGCATCCCCCGGGTGTGGATCATGAGGATCTCTTTTCGCCCTTCCCGGTCGGGCACGCGGACCTCAATTTCCCGGTCGAACCTTCCCGGCCGGCGTAGGGCCGGGTCAATGGCCTCGATGCGGTTCGTGGCCCCGATCACGATCACGTTCCGCCGCTCCTTGAGGCCATCCATGAGGGTGAGGAGCTGGGCCACCACCCGCCGCTCCACCTCGCCCGTTACTTCACTGCGTCTCGGTGCAATGGAATCGAGCTCGTCGATGAAGATGATGGCCGGCGCGTTCTTCTGGGCCTCTTCAAAAATCTCCCGGAGCCTTTGCTCGCTTTCGCCGTAGTAGCGGGACATGATCTCCGGCCCGGAGATGGCGATGAAGTGGGCATCGGTTTCGTGGGCCACGGCTTTCGCGAGGAGGGTTTTTCCTGTTCCCGGAGGCCCGTAGAGAAGGACACCTCTTGGCGGCTCGATCCCCAGGCGCGCGAAAAGTTCGGGTTTTTTGAGGGGGAGCTCCACCATTTCCCGGATCTTTTGGATCACGTCTTTGAGGCCGCCGATGTCCTCGTAGGTGACCTCCGGTACCTCCCTTCCGCGCTCCGCCACCTCCACGTACTCGGGCAAAAGCTCGATCTGCGTTTCCGGGGTAATGCGCACGATCCCTGCGGGCTGCGTGCTCACCACCTTGAGGAGGATTTCCCCAAATCCAAAGGACATGGGTGCCATCATTTCGAAGAAATCCCGGAAGATGCGCTCGGTGAGGAGCTCGCTGCCGAAGGGCGAGCGCTCCGCTCTTCCCGCGGTGGAGACCACATCGCCGGCGCGCACGACCCTTCCCACCAAAACCGCGCGCAGGCTTTCCGGAGGGAGGATGAGGCGAAGGCCCCGCCGTGCCGGAGCCAAGGTTACGTGGTTGGCCGGCTTCCATTTGGCTTTGCGCACGCTGACCGTGTCGCCCACGCTGACTCCGGCGTTGGTGCGAATGAGGCCGTCGATGCGGACAATATCCAGGCCCGCGTCGGCTTGATAAGCCAAAGCGGCCACGGCGCCGGTGAGCCTTTGCCCCTCAATCTCCACGGGTTCGCCGGGCGAAACTCCAATCTGCTCGAGGTATTGGCCGGCAATCCGGGCAATGCCACGGCCCACGTCCTGCTGCAGGGCCTCGGCCACCTTAAGCTTCACTTCCGGGGCTTGCTCTTTAGCCATCCTCCCTCCTTAGGGGAATCTTAACCGCGGAAATTCTTGGGCCCAGGAGGGTTATCCTTTCACGACCCCGAGGGGCCGCATGCGGGCCACCATGCGGGAAATCCCCGCGCCGTGGCAGGCCTCCACGACTTCTGTGACATCTTTGTAGGCTTCAGGCATCTCCTCCACGAGGGTTTTCTCGCTGGCGGCGCGGACGAGAATCCCTTTGGCGCGGAGTTCCTCCGCGACCTCCCTTCCCGATTTCTCGCGCAGGGCCGCGGCGCGGCTCATGAGGCGGCCGGCCCCATGGCAGGTGGAACCAAAGGTCTCCTCCATGGCCCGCTCTGTTCCCACCAAGACGTAGGAGAGGGTCCCCATATCGCCGGGAACCAAAACGGGCTGCCCAATCTCCCGGTAATCCGCGGGCACCGCGGGATGCCCAGGCGGGAAGGCGCGGGTAGCGCCCTTGCGGTGGACACAGACTTTGATTTTCTTTCCATTCACCATGTGCTCCTCGATTTTGGCGATGTTGTGGGCCACATCGTAGATAACGGCAAGGCCCAGCTCCTTGGCGCTCTTTTTGAAGATGCGTTCGAAGGCCTCCCGCACCCAGTGGGTGATCATCTGGCGGTTGGCCCAGGCGAAGTTGGCGGCGCAGGCCATGGCCGCGAAATACCGCTTTCCCTCCGGCGACTCTACAGGAGCGCAAACGAGCTGACGATCCGGAAGATAAATTCCGTATTTTCTCGCGGCGTCGTTCATGACCTTGAGGTAATCGTCGCAGATTTGGTGCCCAAAACCACGGGACCCGGTGTGGATCATGATGGTGATCTGGCCTTTTTGGGTGATTCCCATCTTTGCGGCGGTGGCGGGTTCATAGATTTCCTCCACGACCTGGATTTCCAGGAAGTGGTTCCCCGCCCCGAGGCTTCCCAACTGGGGCCTTCCCCGCTCGATGGCCCGGCTGGAGACCGTGGAGGGATCCGCACCGGGGAGGGCGCCGTTTTCCTCGCAATGCGCGAGATCCTCGGGCCAACCGAAGCCGCGCTCCACCGCCCAGCGCGCGCCCTTGACCATCACTTCCCGTAGCTCTTCCGTAGACACCTTGATTTTTCCGGCCATCCCCACCCCGCAGGGGACGTTATCGAAAATGGCGTCTAAAAGGGCGGGAAGCCGCGGCCGGAGTTCCTCCACCGTGAGGTTTGTGCGGAGAAGCCTCACCCCGCAGTTGATGTCGTACCCCACTCCTCCCGGAGAAATCACCCCTTCTTTCACATCGAAGGCGGCCACGCCACCGATGGGAAAGCCATACCCAAAGTGGATATCGGGCATGGCCATGGAATAGCCCACAATTCCCGGAAGGCAAGCGACGTTGGCCACCTGTTCGGGCGACTGGTCCTCCCGGATCACCTCGATCATTTTCGCCGTGGCATAGATAACCCCATCTGTGCGCATTTGGGGCTTGTACGTGCGCGGGATCTTCCACCGGTACTCATCGATCTTCTCCAGAGGGCCGCGCCATTCCTGGGACATCTTTTTCACCTCCGCAGGGATTTTACCAAGCCCCCACTTCCTTACGATCAGAGAAGCCGGGGAAGGAGGGTGGAGAACTTGAACGGGTATTCCTCCAAAAGTTCGGGCCGCCCGCAGGGCGGATGCTGGGAGTCCGGACAATTTCGCAAACAATCGGCGAAGCATCCGGGGATGGGCACGAACTTCTTTCCCCGTTTTCGTACAAGGGTTCCCTGGGGTGCGGCTTCGCAGTGGGGGATCCCTGGGGAATCCCACTCCCGCCCCATCTCTAAGCATGCGGCATAGGTCATTCCCCGTTTCTCCGCCTCCTCGCGCATAAAAGCATGGAATTTTTGGCGCAAAGAAAGGGGAGCTCGTATGGCCGCTTTTACGGGCCGTGGTTCTTTTCCCTTTCCGCGGCAGTAGTTCCTCTGCACCTCTTCCGCTTCTTTTCTTAAGCCTGCGGAATTGAGGGATTCCAAAAGCCGGGAAAAAGAAAGCGTATTAAAGTGGCCCATGGCGGAGATGATATGTCGGGCTCCCGCATCCCGTGCATGATCGAGAATCCAGATCTCGTCCTCTTCCCGAACCAATCCCCAAATCGCTGGATCGGTGCGCACCGCCACGAAAATCCCAAACTTCGCGCAGGTCTCTAAGGCTTTCAGCCTTTCTGCGACAGGAGACGCGCCTGGGCTTGTGAGGGGTTGTTTTTCCGGTGGGGCCTCGATGGTGAGGGCCAGCCACCAACGTTCATAGTGGGCAAGTTCCGGCACGCGTTTCAGAAGCCAGAGGACCCCTTCGCCGCTTTTGGTGATGAGGTGAAACGGAACTTCATGGGACATGGCCACCTCCACCACCTGGGCGGTGAGCTCACGTACGGAGGGCTCAGGCTGCAGGGGGTCGGTGACCTGGCTGATGTAAAGGGGCGGACAGAGCTCCAAAAGGGAGAGTTCCCGAGCCAATTTCTCCGCGGTGTTGGCGTAGAGGGCGGGCTCGTCTTGGCTCCACGGGTATGCCCGCGCATAGCACATGGGACAACGATGGAGACAGCTTCCCGC
>CAZQXP010000049.1:0-6425 GCA_964597525.1 uncultured Thermotogaceae bacterium | reverse complement strand
CTTGGAGAAGTCCAGAACGCCTTGCACAATTCGGGGCGATGCTCGACCCTTATATTCGCCAAAAGATCCTTCCCGAAATCGGCGAGGAGGGCCAGAAGAAGCTTGGGGAAAAGACGGTTCTCATCGCCGGCTGTGGGGCCTTAGGGACGAATACTGCGGAAGCCCTCCTTCGCGCGGGCGTAAAGCGTTTGATTCTCGTAGACCGCGATGTGGTGGAAATCCATAATTTGCATCGGGTCTCGTTGTTTTCGCCTGCGGACGTCGGCCGTCCCAAAGCACTGGCAGCCAAGGAAAAGCTTCGAGAGATAGATCCAGAAGCCAATATTGACTGTTACGTTGCCCAGCTAGATCCGGAACTCGCTGAGGAACTTGTGCCTAAAGTGGATCTTGTGGCTGATGGCCTGGATAACTTGGAGACCCGTTACCTCCTCAACGACGCCTGCGTAAAATACGGAAAACCTTGGATATACACGGCGGTTTTGGCTACCTACGGATTGACCATGCCCATTTTGCCGGAGAAAGGACCTTGCCTGCGCTGCCTTTTTCCCAATCCGCCGCGGCCGGGCACAATCCCCACGTGCGCGGAAGCCGGAATCCTTGGCACCGTGCCCAAGGTCCTCGCTAGTCTCCAGGCGACCACGGCCCTGGCCATCCTCCTGGAAAGCCCGGACGTAAAGCCGGGTGAGCTCTTCTATCTCGACGTTTGGAGGAGGCGCCCCCAAACCGTCCAAGTACAGCGAGCAGAGGATTGCCCAACCTGTGTGAGAAAAGATTTTCAATTCCTGAGGGAAAGCTCCCGAACAGCCACCCTTTGTGGGGATTCCATACAGATTCTGCCTCGGGAGAGGACCCTCTTGGACCTCCCGTCTTTGGCCCAAAGACTTTCCCGCGTAGGGAAGGTAGAAGTCAAAAGCGGCGTCCTTTTTGCGGAATTGGAAGGGGCGAGCTTCATCGTTTTTCCTGACGGCCGGGCCATAATAAAAGGGCTTTCGGACCCAAACCGAGCGCAGGCACTTTACGACCAATTCATCGCCCGCTGAGCCTTCCCACAAGCCAGGCCAAAAAGAAAACCAAGGCCAAGAGTCCCAGGGGCACAAGCATCATCGGCCAGGCCACATGCCAGACGAGCTTCTTTTGCTCCGGCGTAAGCTCCACCTTTTTGGGATAGCGAATCTCCAAGGACCTTGCCTTCTTCAGCATTTTCACGGACTCCGCAATCTTCCCCTGCTTGCGGTAAACCACACCCAGATTATGGTGGGCTGAAGCGTGCCGCGGATCCTCCTGAATGGCCCTTTGGTAGGCGTACTCCGCACGAGAGAGATCCCCGGCATCGAAGTACACATTTCCAAGGCGGAAGTAAATGGCCGCCTTTTCCTCGCCGTAGCGGAGGGCGTCGACAAGAAGGTCAATGGCCTCCTTGTACCGCTTTTCGCGGCGCAGGGTCTCTGCCCGCTCCAAAACCTTCCCCACGAGTTCCTTCCGCTCCGAGGCGGTCAGCTCGCTGGGGTCAGGGAGCGGAGGGACGAGAGCTTTGCCTTCACCGCTTTGATGTCCTGCCATGTGAGGTATTTCGGACTTCCCTTTGCCGAGCTTGGGTTACGCAAAAGATAGCTTGGGTGGAACATGGGAAAAACCTCGATCCCCCCTTTCCAGGGGAAGAAGCGGCCGCGGAGCTCATTGATGCCCTCACTTCGGCCCAAAAGCCAATGGGTTGGGGTATTGCCCAGAGTGACGATGATTTTAGGGTTCACAAGAGCAATTTGGGCCGCAAGCCACTCCCAGCATGCGGCCATTTCTTCCTTTGTGGGAACACGGTTCCCCGGCGGCCGGCATTTCACCACATTCGTGATGTATACCTCTTCTCGAGGAATCCCTACACTTTCGAGAATTTTCGTGAGAAGTTGGCCGGCTGGACCGACAAAGGGGCGCCCCGTTTGATCTTCGACCTCTCCAGGGGCTTCGCCGATGAGCATGAGGTCGGTAGGAGCGCGGCCTTCCCCGAAAACTACTTGGCTCCGGGACTGCGCGAGCGGACAACGTTGACAGGAAAGAACACGTTGACGTAGGTCCTCAAGGGATGGCGAGAACTTAGGCAAGGGGAGCACCTCCCAAGCTGGAGCGGGCAACGGGAATCGAACCCGCGGCCTTCGGCTTGGGACGCCGACGCTCTACCAACTGAGCTATGCCCGCGTCCGTTTTTATTATACCCCTAGTCCGCCCGGAGGACCTCCAGGGCCGGCATGGGCTCACCCTGAAGGAAGCTCAGGGTGGCCCCGCCTCCGGTGGAGACATAGCCGAATTTCTCGGTGAGGCCGAGCTTTTCCACCGCTTCGCCGGTTTCGCCACCGCCCACCACGGTGAAGGCCTTGGAGGAAATGAGGGCGCGGGCGATGGCCTCCGTTCCTTTCCCAAACGGCGGAACTTCAAAAGCCCCCATAGGGCCAGTCCATACCACCGTTCCCGCCCGCTGAATCACCTCGGCAAATCTACCTACCGTAGCTGGCCCGATATCCAGGCCCATCCAGCCCTCGGGAATAGCCTGAACGGAAATGACCTTCACCTCCACACCCTCTTTGAGCTCGGGAGCCACGACCACGTCCACAGGAAGGTGCAACTCCTTCCCTTTCTCCTGGATCTGGCGGATGAGATCCTTGATGGTGGGGATGAGTTTTTCATCGAGAACGGATTTGCCAACCTTGAGGCCCTGGGCTGCAAGGAAGGTGAACGCCACCCCACCGCCGATGAGGAAGCCATCCACATGGGGAAGGAGGCCCTGGAGGACCCCCAATTTGTCCGCGGCCTTTTTCCCACCCACCAGGACATAGAACGGCCGGCGCGGGTTGGTCAAAAGCTCGGAAAGGACTTGAACCTCTTTTTCCATGAGGAAACCCGCGTAAGCCGGGAGGTATTTCGCGACCCCCACTGTGGAAGCATGGGCCCGGTGGGCCGTGGCGAAAGCGTCGTTCACAAAAATATCGAACGGATCAGCAAGAGCTTTGGCAAATTTGGGATCGTTCTTCTCTTCCTCGGGATGGAAACGGACGTTTTCCAGCATCACGATCTCACCGGGTTTCAGGGCTTCCACAGCTTTCCGCACCTCGGGTCCAATGCAGTCGGGAAGGCAGGGCACCGGTTTCCCCAAGAGCTTGCTCAGGCGTTCGGCCACGGGACGGAGGCGCAGCTCTTCCACTACTTTTCCTTCCGGCCTGCCTAGATGGGAACAAACCGCGACCCGCGCGCCGCGCTCCAAAAGCCATCGCAGGGTGGGTAAGACCGCACGAATTCTAGAATCGTCCGCTACTTTTCCGTCGGAAAGGGGCACGTTCAAATCCGCACGAAAGAGCACCTTCTTTCCCTGCGGATTAACCTCCCGAATCGTGCGCAGCTTCATCGCAATCACCAAGCAAAAATTTTACGCAAGTATAGCGAAAAAAGCAAATCACGCTTTTTGGGGATAAAATTTTCGTGTGAACGGGTGGCTTCTTCTCCTCCTGCTTGGGGCGGGGCTGATCTTCGGGATCTTCGCCTTAGGGCCCTACCTTCAGCCCAATCCCGAGCTTCAGGCGCGGCAACGCCTCTTCGAGGTAATCCGGACTTGGGAAGGAATTCGCGATCTGCGCGCGGAGATCGGTGTTTTGCGGCCCGGTGAACCCCGCCTGAACTTTTCCCTTCTCTATTTGGCCGGACTTGCCATAAGGCTCGAGATCCAAGAGCCGGAGGAGCTTCGGGGCGAGGTCTACGCCCTGCGTGCCATTCCGGAAGGCTGGCTTTTAGTGCATTTTCGGCCGAACCTAAGTTTGGGCCTCGAGGCTCGCTTTCCCGACCAAGCCTTGGCGGCGGTTCTGGCGGAATTCGAGGGTTTCTCCCTCGAGAAAGCCAAAATAAGGTGGCTTGAGGAAAACCTTGTCCGCTTCGAGGGCCTTCCCGGCACCTTCGGGGAGGCGGAGCTTCGGCTTGATCCGGAAACCAAACTTCCCGCACAAGTTCGCCTCAAAGACCGCACGGGGAATTCTCTCGAATTAGTGGTGGAAAAAGCTGAAGTGAACGTGGGGCTAGAGCTCCGTGAGCTTCTCCTCCTTGACCCCTTCCCTACTCGTTGGATCCAGATTCCATTTCCTGAAGGCGGCGCCTAAGCTCCGCAAAGGATAGCTCCTGATCCACGAACTTCTCGAATTGCTCCTCTTCGGCGAACGGAGACTCGATGGCGGCCTGTTCAAAGACCTCGTCGGCAATGAAGATGGGGGAGCGCGTGCGGAGGGCGAGCGCGATGGCATCGGAAGGCCGGGAATCCAGCTCCTTGACCTCGCCCTGGGCATCCCGCAGGACAAGCTTCGCGTAGAAGACTCCATCCTTGATTTGGGTGATGACCACCTGGAGGAGGGTTGCCCCAAGCGCGGCAAGAAGCTCTTTCATCAGGTCGTGGGGAAGAGGCCGAGGGAAGCGCTGGCCCTGAAGCTCCAGAGCAATGGAGATGGCCTCGGGCTCGGCGATCCAAATGGGCATGGCTTTTGTGGAGTTCCGATCCTTAAGAAGGATCACCGGGCTCTTCGTCGCCGGGTCCATGAGCAGTGCCCGAACCTCCGCTTCCCGCATCTCCGCCTCCTCGCACTTCCATTATACGGCCCGTGGCCCACGAGGAACATGGCGTACGTTACGCTCGGGCTATAATGGCGGGCCATGTGTGGGATTGTGGGCTATGTAGGCCCAAGGAGGGCGGAGGAGATCCTCCTTGCCGGCCTTTCCCGCCTGGAGTACCGAGGCTATGACTCCGCGGGAGTGGCCGTCCTCACCCCCCAAGGTTTAGCCCTCATCCGCCAGGTAGGAAAACTGGAAAACTTGCGGCGGGCGGTATTGGAAGCGAGCCCCAGTGGAAATCTGGGGATCGGTCACACCCGCTGGGCTACCCATGGCCTTCCCACCGAGGAAAACGCCCACCCCCATCTTGATTGCACCGGAAAGATCGCAATTGTCCACAACGGGATCATCGAAAACCACCGGGAATTGCGGGAAAGGCTAGCACGCTGCGGCCACGTTTTCCGCTCCCAAACAGACACCGAGACTTTGGTCCACCTTGTGGAAGAATACTATGCCGGCGACCTTGTGGAGGCCGTAAGAAAAGCCGTGCTTGACGCCCGTGGCGCTTATGCCATTGCTGTGATCCATGCTGACCATCCCAAGGAGATCGTGGTCGCCCGCGAGGGAAGTCCCCTTGTGGTGGGCATTCTCCCCGGCGAAGGATTTTTGGCCTCCGATGTCCCTGCCCTCCTTCCCTACACCCGCACCTTCCATTTCCTCGAGGATGGGGATGTGGCGCGGATTAGTCCGGGAAGATTGGAGATCTGGGATCGCCAAGGGAATCGAAAGGATCCGAAATTCCGGGATGTCCCCTGGGACCCGTTTTCCGCGGAAAAGCTCGGGTACCGGCACTTCATGGAAAAGGAGATTTATGAGCAGCCGCGGGCCGTGGCCGACACCCTCCGCAGCGAGATTTCCACTCCCTGGGAGGAGGGCCTGGGCAAGGTCGATCTTTCCCAAGTGGACCACATTTATCTTGTGGCCTGCGGAACCTCTTATCACGCGGCGCTCGTGGCGGAATACCTTTGGGAGCCGCTTTTGGAGCTTCCTGTGGCCGCAGAGATCGCCTCGGAATTCCGCTATAAGCGTCCCGCTGTAGGCAAAAACACCCTGATCGTGGCGGTGTCCCAGTCCGGGGAGACCATTGACACCCTCATGGCCGTGCGGGGAGCCAAGGAAAAGGGCGCCCAGGTGATCGGGGTGGTGAACATTGTGGGCTCGGCCATTGCCCGGGAAGCCGATGCGGTGTTGTACACCCGTGCCGGCTTGGAGATCGGGGTCGCCGCCACTAAAACCTTTACCGCTCAACTTGCGGCCCTCGCTCTTCTGGGGCTATGGCTTGGGCGGGCCAAAGGCATCTTATCGGAAGAAGAGCTCGTCCAAACCCGTGAGGAACTGAGCCGTGCGCCTCGCCTTGTGGAAGAGGTTCTGAAGCTCGGCCCGGCGATCGAAGCCCTGGCCCAGCGGTTTTACAATTTCCAAAACTTCCTCTATCTTGGCCGGGGAATCCTTTATCCTCTGGCGCTCGAGGGCGCTCTCAAGCTCAAGGAAATTTCTTACATCCATGCGGAGGGTTACGCCGCTGGGGAAATGAAGCACGGCCCCATCGCCCTCATCCACGAAGGGATGCCCGTGGTGGTCCTTTATTCCGCCGAGGAGCTTCCGGAAAAGATTCTGTCCAATATCCAAGAAGCCAAAGCCCGCCGCGGCATTTTAATCGTTTTTGCAGATGACGCTCCGGAGGAACTGCGGGAGCTTGCCGACCATTTGGTCCTCCTTCCCCGTGCTTCCCGAATCCTCCTTCCGTTCACGTTTACTCCGCCGCTTCAACTTTTGGCCTACCACATCGC
>CAZQXP010000048.1:0-6495 GCA_964597525.1 uncultured Thermotogaceae bacterium | reverse complement strand
TTCGTGCCGTGGGCGGAATCGGGAAGGAGGATCTTTCGGCGCTTTTCGAGCTCGCCGTGGTCCTCGAAATAGCGTTTAATGAGGAACATACCGGTGAGCTCGCCGTGGGCGCCGGCCGCGGGCTGGAGTGTTATCCCCGGCATTCCGGCAATTCCTTTCAGGTACTCGGAAAGCTCCCAAAGGACGGCCAACGCGCCCTGCACTTCCTCCTCGGGAAGGAGGGGATGAAGCGTGGTGAACCCGGGAAGCCGGGCAAGGTCCTCGTGGAGTTTGGGGTTGTACTTCATCGTGCAGCTTCCTAGAGGATAGAAGCCTGTATCCACGCCGTAGTTGAGGCGGGAAAGACCCGTGTAGTGGCGGACGAGTTCGGGCTGGGAGACCTCGGGAAGCCTGGGCGGCTCCTTTCGGCGCATCCCTTCCGGGATTTTTCGGAGGAGTTCCTCTTCCGGATGGGAAAGCTCCGGCAAAGCCAGGGCTTTTCGGCCTTTTTGTCCGCGCGCGTAGATCGTGGGCATGAGAAGCTCCTTTCCCTCACTTCGCACAAGAAGACAAGGCCCGCACGAAAAGATCGAGCTCCTCAGGGGTGCGCTTCTCCGTGACCGCCACAAGGAAAGCATCCTTAAGCCCGCATTTTTCAAGGAGCGAAGGAGCGGCCACGGCGATCCCCGCCTCGCGAAGTTTGTTCACGGCGATCTCGGCCTTAGGGGAGCTTACCGCGAACTCGTAGAGAAAAGGCCCGGAAAAGGCTGGCCTAAAACCGGGAAGGGAAAAGATCCGCGCCGCCAATTCATGGGCGCGCTCCATGGAGAGAAGGGCCACCCTCCGCAAACCTTCCGGCCCCAGGGCCGCCAAATACACGGTGGCCGCCAAAGCGCAGAGGGCAGAATTCGTACAGATATTGGAGGTGGCTTGTTCCCTGCGGATGTGCTGCTCGCGGGTCTGGAAGGCCATGACGTAGCCCTCCTTTCCTTCGGCGTCCACGGTTCTTCCGGAAAGCCTTCCCGGCATGCGGCGGAGGTGCTCCATTTTGGTCGCGAAAATCCCCAAAAGGGGCCCGCCAAAGGAGAGGGGGAGGCCCAAAACCTGGCCTTCGCCCACCACCACGTCCGCCCCGAACCTCCCCGGCGGCTCCAAAACCCCCAGGGCAATGGGGTTCACGTACACGATGAGGAACGCTTTCCCAATTCGTTCCTTGAGCCCGGAGAGATCCTCCACCACCCCGAAAAAGTTCGGCTCTTGAACGATGAGAGCACAGGTGTCCTCAGGAATGTCTCTAAGAAGAAGCTGCCCGGCTTCGTTATAGGGAACGTCCACGATTTTGAGGCCCGCGGCCCAAGCGTAGGTGGAGAGAACCTCGCGCACCTGGGGATTCAAGGATTTAGGAACGAGAACAGTTTTCCCGCCCACGGTACGCACCGCCATGTACACCGCTTCCGCCAAAGCGGTGGCGCCGTCGTACATGGAGGCATTGGCCACCTCCATCCCCGTGAGCTCGCAGACCATCGTTTGGTACTCGAACATCCAGGTGAGGGTTCCCTGGGAGATCTCCGCCTGGTAGGGCGTGTAGGCCGTGTAGAACTCCGCACGGGAAATGATGTGATTTACTACGGGTGGAACGTAGTGGTCGTAGAGGCCCGCTCCCAAAAAGGGGATGAGGTTGCGCCCTGTGGAGCGCTCGGCGAGAGCGGTGATGTAGCGGCTCACCCAGATTTCGTCCCGGGCGGGAAGCCCCAGGGGCCGGAAGCGGCGGCGCACCTCCTCCGGGATATCGGAAAAAAGGGCCTCCACATCCGGGAGGCCCACCGCAGAAAGCATCTCCTCGATGTCCTTTTTCGTGTGCGGTATGTACGGGTTCATCCCCCTCCTTTCAGGAGCTCCTCGTAGGCCTCGGGCGTAAGGAGGCTTCCGATTTCTCCGCGGTCGGAAATCTCGAGGACAAAGAGCCAACCTTGACCGTAGGGGTCTTTATTGATGAGGTCCGGGCTTTTGGTGACAGTTTCGTTCACCTCCACCACTTTGCCCGAGAGGGGAGCGAAAACCTCACCCACGGCTTTCACGGATTCCACCGTGGCCGTCCTTTCCCCCTTTTTCACCGTTTTTCCCATAGGAGGAAGCTCCACGTACACGATGTCGCCCAAGGATTTTTGGGCGTGCTCGGTGATCCCCACCCGGGCCCTTCCATCCTCCAGCCGCACCCACTCGTGGTCCTTCGTGTACAAAAGGTCCTTGGGAACCAAGAGGCCTCCTTTCTAAAACGGCACTTCCTCCGCCTCCTTGGTGGGCGAATAGAAGCTCGCGTAGCTCCGGTGGAAAAGGAGACGGAAGCTTCCGGTGGGGCCGTTGCGCTGTTTGGCGATGATGATTTCCGTCTCCACCACAGGAGCGTCGCTTCCCTTTTTTCCTTCTGGCCGGTGGATAAACACCACCAAATCCGCGTCCTGTTCAATCGCGCCGGATTCGCGAAGATCAGAAAGCTTGGGCCGGGCGTCCTCGCCCCGCCGCTCCACCTGCCGGTTGAGCTGGGAACAGGCGATCACCGGAATCCCCAGCTCCCGCGCCATCCCCTTCAGGGTGCGGGAAACATAGGCAATTTGCTGCTCCCGCACATCCGCCTTGATCCCCGCTTCCACAAGCTGGAGGTAGTCCACGATCACCAAGTCCAGACCATGTTCGCGCATCATCTGCCGCGCCTTGGCTTTGATGGAAAGCACGGTGGCGTTGGGCGTGTCGTCGATGAGGATCACCGCGTCGTTGAGGCGACCGGCGGCCGCGGCGATGAGCCCCCACTTGGGAGGAGGAAGGTATCCGGAGCGGAGACGATGCAAATCCACTTGGGCTTCTGCGCAAAGAAGCCGTTCCAAAACCTGCTCTTTGGACATCTCCAGGGAGAAAATCCCCACCTTTTTCCCTTGGCGGAGGGCGGCGTCGCGGGCAATGCCCAAGGCCAGCGCGGTCTTCCCTGTGCCCGGCCGGCCGGCAATCACAATGAAGTCCGCGGGATGAAAGCCAGAGGTGAGGGCATCGAACTCCTGGAATCCCGTGGATATGGCCGTGACCGGCCGCCTTTTGGGGTCCTTGTGGAGTTCCTCCAAAACCTCGAGGTGCGCGGGAAGGAAATCCCGAAGAAGAAAATACCCGGGCATGGAGCGGCGCTCCGCAATGGAAAAGATCGCCTCTTCGGCGCGATCCAGCGCCTCCTCGAGGGGAACCCCTTCGTCGTAGCCGATTTCCGCGATCCGCGCGGCGGCCTCAATAAGCCAGCGCCGGAGGGCCTTCTGTTCCACGATGTCGGCGTAATGCTCCACCGCTGCCGTGGCCGGTACCCGCAAAAGGAGCTCCTGCAAATAGGAACGGCCACCCACGGCCTCGAGCTTCCCCCGCTCCTCCAGGCGGTTAGCCACCGTCACCACGTCGGGAAGCTGGCCGTGCTCGAAAAGCTCGATAATGGTGCGGAAGATTTCCTGGTGGGCCTTGAAGTAGAAGTGCTCGGGCCGAAGGCGCGCCAGGAGCTTGGGCACCACCTCCTCCGGTGCGAGCATGGCCGCGCCCAAGACCACCTGCTCCGCCTCAGGATTGCGGGGAATGTGGCGGACCTCGCCCTCAAGCACGCTCGATCATAGCCCAAAGGCCGGCGGCGCCCAGGGCGAGGGCCCGCTGTTGTGGGGGACAAAAGTCCCGGATATACTCGGCCGCTTGAATTCGGAAAGGAGGAGGTTTGCCGTTGCTCACGATGAAAGAACTCCTTGAGGCCGGGGTCCACTTCGGGCACCGCACCCGCAAGTGGAACCCCAAAATGGCCCCGTATATCTACATGGAGCGGAAAGGGATCCACATCATTGACCTCACGAAAACCCTGGAGATGTTCGAGCGCGCCTACCTCTTTGTGCGGGAGCAGGCCGCCCAGGGAAAAGGCGTGCTCTTTGTGGGAACAAAAAGGCAGGTCCAGGCCATTGTGGAAGAGGAGGCGAAACGCTGCGGCGCCCACTACGTGAACCGGCGCTGGATCGGCGGGACCCTCACGAACTTCGAGGTCATCCGCCGCCGTATTCTCCATATGCTCGAGCTCGAGCGGAACTTTGCGGAGGGGAAATACGACCGCCTCCCCATAAAAGAGCGGCTGAAACTCGAAAAAGAGCTCTCCCATCTCCGCCGCAATTTCGATGGGCTTAGGAACATGGACCGCCTTCCCGGCGTGGTGTTCGTCATCGACCCCACCGTGGAAATCCACGCTGTGCGGGAAGCGAACATTATGAAAATCCCCATTGTGGCCATTTGCGATACCGATGCGGACCCGGATCTCATCGACTACCCTATTCCCGGAAACGATGATGCCATCAAATCCACGCGGCTCATTACCGCGCGCATCGCCGATGCCATTTTGGAGGGCCGGGAGGGCCTGGAGCTTCCTGTGCGGCCTCCGGAAGAGGTGGAGATGCCGCGGCCGGAGATGATCGCCGTGGACGAAGAGCAGCTTATGGAAATGATGGAAAAGCTCGAGGAGAAGGAGTAAGCGATGGAAATCACTGCGGAGCTTGTGAAAAAGCTGCGGGACGAAACCGGGCTTGGGATTATGGATTGCAAG
Source organism: uncultured Thermotogaceae bacterium (assembly GCA_964597525.1). Lineage (GTDB taxonomy): Bacteria > Bipolaricaulota > Bipolaricaulia > Bipolaricaulales > Bipolaricaulaceae > DTER01. The sequence goes on along the minus strand of CAZQXP010000048.1, from coordinate 1,913 downwards.
CAGGCCCTGATCAAGGCCGGTGGAGATATCGAAAAAGCCAAGAAAATCCTGCGCGAGGAGGGAAAAGAGTTTTTGGCTTCCCAATCCCGCCAGGTCAAGGAAGGAAGGGTGGAGGCGTACATCCACCACTCCGGAAAGATCGGGGTTTTGGTGGAGGTCCTCACCGCCACCGATTTCGCCGCGAACTCTGAGGCCTTCCGGGAGTTCTTGAAGAACCTGTGCATGCAGATCGCTGCAGCTCGACCTCGCTGGGTCGCACCCGAGGACGTCCCCCAAGAGGTGATCGAGCAGGAAAAGGAGATCCTCCGAAAGCAAGCGGAGAGGGAGGGAAAGCCACCCCACATTGTGGAAAAAATTGTGGAGGGGCGTCTCCAGAAATTCTTCGAGGAGAACTGCCTTCTTAAGCAGCCGTATGTGCGCGACCCCAACCTCCGGGTGGAGGATTTAGTCGGGGAGCTCGCGGCGAAGCTCGGCGAGCCTGTGGTGATCCGGAGGTTTGTGCGCTTCCAGGTTGGAGAGGGATGAGTCTTCGCTTTCGGCGGGCCCTCCTGAAGCTTTCGGGAGAGGTCCTCGGTGGGAAAGAAGGCCCCTTGGATAGCGGGGCCTTTTCTTTTTATGCCAGGGAGATCCAAAAGGCCCGCGCGAAAGGGGCGGAACTCGCGGTCGTCGTGGGCGGAGGGAATGTGGCCCGGGGCGCCGCCCTTACCTTCCTTCCCCCTACCGCTGGCCACACCGCGGGGATGCTGGGAACCCTTATCAACGCCGTGGTTTTGCGCGAATTCCTGCAAAAGGAAGGGGTTCCCACGCTCCTCATGTCCGCTTTGCCTGTAGAGGGCGTGGCGGAGGCGGTGGATCCCTGGCGAGCGAGAGAGGCCCTGGCGCAGGGCGCGGTGGTCCTTTTCGCCGCAGGAACAGGAAACCCTTTCGTCACCACGGACACAGCCGCCGTGATCCGGGCCCTTTCCGTGGAAGCCGAGGCGGTGCTTAAGGCCTCCAAGGTTCCGGGGATCTTCGAGGAGGACCCCCTGAAAAATCCCGACGCTAAGCTCATCCCCAAGCTCAGCCATGCCGAGTATTTGGCCCGAGGCCTTCGGGTGATGGACGCCGCGGCCGTAGCGATCGCCCAAGAAAACCGGCTTCCCATCGTGGTCTTTCAGGCGGACCGCGAAGGGGCCATCCTGGAAGCCCTGGAGGGAAAACGGGGCTCGGTCATCGGAGGTGAGGGATGACGGAAAAAGAGGTTTTGGAGTTCATCATGCGGCGCCGCTCGGTGCGCAAATTCACGGGTGAACCTGTTCCCAAAGAGAAGATCGAGGTTTTGCTCAAAGCCGCTATGGCCGCCCCTTCTGCCCGCAATCGCCAGCCCTGGGAGTTCCTGGTGATCACCGACCGGGAGAAGATCCGCGAGGTGTGCACCGCCCATCCTTACGCGAAATTCGGGGTGGATGCGGGTGCGGTGATCATCCCCTTGGGGAAGCCCGCGGGGAATTTTTATTTCTTTCAGGACATGGCCGCCGCGGTGGAGAACCTCCTTTTGGCCGCGGCCAATTTGGGGCTGGGCGCCACCTGGTGCGGTATGGACGAAAAGCGCCAAGAAGCTCTCCGGCCGGTCCTAGGGATCCCTGAGGACTACTGGATTTTCGCGGTGATCCCAGTGGGTGTGCCCGCGGAAAATCCTCCGCCCCGCACCCAATACGATCCGGCCAAAGTCCACTGGGAACATTTCTGATCCCCAAAAACAAAACCCCCTCCGCGGGGAGGGGAAATCATTGGCCCCGAGGGGATTTGAACCCCTGTCTTCGGGTTGAGAACCCGAAATCCTTGGCCGCTAGACGACGGGGCCTTTCCTCTCGATTATGACCCACAAAAGTGGGCTTTCAACCTCCTTAAAACTTGAGCTCCACCACCTCCGG
>CAZQXP010000047.1:0-6633 GCA_964597525.1 uncultured Thermotogaceae bacterium | reverse complement strand
CTTTCCGCATCGCCTCCCGGGCGAGCTGGTTTGCCCGAGCGTTTTCCGGATCCCCGGAATGGCTTTCCACCCAGTGGAAGCGTACACGGTGCTTTCCTAAAAGAGCGTCGAGCTCCTGCCAAAGATCGGCGTTAGCTACGGGCTTTAAGGTTTTTCCCTCCCTCCTTTTCCAGCCCTGCTCTTTCCAGCGGGGGAGCCACTCGGTGACCCCTTTTTGGAGGTAGAGGGAGTCCGTGTAAAGATCTACCTCCACAGGCTCCTTGAGGGCCCGGAGGGCCTCGATGGCCGCGCGAAGCTCCATGCGGTTATTCGTGGTTTGCGTTTCCGCCCCGGAGATTTCCTTTCGATGCGGGCCCCAAAGGAGGATCGCCGCCCAACCGCCCGGCCCGGGATTCCCCAAACAAGCTCCGTCCGTATAAACCTTGACCCGCTTCATTTGGGAAGCTCCGGAACCCGCCCCAAGGAGAGCTCCTTCCTAATCCACGCCATTAACCGCACCATGAACCGCAAATTGTGTAGCGTTCCCAGGCGAAAATAGGAAAGCTCGCCGGTCCGAAGAAGATGGTGAAGATAGGCCCGGGAATATTTTTGGCATGTGGGGCAATCGCAGTTTTCGTCCACCGGCCTGGGATCGTAACGAAAGCGGGCGCTGTCGAGGTTCAGCCGGAAACCGGGTTCTGCGAGAGAAAAGAGCGTTCCATTCCGGGCAAGCCGGGTAGGCGCCGCGCAATCGAAAAGGTCCACCCCGCGCTTTACCGCTTCCAAGATGTCCTCAATTGTGCCGATTCCCAGAAGATGCCGGGGCTTATTCGGCGGAAGCTCGCTTACCGTCCACTCAATCACCCGGTACATGTCCTCCTTGGACCTTCCCAAGGAGCCGCCGATGGCAAACCCCGGAAAGCCCATGGAGGCGATGGTTTTTGCGGAGGTCCGCCGCAGATCCTCATAAGCTCCTCCTTGGATGATCCCCCAAAGTTCCTGATGGGGATTGGGACCAAGGCCTTGGGTGCGCTCGAAGGCCGAAAGGGCGCGCTCCGCCCAGCGATGGGTGCGCTCCATGGCCGCTTTCGTGTAGGCCTCATCGTGGAAAGGCGAGGTGCATTCGTCCAAAGGTAGGATGACATCGGCACCCAAAAGCCTCTCCACGCGGATCACTTCTTCCGGAGAAAAGAAATGTTTTGCACCATCGAAAATGGAACGAATCCAGGCACCGTCCTCGGTGAGCTTCACGAGGGAAATCCCCGCGGAATTCCTGGGCCGAGTTTCGCCCGGAAAAATCGGGGCGATCTTTCCCACCCCGTGGATCTTCGCTGCGCCCAGGGAAAAAACCTGAAAACCTCCAGAGTCCGTCATCCAAGGTCCCCGCCACCCTGTGAACCCGTGGAGGCCGCCGAGCTCGGCCACGGTTTCCGGCCCGGGCCGGAGGTAAAGGTGGTAGGTATTGGCAATAAGGATTTGCACGCCCAGGCTCTCCAGGTCCTCCATGGAGACGGCTTTTACCGTGCCCCGGGTAGCTACCGCCACGAACGCCGGGGTCTCCACGGTCCCATGGGGAGTGTGAAGCCGGCCCAGCCGCGCCGCGCTGCCCGGTATTTCCCGCACGATCTCAAACGCCATGGCTAATAGGCCCAGGTGAGGGTGCAATGATGCGGAACGGAAAGCCCCTCTTGGGAGAGATTCCAAAGGAGCCAATCCACCTGAAAGGGAAGGATTTCTCGTCCCCGTTCGCGAAGAAGTCCCACGAGCTCCTCCACCGCCACCACCGCGGCCGCCCGGAGTTCCACTTCTTCTTCGCTTCCCCGGGGAATAAGTTCCCGAGCCAAAATACGCCTGGCAAGGGAGGGCACAAGGCGGATAGCTCCGCGATCCCAAAGGATCTGGGGAAGTTTGTAGTCGGCAAAAGCCGTGAGCCACTCAAGGTCATAAAATTCGCCGAACCCTTTTCCTCCAAAGGTTCCCCAGAGATCGGCGACAAGGATCTGGGCGCGCTTGTAAAAGGGAATCCATCTCCCTAGGTAAAGGGCCGCGTCGCGGAACATGGGGAGGTGGGCGGTGAGGAGCTCCACAAGTTTTTGTCCGGAATTCTCGGCGAGCGAGAAAAACCGCGAGGCAGAACCAAAATGTGTAAGCACTGCCCCAACCTCATGCAGTGCCCTAACGCGCCAAGAGGGAAGGGGAATAGGGCCCAAGAGTTCCCAAAGCTCTTTTAGGCTCACGCGACCCAAAAAGGAAGGCGAGAAGAAATCGGGAAAATCCTCGGCAAGCTGGCGCAAGCGAAAGCTCAGGGCGTAGTACCCGGTAAGCCTTTCCCCGTTGGGGCCGAGAATATTCCATTTTCCCCCACTCTGAGGCCCCCTCCCGTGATGGGCAAAGTCGAAAAACAGAGGAGGCCAAAAACAAAAATTCAGGGCGTCCAGGACCAAAAGGTAACGCAGGGTGAGCTCTTCCTCGCCGCGGAAATGGTAAGCGCTAACCCACTCCGGATCCGGAAGACAACGCAAATCTTCCGCAAGCTTTTGGAGCCCTTCCTCGTCGAGGGAAACGAAGCGGCTTTGGCGCAGAACCCAGGTCGCCAAAGCCCGTACGGGATTCTCCTTCATGAGGGAGGGAAAAGGGGCGGAACGCGGAAATAGCCATCCGAACGATCGGGCGCATTCCGCAGCGCCTCCTCTTGGGAAAGGGAGGGAGAAGGCTCGTCCTCCCGCAGGACGTTCACCTGCCCCGGCAAGGGGGAGAAGGGCTGAACCCCTTCGGTCGAGACCTCCTGAAGTTTTTGGAAGTAGGCGAGGATTTTCGCGAGCTCCTCGCGCATCCTCTCCCGCTCTGGGGGCGAAAGCCGGAGTCCTGCCAAAAGTTCCACCTTGGCCATGATCCTCTCGTCAATCATCTACACCCCCAAAAGCTCCAGGTCCTTTCCGAATCTGCGCTCTGCCTCCGCAGCGATTTCCGGAGGCACCCCTCTTTCCAAGAGTTTTTTCGCCTCTGACCTTGCCCGCTCCAAGAGCCCCAAATCCCGCACCAAATCCGCAGCTTTGAACTTGGAAACAAAACCGTGTTGGGCTGTGCCCAAAAGATCACCGGGACCGCGGATCATAAGGTCCGCCTCAGCAATCTTAAAGCCATCGGAAAGATCCCGAAAGGCCCGGAGCCTCTCCCGACCTTCCTCCGTGGTGGGGTCCGCCAGGGCGAAACACACGGCTTCCTGGCCTTGGCGGCCAATGCGGCCCCGAAGCTGATGAAGCTGGGCAAGGCCGAATCTGTCCGCATGCTCGATGACCAAAAACGAAGCATCCGGCACATCCAACCCAAGCTCCACCACTACGGTAGCCACCAAAAGCCGAATCCGCCCTTCCCGGAACGCCGCCATTACCGCCCGCTTCTCCTCGCTGGGCATCTGACCATGGAGGAGACCCACGATTTCCCCGAACCTCGCCCGAAGCTCCTCGTAGGCCACGGTGGCCGCCCGCAAATCCAGCTCCTCCGATTCCTCGACCAGGGGGAAAACCACGTACCCTTTTTCTCCCTGGGAAAGAAGCCGGCTCACCTCCTCGTAGACCTCCTCACGCTTGCTTTCCGAAAGCCAAAGGGTGCGCACGTTTCTTTTGGGAATGGGAAGTTCCTCTAAAACGGAAAGCTCGAACTCGCCGTATACGGTGAGGACCACCGTCCGCGGGATGGGGGTGGCGGACATGACCAGGATGTTCGTGCCCTTTCCTTTTTTCTCCAGGGCCGCGCGCTGGATCACGCCAAACCGGTGCTGCTCGTCGATCACCGCAAGCGCCAGATCCCGAAATTCCACGTCTTCCTCGATGAGGGCGTGGGTTCCCACCACCACCTGAACCTTCCCTTCGGCGATGCGCGAAAGGAGCTCCTCCCGTTCGCGGCGGGAAAGGCCTCCGCTGAGAAGCCCAACCTCCACGGGAAGAGGCTCAAGAAGCTCCTGAAAAACGCGGTAGTGCTGCTCGGCCAAGATTTCCGTGGGTGCCATCACCGCGGCCTGGGCCCCTGCCGAGGCCACCATGGCGCAGGCCGCAGCCGCCACCACCGTCTTTCCTGAACCCACATCCCCCTGGAGGAGCCGGAGCATGGGATAGGGCGCGCGCAAATCCTCCTCGATCTTCTCCACCGCCCGCTTCTGCGAAGGCGTCAGGGAAAACGGAAGGTTGGCGAAGAACTTCTCCATCCACTCGGGATTAGGGTGAACGCTTCGCCCCAAACTCTCCCGCTTTCGCCGCAAAAGAAGGCCCACCTGAAGGAGAAAGAGCTCTTCGAAAGCCAAGGTTTCCCGGGCCCGCTCGAACTCCGCCAGCGTTTTGGGAAAGTGGATCTTGAAGAGGGCTTCCTTTCGGGAAAGAAGCCCGTACTTCTCCCGGATCTCCCGAGGAAGAAACTCCGGGATCGCCCCCTCTGCCCGGCGAAAGGTTTTTTGGATCACGCTTTGAAGGATGTTTTGGGAAAGCCCCTCTGTGCTAGGGTAAATGGGAACGAAGCGGCCGGTTTGTTCCTTCCTCCCTGCTCTCTCCCAAACAGGGTTTTCCATCTGGATTTCACCGAACCGGATTTGGACTTTCCCGAAAAACGCGTAGCGCTCCCCTTGAACGAGGCTTTCCCATACCCAAGGCTGATTGAACCAAACCCCAAAGAGGATCCCGCTTCCGTCGTCGACGGCGGCCTTGATAAGCTCTAGATTCGGCTTCACCTTCACTTTTGATTTCGCCCGCAGAATTCCTTCCACAAGGGCGCTTTCCCCATCCCGCAAGTCTTTTATGGGGCGAAGCTTCGTGCGGTCCTCCAACCTCCTTGGGAAAAAGGTGAGGAGGTCCTCCACGGTGTGGATCCCAAGCCGTTCAAAAAGGGCAGCGCGCTTTTCGCCCACTCCGGGCGCAAAACGAATAGGCGCATCCAAAGATAAGGGGGCCTCCGCCTGAAGAAGCCTTGCAAGGCGCGCTTCCAGCTCCAAAAGGGCCTTTTCCCGTTCCGCTCGGCTCATCTTCCCGTAGCCCGAAATGACAGAAGAGAGCCTGGGGAAATGCCTTTTCACAAAAGCTTCCATCCCCCCTACTGCGGCCGTATCGGCGAAGCCTTTTCGGCGCTCAAGCTCAATCACCTTGCGCACAAGGGCGATTTTCTCCGCGAGTCTCCCCAACCTTGCCTCGGTCACATTCCGCTTATAATAAGCGCCACGAGGAGGAGGCCAAGTTGGTCCGTGTTTATCCCGACCCCATTCTTCGGAGGCCCACAAGGCCCGTGCGTCCAGGAAGCCCCGAGGCCAGAGCTGTAGCGGAGGCCTTACGCGAAGCTTTTGCCCGCATTGAGGGCTTGGGTTTGGCGGCCAACCAATTGGGGCTCCTTTATCGGGCGGCCATCGTCCTTTTGGAGCCGGAAAGCGAGCTTAACTCCACAAAGCCTGAACCGGTCATCATGCTCAACCCGCGGATCCTTTGGCGATCGGAAGAAGTGGCCGTGGAAGAGGAGGGCTGCCTTTCCCTGCCCGGCGTTTTTGCGGAGGTGCCCAGGGCAAAGGCAGTGCGCGTGGAGTACCAAGACGAAGAGGGAAACCGCCATCTGATTGAAGCCCAAGGCCTTAATGCCCGCATCCTCCAGCATGAGCTCGATCACCTGGATGGCGTCCTCTTCATCGATCTTTTGCCCACGAACGAGCGGCAGCGGGTGCTTCGGCTTTTCCGGGAGCTTCAGATGCGGAAGGAGGCTGTGCCTTCGGCAGCGCAGGTCCGACGCTAGCCTTTGCGGGAACAAGCTCTTTTGCCGTCCCCATTCTCCGCGCCCTTGCGGAAAGATTCCGCGTGGCGCTCGTGATCACCCAACCCGACCGACCGGCCGGCCGGGGCTTAAAGCTCACCCCGCCGCCCGTAAAAATCGCGGCCCAAGAGCTTCACCTCCCCCTTCTTCAGCCCAAATCCATCAATAGCCCGGAAGCGGTGGAGGCCCTGCGCGCGGTGAACCCCGATATCCTCGTGGTGGCCGCGTTTGGTCAGCTTCTGCGGCCCGTGGTCCTTCATCTTCCGCGGCTGGGCTGTGTTAACGTTCACGCCTCCCTTCTTCCCAAGTACCGGGGCGCCGCCCCTGTCCACTGGGCCTTGATCCACGGCGAGCGGGAAACCGGGGTGACCACGTTTCTTATGGACGAGGGCATGGACACCGGCCCCATCCTCCTACAGCGGCGAACGGAGATCGGCCCGGAAGAGACCGCAGGTGAGCTCGAGGAGAGGCTTGCGAAAATGGGCGCGGAGCTTGCCGCGGAGACGGTGGAAGGCCTTTGGCAGGGGAAGCTAACGCCTGTGCCCCAGCCGCCCAATGGCCCCCTTGCCCCCAAACTCCATAAGGAGGATGGCCGCATCCGCTGGGAATGGGAAGCGCAGCGCATTCACAATCTTGTGCGGGGGCTTTCCCCGCGTCCCGGCGCGTTCACCAGCTGGGAGGGCGAGCACGTGAAAATTTTCCGGACTCGCGTGGTTGCGGAAGAGGGTGGGGGTGCGCTTCCGGGCACGGTCCTCCCCCGCCGGGACAAGCTCCTTGTGGCCACAGGAAAAGGGATTTTGGAAATCCTGGAACTCCAGCCCGCCGGGTGCCGGCTGATCACCGGCCGCGACTTCCTCAACGGCTATTGCCGAA
>CAZQXP010000046.1:0-6839 GCA_964597525.1 uncultured Thermotogaceae bacterium | reverse complement strand
CGTGGCCACAAGGAGGGCCACTAGAAATTTGGCCCGCATGACCACCTCCTCGCAAGCTTTATAATAGCAGATTAGGATCCCCTCTGTCAAGATCCCGCTTTTTGTTGGTATTAGCAACAATAATCTTTCCTATCCTCCGCCAAAGCCGACTAAATTACGAAAAGGTTGCCCGTGAAGGGCATCCAGCCCCACTCTATACTTAAGACTTAACTTCAATGGCCTCCATACGAACTTCGAAACGTTATCTTTGGGTCCTAGGTGGGCTGGGACTGGGAGGGTTCGCTGCACTGGTGGTGGGAATCCTCGTGTTCTGGGTCTACCCAACCCTGCAGAAGGCTCGGAGCCCGCTTGCGGAAATAGCCTATCCGCCCCTTGTCCTTCGCTATTTGAAAAGCTCACCCGTGGGCTCACAAATGGAGGGCCTCAAAATCCAGCTCAAGGAACAATGGCTCGAGACTCTCGAGGAGCTTGGGCTTTCACCGCAAGCTTTGCCTTCGCCCATTTACCTCTACGTTTTCGCTTCGCCTGCGGAGGTTCCCGCGGGTATCTCTGCCCGCGCCGAAGAGGAGCGCACGTCTTTGGCCGTAGCGGATTTGATCCTTTCTAGATCAACGCGCGGAGATTTGGCTCGGCTCGCCTGTTCTTTGGCCTTCGGCCGGCCAGGAAATCCCTTATTTCCCCGAGGCCTAAGCTTGTACTTCTCGGACCCTCAATACCCTTGGGCAGCGGAAGCGGGTGCTTGGGCTGAGCGTTACAACGTCCGCGAAATCTGGGCTAACGCTGAGCGCCTTCTTCCCAAGGATCCGTGGGAGGACCTCTATTTTCAGCTCAATGCTCCATGGGCAGGGACGACCCTGACCTTGGAAAAACTGCGGACCGTCATCGCGGCCCTTAGTGAGCCCAAACAGGGGGGCGGAAGGCTCGCCGAGGTCTTTGCTGCTGCGTTAGCCCAGTGGGTTCTCACACGGTTTGGTTCTCAAGGCGCGCAGAATTTTTGGAGGTCTTCCTCCTGGGAAGCCGCGGCTAACATGATGCAAGCGGATCCCAGTCTTCTAGTCCAGGATTTTCAGGACTACCTCTGGCAGAGCTTTCAGAAAAGCCCAGACCGGGAGCACCTTTGGGCCTTAAAGGAGCTCCATACAGGTCACGTCGAAAAAGCCCTCCAGCTTCTCGCAAACCTCGATGATTCCAGGGCTCGGGAAATCCGGGGGCTTGCGTACCTCGCCAAAGGCGAGGTGGAAAAAGCACTCGAACTTTTAGGAGAAAAAGCTCCGGAACTCCGCTCGCTTTCCACCGCCCCGAAGGTGAAGAAGGAGCCTGTGATCGTGGTGGGGGCAGAAGAGGAAACATGGGCTTTGCAAGCGCAGCAGGTATTAGTCCGCCTAGCCACGATCTGGCCGGAGATTCCGGACCTTCTCCCCGACCATCTTGTTTTTTACGTGCTTGCCGACGAGCCCAATCTTTCTACCCCTTGGGGAGTGGTTTGGGTACGAGATCCCCAGAAAATTCCAAAGTCAGCCTGCCGGCTAGCGTTGGAAGCTCTTTGCCCTTTTGGCCTTCCGACCTACAAAACTTTGGTGGAAGGACTCACCCTCCGCATGGTTTATCCGGAAAGGGATTTCCGCGCGGAGGCCAAGGCCCTCCTGGAAGCCGGTCGGTGGGTTTCCCTCACCCAAAACTTGTTCGGCGTCTATCCCCAAGAGCTTGCGGAAGCGGAAGCGGGGGCATTGGTGACGTTTCTTTTAGAAAAATTCGGCGTCGCCGGGCTACGCAAATTCTGGGAATCCCTTTATGAAGGAGCGAGCATCTTCCGTGCTTCCGAGTTTGCGTTTTCCCGCTCTTTTTATACGCTGGAAGAGGAGCTGAAAAGCTGGCTCAAACAACCCTGAAGGGATCAAACGCGTCACGCAGGGCGTCACCCAAAAAGTTGAAAGCCAAAACGGCAACCGTAATGAAAACACCGGGAATCAGAAGCCAGGGATAACTTTGAATGGTAGCAGCGTTGTTTGCCTTGGAAAGAAGAAGCCCCCAGCTCACCATGGGCTCGTTGATCCCAATCCCCAGGAAGGAAAGGCCACTTTCACCAATAATGGCGCCGGGAATACCTAGGGTCACGCTCACGATAATGTAAGAGGCCAAGTTGGGGACGATGTGACGGAGGATGATGCGAAGATCGTTGGCGCCCACGGCGCGCGCGGCTTCAGTGAAGTCCATGGAACGAATGGCCAAGACCACGCCGCGAATGACCCGGGCTCGGCCGGCCCAGCCGATCAAGGCCATGATGCCCGCAAGCCCAAAGAAACGCATGGTGGGAGAAAGCCCCTTGGGAAGCGCCAGTCCCAAGGCAAGCCAAAGGGGCAAAGTAGGGATGGACATGATGATCTCGAACACCCGCTGGAGGAACATGTCCACGCCCCCACCGTAGAATCCGGAAACGCCTCCCAGCAAAAGAGCGATGGGCAAGGAGATCGCTTGAACAAAGGGGCCGATCACGAGGGAAACACGGGTTCCCATCATCACACGGGAAAAGAGATCCCGCCCCATTTCATCGGTTCCAAAAAGGAAAATTTTCCCGTCGGCTTCCACGCCAAAAAGGTGAATATCGGTAGGGATGAGGCCAAAAAGTTTATACGGAAAGCCACGCACGAAGAAGCGAATAGGATATTTGCGCGATCGATCCTCCTGGTATTCCCAGCGCCAAAGCTCCGTGTTAAGGGTCCGGGTTACCCCATACACGAAAGGCCGCGTCAGGCGGCCATTCTCGTCGAAAAAGTGAATTTTCGTGGGAGGAGCATAAGTAGCGTCGCGAAACTGCTGAGTATGCGGATAGGGGCTGAGGAATTCGGCAAAGATGAGCATGAGGAAGAAAAGTCCAACGATGACGGCCCCCGCGCGACCCACTTTGTGACGCCGGAACCGCCGCCAAGCGAGCTGCCACTGGCTTACGCCCTTTTCTCCAACCTGTATTTGCTCCGTTTTTTCAGTCATAGCGAATCCTTGGATCCACCCAGGCAAGCATGATGTCGCCCAAAAGATTTCCAACCTGCAAAAGAAAAGCGAAAAAGAGGAGCCCAGACATGACCACGTATTCATCCTGGCGCTGCAACGCGTTCCAAAACGCGCGCTCTACGGTAGGAAGACCCATGATAATGGCCGCGAAAAACGCTCCCGAGAAAAGATCAGGAAGGGACATACCCAGCATCGTAATAAGGGGGTTTATGGCGTTCCGAACCGCGTGTTTCCAGATCACTATCCTTTCCTTAAGACCCTTGGCGCGGGCGGTGAGGACATATTGCTGGCCAAGAGTATCGAGGAGCTGGCCGCGCATGTACCGAATCAGTCCGGCTGTTCCGGCAAGCCCCACGACCACAAGCACAGGAAGAAGGTGCCACATGAAATTCACGAATTTCGCCCAGCTCCAGGGAGCATTAACATACTGCACATCAAAAAGCCCGCCAATCCCAAGCCCTCGCTCGCCCACTCTTAATACGGACACGAGGAACCAGAGCACTACCAAAGCAAAAAAGAAGTTGGGAATGGAAACGCCGATGAAACCAAAGAAGGTAAGGACATAATCGGCCACAGAATATTGGCGAACGGCAGAAAATACGCCGATGGGGATCGCGATGAGCCATGTAAAGATCAGGGTGCCAAAGGAAATAAGGAGGGTCCAGCCCAACCGGCCCTTGAAAAGGGCATCAAACGCGGGCTGCTGTGTTTCCATGGAGTATCCGAAATCTCCGCGGGTTATGATCCCTGTGATCCACTTCCAGTAGCGAATGTATGCAGGTTTATCGAGGCCATAACGCGCCTCCAGGCGAGCAATCTCTTCTTTGCTGAAGCGCGGGTTGAGTTTAAAAGCAGTCGTGAAGTTCCCAGGCATGAGTTGCAAGACAAAAAAGCTGATGATGGAAATAATAAAAAGCACAGGGATCATGTAGAGGATTCGCCGCGCGATGTAACCAAACATGGGTAGACGAGTATAAAAAAGAAAGGGGGCGGTCTCAAGGACCGCCCCCTCGTTTTCGCTCTTTTACCCGACGATGCGGTTACCCACCATGTTCGGGTTCTTCTTCCACAGCACCTCGGCAAAGCCAAGGGCGCCGGCAAGCGGGCTGAATCCCGCGGTGTTCTGGAGGTTCTCGTAGTAGGCATAACGATAGAGCATGTTCACCGTGTAGATGAGGAAGAGATTCTCGGCCGCGAGGATCTGGTATTCCTTGTAGTATTCGTAAGCCTCGTTGAAGTCGTAGGTCTTGACGCCGAGGTCAAAGAGCTCATCGATGCGCTTCGCTACCGGTGTGGGGTCCTCGCAGTCCGAGTACTTCCAGAAGTGCAAGCCACCGCAGGAGCGCTCCACGTTCGCGCCGCCGTGGGGCTCGGAGGACCCAGTGAGACCAAGGAGACAAGCCTCGTATTGACCGCCAAGAAGCTTCGTTACCAAGGCGTTGAAGTTGATGGGGTTGAAGTTCACCTTGATCCCGACTTTAGCGCAGTCAGCTACGAAGATTTGGCAGGTCTGCTCGCGGATGGTGTTCCCAGCGTTGGTGTTGAGCTCGAACTCGAAGGTCGTGCCATCGGGGAAGTCGCGCCAGCCGTCGCCGTTGCGGTCAATGAGGCCGATCTGATCGAGGAGCTTCGCTGCGGCCTCGGGATCGTAGTCATACTTGGGCACATCCGGGTAGTAGAACGGCGAGAGCATGGAAACTGGGCTCCACTGAGGCACACCCAGGCCAAGGTACACGTTGTTGATGATCGTCTGGCGATCCACAAGGTGGGACATGGCCCGGCGGAACTCCACCATCCGGAAGTACTCCCGGAGCTTTTCATTGGGGCAGTCCTGGTTGAAGGCAATCCAGGTGGTTCCGAAGAGCGGCTTTGTGGGGTCGATGAGGATCTTGATGCCCTTCTGGGCAGCCTCCGCCTTCAAGGTGGCGATGTCCTCCGGACGCGGAGCATACACGTCAAGTTCTCCGTTGCGGAACTTGAGCATGATGGTATCCAAGGAGAAGGCGATCACGTACTTAACCCCATCGAGATAGGGAAGCCGGTTGCCCTGAGGATCAACCTTCCAGTAATAGGGGTTGCGCTCGATGACCACAAGCTGGTCGGGGATGAACTGCTTGAGCTTAAACGGCCCCATGCCCACGATTTCCTCGGGTGGGGTATCCACGCCCCACACGGAGTTCAGAGCCTCCGGATCGGCATCGGGGTTGTACACCCGAGAGAGGTGCTGGAGCTTATGCGCCGGGTAAATGGCCCCGCCAATCTCGCGGAGGAAGGGCCGGAAAGGTGCTGCAAGGATGAAGCGCACGGTGTAGTCATCCACTTTTTCGCAGATCGGAAGCTTATCCTCTACGAGGAGAACATCGCGGTAATCCGTGCGCACATCCTCGTTGAAGATGACACCGTTGAAGGTGAACACCACATCGTCAGCAGTGAACGGATGCCCATCGGACCACTGCAGACCCTGCCGGAGATGGAAGGTGATGACCAACCCGTCCTCAGAGATCTCCCAGGACTTGGCTAGGCCGGGCTCCACCATGTCCGTAATGGGGTTTACCTCGGTGAGGCCAGCGTGGAGCATCCCCGTAACATCCGTAGAGGAAGTTTCCTGGGCGATGTGGTGGTTGAAGGTCTTGGGGTTATCCAGGGAGCCCACGACCAAGTAGCCACCGTATTTGCCGATAGTGAAGTCTTTCCACTCGCCCTGCCCGAGGGGAACTACTTTGTATTCCTGGGCCAAGGCGAGGCCCACGAAAAATGCTACAACCGCAAAAACCGCACCGAACTTCTTCATCTCTGCACCTCCTCAAAAAAGTTTTTTAGAGGCCTGCGGCCCACTTCAAGCCCAACGCGCGGGCGTAAGCCCAGCGGTACTCCGCGCTCACCCCTGGCGCAAGGAACATGGAAACCACTTTCTTATAGAGCGCATCCGCGGATTCTTCCGCCAAGAAGTTCACGAGCGCGTAGGCAGCAGCATAGCGCACAAAGGGGTTCGCGTCCTTCAAGGCCTTTTCCTCAAGCTGAGCCTTAGAGAGGGCAGTGGTTTCCGGGAAGAGGTAATAGCCGGCCAAGACTTCCGCGGCGGCCTTGCGGTAGCCCGCGGGAAGCGTGTCGTCCCCACAGATCGATTCAAGGGTGGCTTTGTTCAGTTTTGCCCGAATCTTTTGGAGGTAGGCCTTACCCGCTGCGTACTGCAGCTCTTCAGTTTCCCCGGTCTTTGCCAGTTCCAGAAGAGCATCGGCTTTATCGGTCACGATGGCTTCCGTGAACGCGGGAATTGCTGCAGCCCGCACCTCCGGGGTCTTCCCTTCCGTAAGGATGGACAAAAGCTCATCGCGGGTTTTCCCTGCGCCCACCCACTTTTGGGAAAGGGCAAGCGACGCCGCAAGCCTCACAGCCTCCGTAGCCCCGCTTTCCGCAAGTTTCAGAAGGTCTGTCTCCGATTTAGTGGCGGCATAATAGTTAGCAAGCGCGTAACCCGCAGCAAGCCGGATTTCGGGAATAACATCTGTTTTGGCCATGCGCTCAAGATCGGAGACAGTCCAAGCGGAAATTGCGGGGAAAGCCAACAAGCCTAAAACCACTAAAACAAAAGTTTTTTTCATACACTGCCTCCTTTCGTTACCCCACCTAAATCCGCGAAACGTTCCTCGCCATCAAGATACAAACCTTCCCCCTCCCAATCACCTCCTTTTTGCGGAATGCTTTTCACCTTAGCACAAAAAGAGGATAACGTCAAGAGAAATTTGAAGGCTCAGAGCGCATGCATGGCCAAAGTGTAGCCGCGAAAAAGGGCTTCTTTGTTGATGGCCACGAGCTTCTCCCGACCGCGG